>NZ_JBFBKR010000020.1:52365-85086 GCF_040686575.1 Arthrobacter sp. NPDC080073
GGTGCCACGGTGGAGAACATGACCACCGAAGACGACGGCAGCGCCGCCTACGAAGCCCACATCACCAAGTCGGACGGCACGCACGCCACCGTCAAACTCGACGCAAGCTTCAAGGTCACCGCAACCGAAACCGGCGGCCCCGGTCACTAAATTCCAATCCAAGTAACCATTGTGGGCGGATACGGCACTCAGCCGCGTCCGCCCACAATGCTTGAACGGTGTACTGACAGGACCTCCCGCGCCGTGAGGGTGGGACCGTCAGTCCTAGGAAAAGCAGGGAGCGGCACAGCTGCTGACATCGTCTTCCGGAGCGCTTAGCGTCTTTAACAGAACCTTGAACGACGGCGGTTCCGCCTTGGGTATTCGGGTTTCTTCCAGCCGCTAACTGATTTACAGTCCAGGGCTCCACGTTTAGATGAGAAGAAGATGACTATGGAATTTTCGTTGATGGTGGCTTGTGCAGTTGTCGGCATCGTGAACAATGACAGCCGCAGCGCCTTGCCGGGGGCACCGGTTGTTCCGGAACACCCGGCGAGGAGCCTACGGTTGGCTCGGCTGCGGGGTTGGCTCGCAACGGCATTGCACCGGGTAGCTTGGGGAATTGAGCCTAAGGTGCCGGCGTCGGTGGAACCTTAGCGGGTTCCTCCGTCACGTAGACGAGCTGCCAGAAGTGCGGCGCAGGAAGAATCGCCGTCGCATAGTCTCCTTCGAGTTCCACTTGAACCTCAACCAATCTCGACCTGCCATCGGGGTCGGCGTACCGAATGCGTGGCACTGTACCCCGCGTCCGCCGGACACGCAGCCGTCCGTCGCCCGTCGATTGCGGTAGAGCCCGCGGCGCATCCCATTCGGTGTCCGACTGCCCCAGCAAGTTGATCAGATGGATGGCGAAGCCGCCCGGGACCCTGGTAACCCGGCGCCAGACAGCCCCTGGCTCAGGTCGTGCTCCACCAGGAGTCGTACCAGCGGGCCAGAAGGCTCGATGTCTCCTGGTTAACGCGGTGGTTGCGGACGTTGACGACACTCACTGGGCCCGCGGAGCAGCCATCGGCGCCATGCAGCAGCCAGCCCCGGGGAAGTCAAGCATCATCCTGCGGACTGAACATGACTGCATTCCATTCCCGGATCTCGCTGGGTACGGCCAGTCCTTCCAGAACGAAAGGATCGCCAGCGATGAACTGCTCCGCCCTTTCCTTGCTGGTGAAGACGCCCATCGAACCGTTCACGGCAGGGTTGTTGAAAGTCCCGATGCCGATCAGGCCGCCTTCGGCAGCGAACGCCTGCATATATTCAACATGCCTGGGGTAAACGGCCTGGAGCCCTGGAAGCGCCAAAGGATCCGAGCTGTAGAAGACGACGAATTGCATTGTATTCCTTAGCTGTCGGGGTCGGCGCTCTCGGATTCGGCCAGGGTCTGGCCGAGCCGCGGGAGGACGTGGTTTCGCCATCCGCCGCTCATGATGCGGTGCGATGCGACGTGGGTCGGTTCGTTGGGATCGAACCCGTCGTGGACAAGGAACAGCCGTGTGCCTGTGTCCTCGGCAGTGATTGACCATGTCACGGTGCTGTTGAGGCTGTTTCCTGAGTTCGCGTCCCGCCACGAAATACGCAGGAGCTTCTCCGTTTCCATGTCAAGGACTTCGCTGGCCACCAAGCCGCTGAATCCGACCGCCGGGACGGGAATCCCGCGCATCTGGAACTGGTGCCCCACGATCGCCTGGAAGTCGTTTTCCATCAACCAGCGGGCGATCAGTGTCGGATCCGTCAGCGCTTGCCAAACCTTGGCGGGCGAATACGGCAAGAATTCTTCGACCTCGATGGTCGTAAGTCGTTCACTCATTTGCTGTCCTCATTCTCGTTCATGACCATCCTAAATTCCGAGGGAGCCATCGGCGGAGCGATCAAATACCCTTGGGCGGTGTCGCAGCCGAGGTCCCGCAGAATATTCAATTGCTCCTGGCGTTCCACTCCTTCGGCGGTAACCCGGACTCCCATGGCGTTGAGGGTTTGAATCAGCCCCCGGACAATCGTCGCAGTATGCGGCTCACTATCGATGTCCCTGATGAACGCTTTGTCGATTTTCAGCGTGGTCAGCGGAAGGACCCGAAGCATGGCCAAGGACGAATAGGCGCTCCCGTAATCGTCCAAGGCGACACCAAGGCCCATATCGATCAATTCCCGCAACTGCGATGCCACAGAGGGGACGTCTACTATCGCTGTTCCTTCCGTGATCTCAATTTCCAGCATTCGGGCAGGAATTCCATGGCGGTTCAAGGCAGCCCGGATGTCGGATGGGAGCGTGCCGCCCGCGAACTGGACCGGGGAGACGTTCACGGCGATGGTCCGGGGCGTGCCGGCGTCAATCCAGGAGCGGGACTGGGCGCAGGCCCGATCCAGGACCCAAGCCCCGATCCTGCGGATCTCTCCGGTATGTTCCGCGACCGGGATGAACTCGTCCGGGGCCACCGGGCCGATTTCCCTATCGTTCCAGCGCAGGAGGGCTTCGACGCCGGCGTCCTCCCCGGTCGCAAGATCCAGGACTGGCTGGTAGTGGAGAGTCAGGGCCGAGTCGTCAACGGCAGAAGAGAGCCGACGCCGGATGTGCGCCTGGCGCGCGAACGGTGCCGGTTCCTGGCAGGGGCCGATACGGCCGATTCGTCGCTTGCCTTCCTGCTTGGCCCGGAGCATCGCGCCGTCGGCGTGCCGGAGCAGTACGTCGGGACCGGCGAGCATGTCCTCCGCGATGATGTCGATTCCCAGGGCCAGGCCGATGGTGGCACTGACATGCACTTCGCACCCGTCGAGCACGAAAGCGTCTTCCAGGGTGTCCAGGATTCCGTTCGCGACCGCACAAGCGGCGTCCTCATCGACGTCGGTGAGGAGGACAGCGAACTCGTCACCACCCAAGCGAATGAGAGTGCCGCGGTTTCCGACGCTGCGGATCAGGCGCCGGGCGAACTCTGTAAGCACAGCGTCACCGGCGCGGTGGCCATAGGTGTCGTTGACGGATTTGAAGTCGTCAAGGTCGATGAACAGGATCCCGACGCTCGCGCTGATGTCAGGGCAGTGCTCTTCGAGCATCCTCCGGTTGGGCAACCCTGTGAGCGGGTCGTGAAGCGAAGCGTGGCGGAATTGCGCTGAAACGGCCGCAAAGATGTCCGATACCGTGACAATCCTTGGGCCAGTGGCGCCCAGAACCAAAAGATCCTGATACCGCTCGTATTCAGGCCTTTCCAAGACAGCTTGCGCAGCGGACTGCAGATCCAAGTCGGCAGCCATGGACGAGCCTTCGGCGGGCAAGAGCTCCGAAGCCGTCCTTCTCATATTCAGCGCCCGCCCGTAGCCGAGCCTGCCGGTCAACTTGAACTCCAGATGGTCCCGGGTCAATAGCCCGAATGACTCACCCTGTTCAACCACGACCGCCCTGAGACCGCGGTCGCTCCGGAACATGGCATCGATCTCCGTGGCCGAAACGGTACCGGGCACAACGCGGGACGCCACCCCCAGGTCCCCTAAACAAGACAGGAGTGGACGCAAGAGGGAAGGCACGGGGCTGCCGTCGTTCGAACACACGTTCTTCTTCTTACCACCCGGACATGAATTGGCCCTTGTTTAACGACAGTCAGCGATATATCGTTAACTATCGCAGAACAAACTGCGAGCCTCAGGGCAACCCACAACATTGAAGGGACGATGCCGTTATGAAAGGCATTCACGACAACAGACACACAGATTGCGGTCCGGATATGGAACGCTTCGGACGCGGACGGAGCCGTCGCGGACCCCACGGACACGGCGGATTCGGGCCAGGCCGCGGGTTTGGGCCGGGCCGCGGTTTCGGACCGGGCTTCGGGCCGGGGTTTGGCCCAGGCTTTGGTCCCGGCGGCCAGCGCCGGGCCAACAAGGGCGACGTTCGTTTCGCTATCCTCTCCCTGCTGGCCGAAGCACCATCCAACGGATACGGACTCATCAAGACAATCGCCGAGAAGACGTCCGGATCGTGGCGCCCAAGCCCGGGTTCGGTCTATCCGACGCTGCAGCAGCTCGTTGACGAGGAGCTCATTGCACCCGTCGGCGAAGGCCGACGCACCGAATTCACACTCACCGACGCCGGGAAGGCATACGTAGCGGAGCACGCCGAGGAGCTGGAAACTGCGTGGAACATCGATCCAGAAGGATCAGGACCCGCGTTTCACCAGAGCGTGGCAAAGCTCATGGGGGTTATCCACCAATTCCGCTTCGCAGCAACCGACGAACAACGCACGGCCGCCATGGAAAAGATCGACGAAACCCGGCGAGCGCTCTACCACATCCTCGCTGACTAGTACCGCACCTTCCGAAGTCGCGACGCGGAATAGCCCTGCCCGCAGCTTCGGAAACGTCTGCCTGAGTTCCGTTCGCTCAGAAGCGGAGTTCCATGAAAACGCTGTGTGGATCCAGGGTGTAGTCGCCAAAGGGCGGGCACTCGGCGAATCCGTTGCGGACATACAGGCGCCGTGCGGGCGCGAAATAGTCCTCGGCTCCCGTTTCCAGGAAGATGCGCTCGTAGTTTCGGCGTCGCGCTTCAGCCAGGATGTGGTTGAGCACGAGTGTGGCCACGCCGCGCCCCCGCGCACTGGCCGTGGTGCGCATGGACTTGATTTCGCCCTGCTTCCCTGAGCCAGGTGGGGAATCGATGAGTTTGAGCGCGCCACACCCGAGGAGGGCACCGTCTTCACGGGCCGTCCAAAAGGTGATCGAGGGTGCGGATAGCGCCGAATGATCCAGTGCGTGGACACTTTCGGCGGGCGATGTGGCGAACATGTCCGCGAGGTGCTCGCTCAGGAGTCGGTGGACATCCGCACGTGCCGGATCATCGGGCTCGACGTGAATCATCGAATCAATTTACTCTCCCCTGGTCCGGCTTCCGGGTCTATGCTGGGTTTCGCGGTCGCGCCGGCTCGCCCTGGCGCTCCGAACTGCTACTGAGAGCGGTGGTCCATGAGCGGTTACGAAGCAGTCTTGGCAGGCCTTGAAGCAGAGCTCGGTTGGGTCCGGGATACGTACATCGATCTGCATAGGCATCCCGAACTGAGCCTCGAGGAGCATGGGACTTCGAAGCTCGTCGAGGAGAAACTCGCGGCGTTCGGCTACGCCGTAACCCGTATCGGGGGCACCGGCGTCGTCGGTATCCTCGCAAACGGGGACGGCTCGACGGTGCTTGCCCGCGCAGACACCGACGCACTACCCGTCGCTGAAGCTACCGGACTGCCTTATGCGTCGGCCGTCGACGGGGTCATGCACGCGTGCGGGCACGACCTGCACGCCGCGGCGCTGCTCGGCGCCGCCAAGCTCATGGCCGACGGGCGAAGAGCCTGGTCCGGGACCTACATCGCGCTGTTCCAGCCCGGCGAAGAGATCGGGGCCGGAGCCCAAGCAATGGTCGACGACGGACTCGTCGCCAAAGTGCCGCCGCCCGACGTCGCCTTCGCCCAGCATGTGATGCCGTTCCCGGCGGGGAGAATCGCCACCACGGCGGGCCCGGTTCTCTCAGCCGCAGACTCGCTCAAGATCACCGTGTACGGGAAGGGCGCGCACGGCTCGATGCCGCACATGTCCGTTGACCCGGTGGTGTTGGCCTCCTCGATCGTCCTCAGACTTCAGTCCATCGTCTCGCGGGAGACCAAGCCTGGCGACTTCGCGGTTGTCACGGTGGGGGCGCTCAACGCCGGAGCGACATCGAACATCATCCCCGACCGGGCCACCCTCCTGCTCAACATCCGCACTTACGACGCCCAGGTCCGTGCGTCCGTCCTCGCGGCCATTGAGCGGATAGTCAAGGGCGAGTGCTACGCCGCCGGATCACCGCAAGACCCTGATTTCGAGTACTACGACCAATTCCCCCTCACCGGCGACTTCGCGGCCGTGACGGAGAAGGTCCGGGCCGCATTCTCCGCCCACTTCGGGGCGGATTCCGTGCCAGGCCACGCCACAGACCGCCTCGGAGGACTTCAGTCGCATCCCGGACTCTTTCAGTGTGCCGTACACGTTCTGGCTCCTAGGAGGCGCGGATCCCAAAACCTACAGCGCCGCCGTCGAACGCGGGACGGTAGCCCAGGACATCGCGGCCAACCACTCGCCGCTCTTCGCGCCGGTGATCGACCCGGCTCTATCCATAGGTGTCCAGGCCCACGTGGTCGCAGCGCTGACTTACCTGTCCACGGAAGGCGCAACACCGTGAGCCCCGGACGACGGCGGGGCCTCCCGCCGTCGTTCCACGCGTTAAGCGATGCGGTTCAGGAATACCACTGCCACTCAGGCGGCGCCCAGCCTGAGGGAACCTGATGGTTGTCCTTAGTACCGCATCTCGCACAGCTGTAGCTTGCCGACGGTGGCCGCAATCCGCTGCCATCCGCCGCATAGACAGCAGGAACATACTCATGGAAGGTCAAAGGAAACCCAGGACCGCACTGCCCACAGGCAGGCACCCTGGGCGGCGTTGCGGGAACACAGGGACGATAAGCGGCCATTCGATGTCCAGCACGGGCAACTGTCATGTTTCTCCCTCACGTCTTCATCGGTCGGGAATCGGCGTTGGCCAGATCCCGCGTTCAAAGTTCATGCCCGAACGCCCTCATCGTTCACATGAACCCAATGGGGCAGCCAGCGGGTAGTGGGTCAAACCCTATGCCAGGATTCCCCTGAGGGCCATGGGCAAGCCGGAAGAGATGGTTCGCAATCAGTTAAGCCGCTAACCGAGGTAACTGTTGCCTGCGTCACATCCCCCGTTTAGTGTTTGTTCCGGGCCGCAGCGTCGCGGTTCCTGATCGGAAGAGGACTCATGACCGAAAAAATCCGGCTTCTCGTAAAGATGGACATCGATGGTGCCCAGGTCCGCATCACAGCGCATGGACGGCTAACCTCGCGGAGTCTCCACGCCCTATACGTAGTCGCGAGGCGGGCCAACGCCCTCATGCATGGCCTGGCCCTTGAAATCGACGTCAGCGGGGCCAACGTCGACCCCGCGGCCATGGAAGCGCTCCGCTGCTGCTCGCAGTCCCGCCGCCTTCCGGCCCTGATCGATCCTCAACAGTCTGATGTAAACATCTCCGTCCGGTCATCCGCCGACGCCGTGATGGCCGCCTGAATCCGCGCCGCGATGAACGCGCTGGGACCGCTTCGACCAGGCTTGCCTAGAACCGGGCAGTGCCGCGCAGCCGGCGGGGACGGCCGTCCGGGTCCACGACGAAGCGGCTGATCGGATCCGCCCAAAGGCGTTGAAGGGACGACACGGGTTCCGGGGTGTGGTGTCGCACGTTTCCGGCGGGCCGGGGCGCGCGGCGCCCGGTCTTGTGCCAGTGGTCGAGAGCATCGGCGCTCGTGTTCCAAAGCTTGAGCCGCGCCGCCGGGTCATGAAGGCGGGGATCGTTCGGGTCCAAGCCCAGGTGCTCTGCCCAGAGTTGGAGCCGGAGCCCGCGGGCCAGCGGCCCGGAAGCGTCGTGCCCGGTGTCAATGCCGGGCAGTTCCCCGTTGTCGGCAGTTGCGTCGAACACGGCGCAAGTGAGCTCGCTATCGGTGGTCCAGGACCGGCGGTTGAAATTGTCCGAGCCGCACGTGAACCAGATGTCGTCGATGATGCAGATTTTGGCGTGGACGTAGATCGGAGTCCCGGAGCTGTTCTCCAGGTCGAACACGCCGACCCTGTCAGGTGCGACCCGCCGCAGCATCCTGAGGGCGCGAAGCTGCCCGAGCCGGCTTGCCGGCCCGACGAGAGGGCCGTCAGAGTCGGGGTAACGGGGCACGACGGCGATCACGTTCAGGTAGGGGTTCCGTTCGAGGGCCGCCGCGATACCGGCTGCGACTTCTGTAGACCACAGGTACTGGTCCTCGATATAGATCAGCAAGCGGGCGCGGGCGAAGGCCTTCGCGTAGCCGCGGGCAACGCTGCGTTCCCCTTCTGGAGCGAAAGGGAACGGGGGACGTTTCACCCCGTAAGTGCGCAGTAGCTGCACGGCATGGGGGCCGGCCGCGGGTGGTGGCGGTGCAGCGGCCGGGAGGGGCTCGGGGTGCCGGGGCATGCGGGCCAGTCGTTGCAGCAGCATCCGGTACGGGGTACGTCGGTCCAGTGGATGGGGATCGTTCCACCGTTCGGCGAACACCGCCAGCACATCCGCGACCACGGGGCCACGCAGTTCGAGCGCGGCATCGTGCCACGGGGGACGTTTCCCGTACCGGGGATCCATGGCCACCGCTTGCGGGTCTCCGGCATGGTCGGCGTCGTCCCGTCGGCTGTGGGAAAGGTCGAGCCCGCCAATGAACGCGACGTCCCGCGATGGATCGTCGCGTCGGCGGATGACGAACATTTTCTGGTGATGGGAGCCGAACAGGCGGACACGCTGATCCAGCAGCACCTCTCCGCCGGCGTCGTTGATCTTGCGACTGAGAAGCTCGTTGGGACGGCCGCTCATCGGGGCCGATACCCGCTCTCCGTGGGATCTCCAGACGAGGCCCCGCACTTCCACCCCCGCGCGGGCCAACCCCGCGAGCAAGTCCCCGATTGTCGGCCCGTCGGCCAGTAGCCGCTCGTCGGCGTCGCCACGCCAGTCGGTGAACCACACGCGGTCTCCCGCTTTCAAAGCAGTCATTTCTTCATGCAGTCGGGCAAAGTAGCTCGCTCCATGAACCAGGGGCCGCACGAGGTTGCCCTCCGACCACGCCGGAGACCCCGCAGCGCCCGAGTGTACGTCTGTGGCCAGATTCCCGCGCTCAGCGCGGCTCAGGAACCACGTGCCAGCATCACTGTCCACTCCATGCTCCTTCCGGCGGGCCGAGGCCAATCCCTTGGTGTCCGGTCTTCAACAGCCTAGAAGGTAACCTTACTGATCAAATCCATTCACGACGTGAGGCGGAAGACAATGGGCGTTCACCCCCAAGGCGCGTCGGACGACGAGTCAGCCGGAGGCAAAGGCGAACTCATCGACGACCGGTTCGTCGGTGACACTGACTTGGCCCGGTGGAAGACCCCCGCCGGTAGGTGGCTGGCCTCCCGCGCACAACGCCTCAGTGGCCGTCTCGGCCCGTACGGTGCGCTGATCCTGATCCTCGCTGCCGGAGCCGTAGTCGCGTCACTGTTGGCCTTCGCCACCGGCGGGGTGTACGAGGCGGTGACAGAAGCAGATGGCGTGGCCGCCCTGGACCACCCCGTGTTGGAGGCGGCGATGACGTTGCGCGGCCCCACGCTGGACGCCGCCGCCACTGCCTACACCGCTCTGGGCGGAGGAATCGGGATGCCGATCCTGGCGGCGATCGCCACCGCCGTGCTGGTCCTCGGGCGCCGCTCCTGGACGCCGGCGTTCCTCATTCTGACCGCAGCGGCGGGCTCCCTCCTCATGACCATAGCCGGCAAGCAGCTTATAGGCCGGGCCCGGCCCCCGCTCAGTGACGCCGTTCCCCCCTACGAGTATTCCCCCTCGTTTCCCAGCGGACATTCGCTGAATTCGTTCGTGATCGCCGGAATCGTCGCCTACCTGGTCATCCTGCGTTGCCGCTCCCGCAGGGCCCGCGCCTGGACAGTGGCCGCCGCGGCGCTTTTCGCCCTGACCATCGGACTCAGCCGGGTCTTCCTTGGCCACCACTGGCTCACTGATGTCTTGGCGGCCTGGACCCTCGGCGCCGCTTGGCTGGTCCTGGTCATTACCGCCCATCGCCTGTACCTCACCGCCCGAAAGACCGAAAACCTTGGCCACCCCCGGGGCGAGGCTCAAGGCAGATGAAAGCCGGTGCCGCCGCGCCTCATGTTGTCCAAAGTTTGCCTTTCCGGCACTTGACCTTTGCCTAGCGCTGGAAGAGTCGGGCGGGGGTTTGTCAGCAAAGCCAAGCACTGGGAGTCACTCATGTCAGGTCTCAACCGTCGACGTTTTCTTCAACTATCAGGGGCCAGCGCGGCGAGTGCCGCAATCGCGGAAATGCTCGGCGAGAGCATCGCGCGCGCCGCGACCATTCCGGCCAACCGTGCCACCGGCTCGATCAAAGACGTCGAGCACGTGATCGTCTTCATGCAGGAGAACCGCGCCTTCGACCACTACTTCGGCACGCTCAAGGGCGTACGCGGGTTCGGTGACCCGCATCCGGCCATCCTCCCGAGCGGGAAGGACGCGTTCGCACAGAACAACGGAACACGGGACATCCTCCCCTACCACCCCACTGCGCCGAATCTCGGCATGCAGTTCATGGAAGACCTCGACCACTCGTGGAAGCTCACCCACGAGGCCTTCAACGTGGGCAAATACGACAAGTGGCTTCCCGCCAAGTCCGAGGCCACCATGGCGTTCTACGAGCGCGGCGACGTCCCGTTCCACTTCGCCCTCGCGGACGCGTTCACGATCTGTGACCAGTACCACTGCTCACTGCTCGGCCCCACGGACCCCAACCGCTACTACATGTTCACGGGCTGGGACGGCAACGACTACAAGGCCGGCGGCCCCGACCTGTGGAACGCCGAAGTCGGCTACTCGTGGAGCTCGTACCCCGAGGAGCTTGAAAAGGCCGGCGTGAGCTGGAAGGTGTACCAGGACGTCGGCGACGGCCTCACGGCCGCGGGCTACTGGGGCTGGACTGGCGACGCGCACATCGGCAACTACGGCGACAACTCGCTCCTGTACCTCACGCAGTACCAGAACTCGAAGCCCGGCAGCCCGCTCTACGAGAAGGCGCTGACCGGCACGAACGCGAAGGCCGGCGACGACTTGTTCCGGATTTTCCGCGAGGACGTCGCGGGCGGGAAGCTCCCGCAGGTCTCCTACGTTGTGGCCCCCGAGGCGTACACCGAGCACTCGAACTGGCCGCCGAACTTCGGCGCCTGGTACACGGCGAATATCCTCAATATCCTCACTTCCAGCCCGGACGTCTGGAGCAAGACGGCCGTGTTCTTCATGTACGACGAGAACGACGGCTTCTTCGACCACGTCGTCCCGCCGCACCCCAACACCCCGCAGATCCCGGGCGCATCCACGGTGTCGACCGAGGGTGAGTGGTACGACGGCCGGATGACGTTCTCCGGCATCGCCGATGTCCCGGGCCATTACGGTCTCGGCGTGCGCGTGCCGATGCTCGTCGTCTCGCCCTGGAGCATGGGCGGGTGGGTCTGCTCGGAAACGTTCGACCATACCTCGATCGTGCGGTTCCTCGAGTCACGCTTCGGGGTAAAGTCCCCCAACATCTCGCCATGGCGCCGCGCAGTATGTGGAGACCTCACCAGCGCGTTCGACTTCTCGTCGAACGCGGGCGCGGCCCCGGCCCTGCCCGACACCTCTGCATTCAAGCCTGCGGACCACAACCGGCACCCGAGCTATGTGCCGACGCCTCCCGCAGTCAACTCGATGCCGGCCCAGGAGAAGGGCACGCGCCCGTCGCGCCCCCTCGGGTACGCACTCGACGTCGCGGTCTCGGTGGCGGGCGGCAAGCTCTCCGCCCACTGGTTGAACGCCGGGGCGCTCGGCGCACACGTGCAGGTCCGCTCAAATCTCCTTCCGGCGGCCCCGTACTCGTACACGATCGGCGCGGGCGCGGCCCTCGACGCGTCGTGGGCGCTTGGCGCCGAGTACGACGTGCAGATGCACGGCCCGGCGGGCTGGTACCGCCGTTACGCGGGCACGACGGCGGCCGCGGACATCCGCGCGACCGTCACCCGAGACGGCGCGTCCGGGCACGCGCAGTTCCGGATCGAGAACGCTGGCCCGGCGGCGGCCGCCCTCACGCTTACGGACGCATACGGCGCCGGGTCGCAGGCCCTCGCGCTCAACCCGGGCCAGGCCAAGACCGTGGTGATCCCGTTGCAAGGCGGCTGGTACGACCTCAAGCTCACTGCCGCGGCGGATCCGAAGCTCGTGCGAGTCCTCGCGGGGCGCCTCGACGATGGCCGGGCGCTCACGTCCGACCCCCAGCTGGGCCGATGACTGGCTGTCGGCCGCCGTTCGTCGCCCCGTTGCTTGATTCCGCTGCTTGACCCGGAATATGGTGCGCCTCGAAGAGAATGAGCTTAGACCGACCGTCGTCCGCGGTCACTCCGCGAATCTCCGAGAACCGGGCGACCGGCCGGAAGCCGAGAGCCTCGTGCATTCTGATGGATGCCGTGTTGTGTTCGTTTGCGAAGTAGTGAGCGCTCGAGGCCCGAGACCAGATCCATTCCAACCTCGCCTGGGTGAGCGCAGAACCGACCCCGCGTCGTCGGAACTCCGGAGCGACCACCACTCCCCCGAGATAGTGGCCTGCGGGCGAGCTGTCTGCGGGATTCGAGTGGAAATGCGTCTTGGCTACGCCGATGACCTCACCTTGCGCGACGGCCACCAAAATGAATCGGTCACTCCTTGGGGCGATCATGTCGCGGGTCCAACGGTTTCTGCCCGCAGCATCACAGACCGCATTCACCTGTGCCAGATCATCGAGAGCACATTCACGAATCTGCATGGCGATAGCGTACTGGGCAGCCCCGCGTTGTGTAGGAGAGTGCTCGTCTCTATGCGGTGGGGTCCGGGTTCGTCCCCCATTTCGACTATCGCTTGGACGGCAGCGGACGCCAGTCCGCGGTCTGCGTAATCGCTGTCCACCCAGAGGTTCCGCGTGGTGGGCCTTCGAGGTCCCGGTTTTGCGATAGTTTGCCGTTAAGACCGGGGATGCATCGTCCGCAGCAGGGGAAACCACATGACTTACATCTGTGGACACACCTCCGCTCGGGCTCCAGGCGATGTTCCTGCGGAAATGCACGCATGAAGGCGGGCACTCTCCGGGAGTCGATGATCGAAGCCGCCGGTGAGCGCTGGCTCAGTGCCTCCGACTTAGTCGCCGTCGCAAGGGGAACGGGTGAGCTTTCGCATCATCGACGGGTCAGGGAACTCACCCTCGAAACGACCGACAACGGCCGAATATGCGTGGCACGCATCAGCAGTTCCAGTTGGCCACAAGGCTGAGGGCCACTGGCAATTGGTCGGGCGCTCTGTGTGGGGGCCACGACGCTGTGGCGCCCCGGACTACAATAGACGAAATGTGATCCAAGCAACACATCTTCGGATTATCGGCTAAAAGTCAAGCTAGTTGATGGCCTGATATCAGGCTATGGTTCCAGCATGAGGACCGTGCCGCTCAGCGAAGCCAAGGACAAGCTGTCCGCCCTCGTGGAGGAAGCAGACGCGACTCACGAGATCATCCAGATCACCCGGCGCGGGCACCCGTCGGCGGTGCTGATGTCCGCTGATGACCTGGAATCCCTGCAGGAGACCATCCACTGGCTCTCGCAGCCGGGCGTCCGCGAAGACCTCGAGGCGGCCCGGCGCGACATCGTCGAGGGCAAGACGACCAGCGGCGCAGACTTCCGCCGCGAATTGGGGCTGCCTCCGCGGTGACCGACGCGGCGTCCCCCTAGCTCAGGCTAACGAAACGCTCATCATCGCGTGCATTGCGTACGTCAGGCCGCACACTCGCAGCAGGTCTGCACAAAGTCCTACCATCCGATGGATGGCAAGCGTATTCTGGACGGAATTCACGATCAGGAAACGTCAGTCAGGACGGTGCATACGTGAGCCTCAAGGACAAATGGGACCGGCTCGATTCCAAAACCCGGACGTGGCTTCTGGAAAATCCGGGATGCATGACTCTGCCCAGAGCGTTGTCAAGCAAGATCAGCGAGGACGCACACGGGGACTTTGAATGTGATCCGAGCGGTCAGGTTGTACTTTCTCCGGCCGACCACGATTTCATTCGGGAGAAAGCGGAAGCGGCCGGGACAATTCGCGTCCCCGCCACCGAATACCGGTTCTTCGACACCGCACCTTTGCCCGTAATCAGGGGGACACAGCCCGGCCGGCATGCCGCCGAGCCTAATGAGGCTTTGTAAGGACGGCGTTGAGTTCGGTTAGAGCTCGTGAAGCGCGTCCGGCTGCTAGTTGAGTCCTGACGATCAACCGGGCCGGTCCGGGCAGGCCACTGACCCGCCCGGACCGTATGCGAGGGGCCAAAGCCGATCCGGACCCGCCTTCGGGCCCGGGCCATCGCGCACGGATCAGTGGGTCTTGGTGACTTTGGCAAGACCCACTGGATTGTCTGGGTCCAGTCCGCGGCGTAGTGCCAGTTCCAGCGCCAGTCTCTGCAGCGGGAGAATGTCCACGAGCGGCGACAGTTCGGTCGCCACCGTGGCGCTCGGCACCCGGACCTGGGCGTCCGCTATTGTCCGGCCACCCAGCTCAGCGACGAGCCCGCCGAGCCGGGTGGCCGCTTCGGCGAAGGAGACGACGGAGTCGCGGCCTGCGTCGCCACGCGTCAACGCGATGATGCCCGTACCAGGCACGATCTGCCCGAGCGGGCCGTGGGTCGCATCGGCGGCGCTCCAGCCCGAGGCGGCGATCGCGTTCGTCTCCATGAGCTTGAGGGCGCCCTCCTTCGCGGTAGCCATCCCGTAGCCTCGGCCGACGATGAGGATGCGTTCGCGACCCTCGAAAGCATCGACCAGTTCGTCGACCGGCTGATCAAGGACTGCGATCGCCTCCTCCACTGTTGCACGGACGCGAGTTCCAATGTCGTCCCAATCGAGGCCGGCGACGCGGAACACCACGAGTGCGATCGCCAGGAGCTCCGCGGTGTATGTCTTGGTCGCGGCGACTGAGAGTTCCGGCCCGGCTGCGAGCGGAATATGAACGCGGCCGAGTGCGGCGAGGGCGCTCCGGGAGTCGTTGGTGATCGCGACAACGGGCACGCCCGCTTCGGCAATGGATTCGGCGGTCGCGAGCAGGTCCGGGGACTGGCCCGATTGGGATACGGCGAGGGCGACTGACGAGGGGTAGCGGAGGCTGGTGTCGAACGCGGTCACCGTTGCCGGGGTCGCCAGCATGGCCGGGATGTGAAGAAGGTTGTGGACGAGGTATTGGCCGTACATCGCGGCATGGTCGCTTGACCCTCGTGCCACAAAGACGAGCAGTTCTGGTCGGGTTTCACGGATCAGGTCTGCGGCGGCGTCGATGGCGGGCCGCTGGTCATCGAGCAGGTCGAGCCAGCGGCCGGGCTGTTCGGCGATCTCCGCCCGCATCAGTGCCCCGGGCCCGTCGATGATCGCCGCGCTCACGAGGCGAGCCCTGTGATCATCGAGACCAGCTCATTGTGGGACGTGTCGGCGACACGCCGGGTTCCTACCTGTGTCCCACGGCGGAGGACTGTGACCCGGTCGGCGATGCGGAAGACCTGCTCCATGTTGTGGCTGACGACGAGTACGGCGGCGCCGCGCTCCTTGAGTTTGAGGATGGTCTCCTCGACCTTCGCGGTCTCGGCAACCCCCAAGGCCGCCGTCGGCTCATCCATGAGTACAAGGCTGCTGGCCCAATGGGTAGCGCGCGCGATGGCTATACCCTGCCGTTGGCCGCCCGAAAGGTCGCTGAGTGTCGACTTCGCGGAGGGGATGCGCACATCCAGCTCGTCGACAAGTGCCTGTGTGCGCGTTGCCATCTCCTTCCGATCGAGCGTGCCGAACGGCGCCTTGCGCAGTTCGCGGCCGAGGAACAGGTTCATGTACACCGGCTGGAGGTCGACGAGCGCGAGATCCTGGTAGACGACTTCAACGCCCTTCGTGCGCGCATCGGAGGCGTCACGAAAGATGGTGCGTTCACCGTTCAACCAGATCTCCCCGTCTGTGGGCTGGTAAAGGCCGGAGATGATCTTGACGAGCGTCGATTTGCCGGCACCGTTGTCGCCGACAAGGGCGACGATCTCGCCGGGCTCGATCTCAAGGTCGAACCGCTTGATGGCAACGATGCCGCCGAAGTGCTTGCTGATGCCGTCGAGCCGGAGCGGCTTGACCGTTCCGTCGTTGGGTTTCGGCGTGGATGCGGGGTCTGCGATGATCATGCTGTCCTCCTGGGTGCAGCGAGGGTGTCAGAGATGGTGAGGGGTGCTGAGCCGTCGGAAGACCAGATACCGGCGACCGTCGGCGTTCCGGTAGAGAGGCCCGCAATGCCGGCGGTGAGGGCGCGGGTGACGAACACTTGGGGGCGGAACCCGAACAGCACGGTGTCGCCTGGTTGTGCGCGGTGGTCGCCGAGGGGAACGGTAGCGTAATAGTCGATCGCGTCGGCTGCCGGCATGTCCAGCCGTAGCTCAGGCGCGGTGACGGCGTCGGTATCCGGCGCCACAAAGAGCGCCGTGGTCGTCGAGCCGCCGAGCACCGGATCGACGTAGAGGCCACCGCCGAAGACGTAGGCGTCGCCGTTCCAGAGGTGGGAGACCTCGGAGACATAGGCGATGGCGGGTTCCTCAACGAGGTCCTGCACCGCGTGGATCGGAGTAGTGCCTGTCAGGCCGTGTCCCGGTTCCACCTGGGTGGCTCCAGCCTCGGCGAGCGTTGCCAGGATGGAGGCGGAGGTCGTTCCTGGGGCGTTCACCTGCACGTCCTGGCGGCCCGCTCGTTCCAGTGCCCGCAAGGCCGTCGTGAGCGTGGCGAGGTTCGGAGTGGAGCGTGCGGCACCTGTTGCGGCGTCGAAGAGCGTTGCGGGGAATGTGGTGATGCCAGCGAACCGAACGCCGCCAATGGCGTCGATCCGGTCGGCAGCGGCCACGACGTCGGTGGCGTCGAACCCGCCCTCGTGTCCGCGATAGAACCGATCGCCCGGGGCCTGGATACGCAACAGGACGTCTTGGACACGGCCTTGCGCCAGAGCGGCCGCGCCGGCCTCGGCTGCCTTCACTTCCGAGAAAACCGTCCAGTAGAGCGGTTCGAGTGCGGCGGCCTCGGCGGCTCGATGCTTGGGAATCTGGACCAGGTGCCCCAGATGACCGGTCCGGAGGCCCCCGGTTGCGGCGGCGATCGCGCACTCGAGGTCCACCCCGACCGCTTTGTCGATGCCGCCGGCGGCGATTGCCCGGGAGGCGTCGGGGTTGCGCCCGATCTGTTTCGTCATGGCGAAGGGCGTCAGGGAGAGTCGACTGGCTTCGGCCGAGATGGCGGCCGCGTTTCGCGTCACCGCATCGAGGTCGATCACATAGGTGTTGGCCGGGATCTGACCGTTCTGGTGGAACCGGGCGGCCGCTTGCAGGAGCGCCGGGTTGCGGCGTCGAAGGAGGTCTAGGAACATCGGTGGGCCTAACTGTTCTTCTTGGCGCGGAGCGAGAGGGAGACGGCAATGAGAATGATGATGCCGCGTACGATTAGCTGCTGTGCCACGTTCAGGCCGCCCAGGAGCAGACCGTAGTTGATCATGCTCATGAACAGGCTGCCGACAAGGGCTCCGATGATCGAGCCCTTGCCTCCGGTGAGGGAGGTGCCCCCGACGATGACCGCGGCGAGCACACTCATCAAGTCGGAGCTGCCGAGCGTGTACGTCGCGCCGGCAAGTCGACCCGCGTAGAGGATGCCAGCCAAGGCCGCGGCCATGCCGCTCACGATGAAGACGATCATTTTCACGCGGTTCACTCGGATGCCGCTCACCGCCGCGGCCGAGGATTTGTTGCCCACTGCGAGCACGTGTGCGCCGAACGAGCGCTGACGGAGCACGTGCCACCCGATGGCGACGATTACAACTGTCCACCAGATCAGAATGGGGATCCCGAGAAGCGTTCCGCCGCCGAACAGCCAAACGAAGGCGCTGTTCGTGACCGGAACCGATTGTAGGTTGGTCGCCTGCTGGGCGAGTCCGGCCACCAGGCCCATCGTGGCCAGAGTGACCAGGAAGGATGGCAGACGCACCAGAGTGATAAAGATCCCGTTGACCGCGCCGACGCCAGCGCCGATGGCGAGTCCGGCCAACGCGGCCAACCACCATTGGTGGGTCCCCTGCAGCGTAACGGCCGTGCCGAGGGACGCGAGTGCGACGGTGGAACCGATGGAGAGGTCGATTTCGCCAACGCTCAAGACGAACACCGCGCCGACCGCCATCACTGTGATGGGCGCGGCCTGGGTGATGATGTTGACTAGGGTCGTGGCGTTGAGGAAGTTGCCGGCCTGGGTGATGGCGAAGTAAGCGAAGACGACTACGAAGCCGATGTAGACGACATACTGCCTCCAATCGATGTGCCGGAGGACGGAGCTGCCCGTCCCTGTCTTGACGTGGGTCGTGATGGTCATGATGCTTCTCTTTCCTGTGGCTGGAGGGCCTTGTCGATGGCCAGGCGCACGGCGCCGGCGATAGGGGCGCGGGGGCCGAGCCGGCTGATGACGACCTCAAGGTCGCCTCGGCCGAGGCGCGTCATCCACGCGCGGATGGGCGCGAGGAGTTCGATGCGGGTGCCGATTCCGCCGCCGAGGACGAAGAGTCCCGGGTTTACGACAGCGTCGACCGCGACGAGGGCAAAGGCGATCCACTTCGCCTCCTCGTCGAGCGAGGCGGCCGCACGCGGGTCCCCGCGCCCGGCCCGATCGAAGACCTCGACGGCGTCGGGGGCGACTGCGGGGGCGGCTGCGTCGGAGGACGCTCCATACCGACGGCCGATGGCGTCGCCCGCGACCACCTCTTCAAGCGGACCGCGACGGTGGCTGGCGGGGTTGAGCGGGTCGGCACCGAACGGCAAGTATCCGATCTCCCCGGCGCCGCCGCTCGCTCCGGCCCACAGCCGACGGTCGAGGATGAGACCGACGCCGATGCCTGTGCCGACCGATACGAACGCGAAGCTGTCGTAAGCGAGGCCGACGCCTTCGTGCAGTTCGCCAAGAGCCGCGACGTTGACATCGTTCTCCAAGACCACCGGATGCCCCAGCGCCTCCTCGAGCTCGGCTGCCAGGCTGAACCCGTTGAGCTCGCCGAGATTCGGTGCGCGCTCGAATCGGCCCGAGTCATCGTCGGGAACGCCCGCTCCACCGATCGCCGTGGCGACGACTGCCGAGACATCGGCCCCGACAGCCGAGGCCAGGGCAGCCACCAATGCGGACAACTGCGGAACGAGCTCGGGCCCGGCATCCGGAGCGGTGGGTTCGGTCATCTGGAAGAGCACCCGACCATCGAGGCCGGCGATGCCGGCGCGCACCTTGGTTCCACCAAGGTCGACACCGACGACGAACCGCGAAACCGGAAGGGAGGAATGCTGAAGAACGTTCACAGCACCTCCAGCACGCTTGCGGGGTTGGCCGTGAGGAGCCGTTCGCAGTCCGCGTCCGAGACTCCGCGTGCGCGCAGCTCGGGAACGAAGACAGCGCCGAGGTAGGAGTAGCCGTGGATCCCGTGGGTTTTCGGGTTCATCCAGACTTCGGCTCCGGTGAGGTCTTGGGAGAGCAGGATGCGGTCGGTGTATCCGAGGGAGACCAGCCACGCTACAAGGTCGGCGCGTCCGGCGTCAGACCGGTGGAAGGCGTGCTTGTCGAACTCGCCGTCCGGGCGAGGTTCGGGGGCCGGACCAAGGAAGAAATCCCAGCTCTCCTTGCCGATCGTGTCGATGGCGATGCGGGGCCCGGCATCCAGGACTCGGCGTACGAATTCGGGACTCAGCTGGGTGTCCATGTGGCCGATGACCACTCGGTCCAGGTCAACGCCTTCGGAGCTGAGTATCTCGAGCTGCTCGAACGCCATGGTGCCGTGGGTGGTGTGGGTCATGATCGCCAGTCCGGTCTCGCGTTGAGCGCGGGCGACGGCGCGGAGGCACTTCTCCTCGTAGGCGGTGATCTCCCCCAAGCTTGTCGCCTGTTCGCCGAAGATGCCTGCATGGATGCCCGAGTCGCCAATACCGTCGACCACATCACGGATCAGGCGCTCGGCGAGGATGCCGGCGTCGGCGTCCTGCGCCCATTCGGGAGAGTAGGACTCAAGGTAGAACGCGGTTCCGGAGATGATGTGCAGGCCCGTCTTGCGCGAGATCTCGGCGAGCAGTGCAGCGTTGTCGCCATTGTCGTCACGACCGACGACGCCGTAGGGGCTGAGGTCGACGACGGTCCCGAATCCGAACTCTCGGAGCGACCCGAGAGCCTCCACCGCCCGATCGACGGCGTCGTCCCGCAGCCCGCCGGTGAGCCAGGGTCCCGGGGTCAGCGAGAGGAGGTGTTCGTGTGGCATGACCCTGCCGAGGTCATCGGTCGAAACCGTACCGAGAACGGTTGTGACTTGCCCTGACATCGATGTCTCCTTCGTGGTGCTTGGTGCTTGGGGTGCGGGGCGGGCGGGGCGGGAGTCGTCCGCCCCGTTCGGTCCGAGGTCAGCCGCCGGTGATGCTCGACGGCGGCTGGGTGCCATAGTCGGACAGCCATCCCTTGTCGAGGTCTGCCTTGGTGACCTTGGTCGGGTCAGAGGCGACCAACGCCGGCGCGGTCTTGCCGAGGACGCCGTATGCTCCGGCCAAGGCCAGACCCTTGCCGATTCCGAGGGATCCGTTTCCGACCATTCCGGCAACGTTCGTTCCGGAGGCCATCGAGGCCGCAAGGGTGGTGTCCAGGTCGTTCGTGACCACCTGGATGTCGTTCCGCCCGGCCGCCTTGATCGCGGCTACGACGCCCTGCGCGGCCGTCGCCCACGACACGTAGATGCCCTTGATATTCGGGTTCTTCGCGATCATAGCGGCCGCGATCGTCTGGGTGGCCGTCTCATCGGCGAAGCCTTCGGAGTCAACGATCTTCATGTCGGGGTATTCGTAGGCCAGCCAATCCTTGAACGACTTGTCCCTCTGGTTCGTGAACCAGAAGTTGGCGTTGTACGAGATATAGCCCACGTCGCCGGTCTTGCCGAGGGCGTCGCCCAGGATCTCGGCGTTGGCTTGCCCAGCCTTGGCCAGGTCCTCCGTCACGATGGACACAAAGTCTTTGCCTGCATGGAATCCGGCGGGGGGCGTGGTCATGATGACGAGCTTCGTTCCCGCGGCGACGGCGGGCTTGAACGCCTCGGCGGCGGAGGTCGGGTCGACCGCGATGGTAACGATGATGTTCGGGTGCAGCGCGAGGACTGTCTGAACGTTGTTGGCCTGGGTAGCAGCGTTGAAGTTGGCCTGCGTGCTCGCGACGACGTCGATCCCGAGGTTCTTGAACTCCTCACGCGCGCCCTTCTCGACGGCGGTCACGAAGTCCGAGGACGTGTGCCAGACGAAGGCGGCGGTGTACTTGCCGCCCTTCACCTTCGCCTGCTCGTCACTCGTCAGCGAAAGCTCCGAGAGGGCACCGGGCTTCTCGCCGTTCGGACCTGCGAACTCCAGGCTGGGCTTGGCTGCGGGGCCGGACGAAGCGGCCGTGCCGCCGCCTCCGCCGGAGCAGCCAGCGAGGGCGAGCGTGATCGCAAGTGCGCCGACTGCGGCACGAAAGCCGAACCGTCGGATCGTGGGTGCTGTGCTCATGGGGGTCTACCTTCCGTGACCGGGTGGGATACCAGTTCCGGTGACAGGTAGCGGGTGTCCGTGGCTCTGTCACCTTCGATTGTGCGTATTCCATTTTGATTTCATTGCGCAAGTAAAGTCAACCCCCTCGCTTGTAACGAATAGGTCTCGGAGGTATCACTGCCAAAGGTGTGGGGCACCTGCCGCCCTGCACCTTCGTCCCGTTCACGACTCTCACCGAAGGCCTAAGCGGCGTCGTCGCCCGACTGCTTGATCCCGCGAAATCAGGGGCCACCAGCCATAGTCGGTCCACGGGGGGCGGGGCGAACCGCGCAGCTTTCCACGCTGGAGCATCCCGCCCGGCGAGTGCCATCGCAACATGAACCGGCCACGGAACGAACCCCGCGATGGCTGGATCGCCGCGGCGATTTAGGCTAACTTTGAATTCACACTGATTGCAAAAGGAGGTCTAATGGTCCAAGACACTAGAGAGCTGAACCGCAAGGCGGTCTTGACGGCCCTCATGATGTCCCGACCTGCCAGCCGCAAATGGATTGCCGAAGCATCAGGCATCTCCGCGGCGACAGTCACCCGTGCTGTCGACCAGCTGATCGCCGAAGGAATCGTCACCGAGACTGCCGAGATCATCTCTGAATCTCGCGGACGTCGGGCCGTCGAGCTAGACGTGGTGTCCAATCGCAGTTTCGTCATCGGCGTGGACCTCGGAGCGTCCAACGTGCGTCTCGTCGTCGCCGACCTGCTTGCTCGTCCGCTCCTTGCCCTCGAGATCGCGACACCCGCTGCGAAGACTGCGCGCGAGCTTGCACACTGGTTGGCCTCCACCGCGCGCGCATCGGCCGGAGACGTCTGGGATCGGGTCGAACACCTCTGTGTTGGCCTGCCGGGGGCTGTGAGTCAGCAGAAGCGCACGATTTCCAACGCACCCAACCTGGCCCAGATCGAGGTGCCCACATTCCTGGACGACGTCGAGAAGTCTATGGGCAGGCCGGTCGGCTTCGACAACGACGCCAACTATGCGCTCCTCGGTGAACAGCATTTCGGCGCGGCACGTTCCGCATCCAACGCGGCAATGGTCACGATCGGTTCCGGCCTGGGCGCCGGCCTGGCGATCGATGGCCGAATCCTTCAGGGTGACCACGGACTAATCGGTGAATTCGGGCAGCTGCCCGTCGGACCCCTTGGGACCCGCCTGGAGCACATGGTGACCGGCGCCGGGATCATCCGCCGTGCAGCCGAGGCGGGCATCGATCTCGCCGCCCCCAACCAGCTCTTCGCAAGCGATGCGGGCCCCGCGCTGAAGGCATTGCGCGCCCATTTCGATCAAGCTCTCCTGATCGTTCTCACGGCCACAACGGTTTCATGCGATCCGCAGACGATCGTCCTCGGCGGCGGAATCGCAAACTCCCTCGCTTCGAACCTCGACCGCTACCAGGCGGCTCTCGAGCAGAATCTCCGCGCGTCTCCCCGGCTCGCTGCTGCCGAGTTGGGCGACTTCTCGGGTGCTGTGGGCGCCGTGGTCGCCGCACTGCACAGGGTGTACGCGGATCTTGGCATAGAAGAGGAAGCCTTCGTCAGCCTTCCCGGCGGCGACGCGCTCACGCACGAGCGGGTACAAGCCGCGAGACGCTGAGGAGGCCTACCGGGGTACCTCGTGAAGGACGGCACCCACAAGGCCCGCGTCGGCACTGGCAGGTGGCCGGTGCCGGCAGGCCCGGACGGCCAATGAGGGGTGGGTTGTAAAAAGTGGCAGAAATTCTCGCTACAGCTACCGAGGCCAAGGAAGGTCACAAAACTGTATGAAGGGTTGCACGAGGTAAAGATGAGAAGACGAATGCGTGGCCCTGCTGGCCTGTCGGCGTCATCAGTGGGCATCGACATCAGCACGATGGATGTGTGCACTAGCCAACTAAATTACGGGCCCGGTTCCGAAACCGCTTTGGCGACCATCCGGAGAGTGTTGGAAGGACCCTTCAACTTCATCGATGCGAAGGGTGAATACTGGCAAGGAGCCGAAGGCGAACGGTGTATTGGGCGGGCCATTTCTGAAGCAGGCGGCTTGCCAGATGGGTTCGTCCTGACGCGAAGCGTGGGACCCGCCTTAGCGCTCGACTTCTCGGGGGACGGCATCGTTCGCGCCGTGGAAGCGAGCCTTCAGCGCCTTGGCCTCGACCTTCTCCCGCTCGTCTTGCTGCGTCAACCCGAAGAGTTCAGCTTTGAATCAGCAACGGCACGCAGCGGCCCTCTTGCAACGCTCGTTAGGTTGCGGGACCAGGGCCTGATCAATCATCTCGGTATTGCGGGCGGTCCGATAGATCTTCAACTGAAGTACCTGCAGACTGACGCGTTCGACGCGGTGATCAGCTACGTTCCGTATAACCTGCTGGATCGGGCGGCCGAGCCGCTGATCCAGAATACCGTCTCCCGCGAGGTGGCATTCGTAAATGCCGCGCCACTCACCGGCAGGTTACTTCTGGATGGGACGGGAAGGTCTACCCAGGGCATGAACCGGGAGAGGGTGCCGGCACGACTGGAACGCAGCGACAAGATGCGGTTGATCTGTGCGGCGTATGGCATCCCCTTGGCGGCAGCTGCCCTGCAGTTCTCGACGCTTGATCCGCGGGTTGCCTCAACGATCGTTGGCGCCAGCACCCCGTCGCAAGCCGATTTTGTCACGGACCTTGCGCAATGGAGGATCCCCTCCGGGGTCTGGGACGACCTGCTTGATCTGGTGGAGGAATCTGAACCGGCCATAAGTTGCCGTGATGACGTCATTCCGACCACGGATCCACTGCCTTGCGAGGATCAGGGTGTGAGCTTCCCTGCCGCAGTCTCTCACTGAGCTTGGGAACTGCCTCCTCTTGGGCTTGTCGACCTGCCTGCTTCAGAGGATGTCAGTTACGTCTCGGAAAGGGTCCAGTTTCGGGTCTTTGGGATCGAGTTCCGTAACGAGCAGATCGATCCTGCTCATTGGAAGGGCGCGGGCGACGGACCGCGTGCCGAGCTTCGATGAGTCCGTGGCTATGACGACGAATTGGGACGCGTCCGCCATCGCCTTTTTGACTTCAACCTGAGCCATTGTGGGCTCGCTGGTGCCGATGACCGGGTCGATGCAACTCGTCGAGAGAACACAGGTATTCAGCAGGAAACTGGACAACGAAGCCACAGCCAACGGCCCGACGAGGCTGGCGTTTTGCTCCTCGGATTCCCCCCCGGTGAGATACGCGCGTATCCCCGGCCGATGTTGAAGGGCCGTGAAGGTGGCCAGCCCGTTGGTGATAACTGAGAGCTGCTCAACGTCCTTTAACGCGCTTGCAAGCTGAAAGACCGTAGTTGACGCATCGAAACCGATGGCCTGGTTTGACTTGACCAGGGGAACTAGCTTCTCGGCGATACGTCGTTTCGCAGCAAAATGTCGACCTTGGCGTTGATGAAAATCCTCGGTGCCGACGTAGACCGCACCCCCGCGTACACGCCGGGCGATCCCTTCCTGCTCCAGGAAATCGAGATCGCGGCGAACGGTCATGGGGTGCACTTCGAGTTTTTCAGAGGCTGCGGCCAAATCAACCGTGCCCTCCTCGCGAAGAATCACTCTGAGCATTTCTCGGCGTTCTTCCGTGGCTGCAGAGCCGCTTAGCGTCATGTCTTCCCCTCGGTTGTTATGACCGTAATCTTAGCCGACATTTGTTAGTTCATGTTTGAATCCCTTGCGGTCTATGAAATCTCTTGATAAATTTCACAACAAGTACCACAAGGTGCATTACCGCCTTTCAGCGTCGAGAGTGAGGATCCATGCCCGCGTTTATTGCGGTTGACCTTGGTGCCACGAGTGGGCGGGTCTGTTACGGAATCATCGAAGATACCCAGATTGAACTGAAAGAAGTAACAAGATTTAGCAACGACCCGGTCCTTATCGCTGGCGTGTTGCAGTGGGACACTGCCCGGCTGTTCCAAAAAACACTCATCGGCCTTCGCACAGCCGTTACGTCACTGCGCGAACGGGGCCACTCCGCCAGTGGCGCAGGCATCGACAGTTGGGGTGTCGACTACGGCATCGTCCGCCCTGGGGCACTGGACTTCCCGCCTGCGCGCCACTACAGGTCAGCTCCGCCCGATACTGTTGAACGGCTCCGTCGGCGGATTCCGGCCCGTGTGGGCTATGGCATCACAGGCATCAATCCCCTCCCCATCAATACCCTTTACCAATTGTCGGACGCTGCCGAGCGCGGTGAACTGGCGGGCGGGGGGAAAGCCCTACTGATCCCGGATCTGTGGGTGCACGGCCTCACAGGCACTTTCGGGGCGGAACGTTCAATAGCGTCAACCACCGAGCTCGTGGACGTAACTACCGGTAGCTGGTCTCCGCAACTGGCGTCACGGGCCGGCATCCCGCTCTCCGCCTTGCCGCAGTTGTGTGATACCGGCACCGTTGCCGGCGAAATTCTTCCTGCCATCCTTGGCGCCATCTCAGCGGTCGAGCCGCTAACGGTATACCGTGTCGCCGAACACGACACCGCGTCGGCCGTCCTGGCGTTACCCGCCGAAGAGGCGCACGCGTTTATCTCGTGCGGCTCGTGGTCGCTCGCGGGACTCGAACTGGATAGGCCGATACTGACCGAGGATTCTCGATCAGCAGATTTCACGAATGAGCAAGGCGCCTACGGCACAACACTTTTCATGAGGAATCTGGCAGGCCTGTGGCTGCTCGAGGAATGCGTCCGACACTGGAACCGAGACGATCGTAGCCGCTTCACGATTCCGAATCTCCTCAGGGCTGCCCAGGATGTGCCGGCCCGTCAATTTGTCATCGATGTCGGCGACCCTGCGTTCCTGGAGCCTGGCGACCTGCCCGCACGAATTGCAGGCTATTGCCAACAAAGCGGGCAGCAGATTCCCGAAAGTCATGCCGAAATCACCAGATGCATCGTAGACAGTCTGGCGCTGGCATACCGTACAGCGATCACCACGGCCCGGGAGATCAGCGGGGAACCCGTCGATGTGATCCACATGATCGGCGGAGGTGCCAGAAACTCACTGTTGTGCCAGCTGACCGCCGACGCGTGCCAGCGCCCCGTTCTGGCCGGTCCCGCCGAAGCCACATCCATGGGCAATCTCCTTGTCCAGGCCATCTCGACGGGTGCCGTCGAAAACGTCGCCCACGCCCGCAAGATCGTTCGGGCCAGCACCGAACCGCTGCGGTACAACCCGGCCTCCGACAGATCCTCATTGCTTGCCTGGCAGACAGCCGAGCAAAAACTGCACTACCTCCAAGCCGCGCGAAAGGAAAAGTCGTGAGCCATAAAATAGCCGACGACATTGTCAGACTCTGCCGTACCCTCGGAGAACCCGGGCGGGACCTGGTGATCCTTGCTGAAGGAAACGTCTCCGGTCGAGCCACCCCGGAGACAATGTTTGTCAAAGCGTCAGGGGCAAGCATGGCGACGGCCACCCGACAAGACTTGGTTGAGGTCCGGCTGGCCCCGCTTCTGGCCCTCCTGAATGATGACACGGCCGATGATGAAACGGTTGCGCGCGTACTGATGGAAAGCCTCGTCGACTCCGAAGACAAGAGGCCCTCCGTTGAGGCTCTGCTGCACGCTGTCTGCCAGGAATACGGGGAGACGCCGGTTGTCGCGCACACGCATCCGGTCAGCGTCAATGCGTTGCTCTGTTCGGACCAAGCCAAGGAGCTCGTCTCAGGAACCCTCTTTCCGGACCAGGTGGTGGTCCTGGGCAAGCACCAACTGCTCATTCCCTACACCGACCCGGGCCTCCAACTGGCCCGCCGCGCACGCCGGGAGCTTCAGCACCATATGGTCGCGTTCGGCGCCCCGCCGAAGGCTCTTTACCTTGTCAACCATGGAATGTTCGCCTTGGGGCAGTCTGCCACGGAGGCTCTGCAGATCACAGAAATGGCTGTGAAATGCGCCCGTATCATCGGTGGCGCCCTTTCCATCGGCAACACCACACACCTGTCCGAACCAGACGCCGAACGTATCGACTCGCGTCCGGACGAACACCTCCGCCGCAAGGAGCTTCTCAGTCCCGGCGGCCCACACCAGTGAACCCAGTGCCGCCCCGGTTCATTCTGAACCCATTGATGACCACCACCCCGACGGGAAGGGATTGATCCAATTGTCCAGCCACTCGGCCAAGACCGGCGCCATCGGCGACGTTGTGCTTGAGCTGTCAAAAGTCTCGAAGTCGTTCGGGGCGGTGCAGGCGCTCCGAAACGGCGAGTTGACGCTCAAGGCCGGCTCCATTCATGCCTTGATGGGTGAGAACGGAGCCGGCAAGTCAACAATCGTCAAGATCATTGCAGGTCTGTACCACCGGGATACCGGTTCCTTTACTCTCGACGGAACCGAAGTGGATTTTCCGTCCACTGCCGAATCCAAGAATGCCGGCATCGCGGTCATCTACCAGGAGCCGACACTATTTCCGGACCTTTCCGTCACCGAGAACATCTTCATGGGCCGCCAGCCCATGAAGTCCTGGGGACGGATCGACCGGGCCGCGATGAGAAAGCACGCGCAGGAGATATTCAACCGCCTAAATGTGCATATTGATCCTGACAGGGCCGCCCAGGGACTGTCCATCGCAGATCAACAAATCATCGAAGTTGCCAAGGCGATATCGCTGGATGCGAAGGTCCTGGTCATGGACGAGCCGACGGCGGCCCTGAGCCTCGCCGAGGTGGACCGGCTGTTTGCCGTCGCCAGGGCACTCCGCGACGAAGGGCGTGCGTTGCTGTTCATCTCGCACCGCTTCGAGGAAGTGTATGCACTCTGCGACACGGTGACCGTCATGCGAGATGGCGAGTATATCTCCACCGATCCGATCGATGCGACGGACGTCCCTTCGCTCGTGCGCAAGATGGTCGGCCGGGATGTGGACTCACTCTTTCCAAAGGAGGAAGCCACAATCGGCGAGGTCGCCCTGGAGGTCCGGAAGCTGAACTCCACGGGAACGTTCCACGACATCAACTTCACCGTCCGGGCCGGAGAGATTGTTGGCCTCGCCGGCCTCGTTGGGGCCGGGCGTAGTGAGGTCGCCCGAGCCATCTTCGGTGTCGACAGCTACGATTCGGGCCAGGTGTCGGTCTACGGCGAAACGGTTCCGCGAAAAAACACTGCCGCGGCAATGAAGCTCGGCGTCGCGCTGGTGCCTGAGGACCGGCGTCAGCAGGGCCTCATCCTGGATTTCGGTGTGGCACGAAATCTGACGCTGTCCATCTGCCGAGGACTCGTTCGTTTCGGTCTCCTCTCCGCCAAGGCGGAGAACCTGGCCGCTGACGTGTGGGCCCGACGCCTTCAGGTCAAGTCCCATTCCCTGGCGACGGCAGCAGGAACGCTCTCGGGCGGCAATCAGCAAAAGATCGTCCTGGCCAAGTGGCTCGCGGCTCAGCCGCGGGTACTGATCGTCGACGAGCCGACCCGCGGCATCGACGTCGGAACCAAAGCGGAGGTCCACCGCCTGCTCTCGCAACTTGCGGGCCAGGGGCTCGCAATCCTCATGATTTCCTCAGAACTACCGGAGGTACTCGGCATGGCCGATCGTGTTCTCGTCATGCGTGAAGGAAGAATCACGTCACAGATCCCCCGCGCCGAGGCGACAGCGGAAGCGGTGATGTTCGCAGCAACGCACGACGTGCACCAGGTCGTGGCCGCCACGAACGTGATGGAGCCGACGCAGTGACAACCCTCATCTCCCCCGCACGCAAGAACCATGCCGCGCGGGCTATCGAAACGCTCGTGAAGTCCCGCGAAACAGGCATCGTTCTCGCCCTCCTCATGGTCCTCGTGGTGACAACGGTCCGAAGCCCCGCTTTTCTCGTCAGCACCGACGGCTTCCGGGACCTCCTCCTCACTCCTGCAATCTTTGTGCTCCTGGCCATCGGACAGGCGATGGTCATCATTACCCGCAACATTGACCTTTCAGTCGGATCCGTCGTCGGGCTCACCGCCTACCTGACCGGACGCCTCTTCGTTGATTTCCCGGGGTTGCCGATTCCGGTCGTCATTATTGCCGGAATCGCCCTCGGTGCTCTGCTCGGCCTAATTAACGGAGCCCTGATCGCCTGCGCAAAGGTTCCCGCCCTCGTGGTCACGCTGGGCACGCTTTACATTTACCGGGGTGTGGACGTGTGGTGGGTCGGCCGCAAGCCGATCAACGCGTCGGACATGCCACGCGACTTCCTCGGCTTCGGCGTCAGCTCGTTCCTGAACATTCCCACACTGGCCATCATCGCCGCGCTCGTGCTCGTCGCCATCGGATGGTACATGAGGACTACACGCGGGGGCCGCGAGCTTTACGCCATCGGCTCCGATCCCTCAGCAGCAACGCTGTATGGCCTGCGCATCGCTAAGCGGGTAATACTCGCCTTCGTTGCATGCGGGGCGCTGACCGGCCTCGCCGGCGTCCTGTTCGCCGCCCGTTATGGGACGGTCGATTCGCAGGCTGGAACCGGCTTTGAACTTATCTCAGTTGCGGCCGCCGTCGTCGGCGGAATCGCTATTTTCGGCGGAAGCGGAAGCGTGCTCGGAGCCGCGATCGGTGCCGTGCTCCTGCTGACCATCAATCGGGCCCTGCCGCTCCTGGGAGTGCAGGATTTTTGGCAGCAGGCGGTCGTCGGCGCCCTCATCCTCGGCGCCATCGCGCTGGATCGGGTTCTCGCCCTTCGCCGATTCCACAAACTCATCGAGATCAGGGACAACGCAAATGACTGACTCATCCACATCCTTACACCCGGCCCCGTCCCGGAGCCGAGCCTATCCTTACTACAGCTCCCCGGCGTGGAAACGGTTCCTTCTCACCCGCGAGTTTGCCGTCGTCATCGCCTTGATCATCGTGGCTGTCGGCGCATCGACGTCGATCCGCAAGTTCTCCAGTCCCCTCACCTTGGGATACTTGCTGCTGGATGCCACGCCGATCCTCCTCATCGCCTTGCCCATGACCCTGATTCTGATCTCAGCGGAAATCGATCTTTCGGTGGCAAGCATAGTCGGACTGAGTAACGTCACGCTCGGGGCCTTGTTCGACGCCGGTTGGCCCGTTGAACTCGCAGCGCTGGCAGCTCTGGTGCTCGGTATTCTCTGCGGTGCCATCAACGGTCTGCTCGTCACCGTCGTCGGGCTACCCTCCCTCGCCGTGACAATCGGGACGCTAGCGCTATTTCGTGGAATCGCCGTCGGCATCCTTGGAACGAAATCCGTGGTGAACTTTCCCGAGTACTGGACGACACTAACGACGTCCATATTCGGCAAAAGCGGCATCCCCTACGTCATCGTTCTGGTCGTCATTCTGGCCCTGGCCTTCGTCCTCCTGCTTCATTTCACGCCCTTCGGACGCGGGATATTCGCCATCGGACGCAACCAGGAAGTCGCCGCCTTCTCCGGCGTAAAAGTCCAGCGGACAAAGTTCATCCTCTTTGTCCTGTCGGGACTCGTCTCGGCCCTTGCAGGCATCTACTTCACGTTCCGTTACGGGAGCGCGCGCGGTGACAACGCGCAAGGACTGGAACTGACCGTCATCGCCGCGGTCCTTCTAGGCGGCGTCTCCATCTTCGGCGGGAAGGGCGCCCTTCACGGAGTGCTCGCGGGGGTCCTGTTGATCGGCACGCTTCAAAGTGCCCTGCGTTTTGTCAACGTAACCTCCGACGTCATCAACATTGTGGTCGGCGCGCTGCTGGTCGCGTCGATCGTGTCACCAAGTTTCTTTGCCTGGCTCAAGGGGAAAATTCCGCGGGCCGCCAAAGAAAGGGCATCGAAAGCCCCAGCCAATCGTGGGTAGGCGAATCTCCGATCCAGGCCATCTCATTTTTGTTCGTCATTGAAAGGAAACAAAGAAATGTCGCTATTCACATCCCGGGGGTCACGTCCCTCTCGACTGGCAGCACTGGCAGCGGTCGCCGCCAGCGTGGCCCTTGTCACCTCCGCCTGCGGCGCAGGCGAGACCTCTGGATCGCCCGGGTCCTCCCAGGAGGGCGCGGCCAAGGACCTGAGCATCGGCTTCCTGCCCAAGGCGCTGGGCAATCCCTACTTCCAGGATGCCGCCAAAGGCAGCGAGGAAGCGTCGAAGGAGCTCAAGGGAACGTTTGCTGAGGTCGGACCCGCTGTTTCGGCTGCAGATGCCCAGGTCAGCTTCATCAACACACTCAGCCAACAGGGGACTACCGGAATCGTACTCTCGGCAAGCGACCCGACTGCTCCGGGCTCGGCCCTGACTGCGGCACGCAAGGCCGGCACAAAGGTAGTGACCTTCGACTCCGATGTTGAGCCTAAGTTCAGGGACTTGTTCATAGCCCCGGCGACTGATGCGAGCATTGCGAAGATTCAGGTGGACCTGCTCGTAAAGCAGATCGGCGAGAGCGGAGAAGTCGCGATCCTCGGTGCATCGGCAAACGCTAAGAACCAGAACGCTTGGATTTCGGGAATGAAGGACGAGCTGGCCAAGAACCATCCGAACCTGAAGCTTGTGGATACCGTCTATGGCAACGACGACGACCAGGAGTCGTTCAACAAGACCGCCGCATTGCTGCAGTCACACCCTCAGCTCAAGGGCATCATCGCCTGCACGAATGTGGGCCTGGCGGCCGCGGCGCGCTACATCTCCGACTCGTCATTCAAGGGCAAGGTCGCTCTGACCGGCCTCGGCACGCCGAACGCGACTCGGGACTACATCAACAACGGCACCGTCTCAGCCTTTGCACTGTACAGCCCGAAGGACATGGGCTACCTGGCCACCTACGCGATCGACGCGCTCACCAAGGGAACGATCAGCGGCAAGGAAGGCGAAACCTTCACGGCCGGCCGGCTGGGGAAATACACCGTCGGGAAAGACGGAGTCCTTAACGTAGGTGACCCGATCGTCTTCGACAAGAGCAACATCGGCAAATACGACTTCTAAGTCGAGCGCCACGTCGACGTTGGGGGTGCCGCTGGCGGGGAAATCTACCCCTCCAGCGGCAAACGCCCTCCGTTCGATGAGCGGGACAGCGAGTTGTCCTGCCAACCGAGTAACGCTGACCAAACAGCCGCTGAGCACCTCAGCACCTAGCCCGATTGGAAGCATGAATCACATGGAAAACCACGCTGTTGAAGACCTGATTGCCCGTTCCAACCGCTTGGGCGCGGATAAGCGGAACACGAACTTCGCGGGCGGGAACACTTCGGCCAAGGGCGCCGGGACGGACCCGGTGACGGGCGAGGACGTGGAGTTGTTGTGGGTGAAGGGTTCCGGCGGGGACCTGGGCACGCTCACGGCAGCCAATCTTGCGGTGCTGCGGCTGGACCGGTTCCGGGCGTTGAAGAGTGTTTACCCGGGCGTCGAGCGCGAAGACGAAATGGTCGCCGCCTTTGACTACTGCCTGCATGGCAAGGGCGGCGCCGCGCCGTCGATCGATACCGCCATGCACGGACTCGTCGACGCCGCGCACGTGGACCACCTGCATCCGGACTCGGGCATCGC
>NZ_JBFBKR010000021.1:0-75213 GCF_040686575.1 Arthrobacter sp. NPDC080073
CGGCCGATGTCCAGGACGCGGCCCTCGCTGCCGAGCAGGACGGGGATGATGTCCGCGTCGCAGGCGATCTTGCGGATGACCGAGGGGTGGATCGGTCCCTGGAACGTGGACGCGCCGCTGCTGAGGCGGGGGGCCGGCGGGCGTTCCGCGTTCGGGGCGCCCGCGTTCGAGGCGCCCGAGGAGGTCTTGGTAGTCGATGGTCACCATCACCTGGGGCCGGAGGCCGCCGTTCGCGGGCAGTCCGCCGGTGGCCAGGGCCACGGCGCAGGCGCCGGTGAGTCCGTCCAGGAGTTTCTGGGCCCGGGAGCGGCGGTCCAACGGCGGGTGGCCGGTCCCGGCGCCGGCGGCGGTGCCATCGGTGCCGGTGCCGGCGGTGTCGGTGTCGGGCTGCAGGCGCGGGTTGGCGGCGGTGTTCATGGCGGTGGCGAGGGTTTCGAATTGTTCGGCGGTGGCGAAGATTTCCAGGTGGTGCAGGCCGCGGCAGGGTTTGCGGATGAACGCTCCCTGGCGGTGGCGCAGTTCCTCCTCGCCGGGTTCGGTTCCGTCCTGGTCGATGGCATCGACCCAGCGCCTGGCCATCCGGGAGACGAAATCGGGGTCGCTTTGGGCCGCGGTGCTGGTCAGGGACTGTTCCATCTGCCGGGCGGTTTCCGCGTCCGCGAGGTGCCGTACCTGGTCCAGGGCCGTGCTGATCACGGTGGCCGAGCGGGACGGCACGGCTGCCGAGGACAGGGCCGCGGCGAGCACCTCGTGCCGGGCGGGGACGTCCTGCCCGGCGATCCCGGTCTGCGGGAGCGCGACGGCGGCCAGTGCGAGCCGGCGCCTGGCTTCGCCGATGCCGATCCGCAGCCTGGCGCGCAGGAATTCGGCCGCGTTCCGGTACCCGTCATCGACCGCGTCGGCCGCCTCCGCAACGCAGGCTGCTGCCGGGAGGCTGGCGGAGCCTTCCGGGCCGGACGCGGCTGCAGCGTCGGCTTCAGTTCCCGCCTCCGCCGCGGGTGTGGTATCGGCTTCCGCGGCCGTGGGCTCCGTCCAGCCGGTCCGCCACCCCGGCACCGGGGATGACTGCCGTGCCGCCTGGGCTTCGCTCCGGGTACGCTCCACGGCCCCGGCCGCGACGAGCTGCAAAAACTCGACGGTGCGGGAGATCTCCTCGACCGTGCCGGCGAATCGGCGGCATCACGGAAACCGAACACGCGGGCCTCGGAGACGGCCGCAGTGCGCAGCGCATCCATCGCCGCCAGGGCCTGGTCAAGGGCTGTTGCCGGCGGCAGCGCGGCCCGCGGCGGCACGGCGGCCGGGCTTTGCTGCCCGGCATGCCAGGCAGGAACGGGCATCAGGCGGCGGGACAAACGTCCCAACGCCGCAATCCCGACCTCGGACGGGACTGCCCGACGTGCCGCGAGTTGACCGATGCCTTCCATGAATAAACCCTGTCACGGGGGTCTGACATTTAAGGCCCCCCGCGCTGCCGATCGACGCCGTGAAAAGCGAAACAAGGAAAACACGTCTCAAAAATCAGGTGTTGAGGTCCCAATGAACCCGGATCGCCTCGGCGATGGGGCCGCTGACGCACTCACAATTGCCGAAGACAGATTCCCCCGCCTTCACTCCGGCGACGAATGTGATGCCGGTAATTGGTACCTGAAGTATCACGACACGCCGGGCCCGTATCAGGCGGTCTGCGGCGTCCACCGGTGTCAGTGGAACTGCGTGGCCGAAGCTGGTAATCAAGTACGACGGGCACAGCGCAGGGGACTAGTATTGAAGGTACTTGGTCAATGTGACCTGGAAATCCGGTGTGCGCTGTGTGTGGCCCCTGTCCGCCTGCGCCCCGGCCAAGGTCTTCTATCTACCCATAGGGGTTTTTGTGTCTACACCTGATGTAAGCAACGAAGCCGGTTCGTCCGCAGCCAGCGTTACGGGCAGCAGCCGCGTCAAGCGCGGCATGGCCGAGATGCTCAAGGGCGGCGTCATCATGGACGTCGTCAACGTCGAGCAGGCCCGCATCGCCGAAGATGCCGGTGCCGTGGCCGTCATGGCGCTCGAGCGGGTTCCCGCCGACATCCGCGCCCAGGGCGGCGTGTCCCGCATGTCGGACCCGGACATGATCGACCAGATCATCGCCGCCGTGTCCATCCCCGTCATGGCCAAGGCCCGCATCGGCCACTTCGTCGAGGCGCAGGTCCTGCAGTCCTTGGGCGTGGACTACATCGACGAGTCCGAGGTCCTGACCCCGGCCGACTACACCCACCACATCGACAAGTGGAACTTCACGGTTCCGTTCGTCTGCGGTGCCACCAACCTCGGCGAGGCGCTGCGTCGCATCAACGAGGGCGCAGCGATGATCCGTTCCAAGGGCGAGGCCGGCACCGGCGACGTTTCCAACGCGACCACCCACATGCGCCAGATCCGTGCCGAGATCCTGCGGCTCTCCACCCTGCCCGAGGACGAACTGTACGTCGCGGCCAAGGAACTGCAGGCCCCGTACGAGCTCGTCAAGGAAATCGCCGCGACCGGCAAGCTCCCCGTGGTGCTGTTCACCGCCGGCGGCATCGCCACCCCGGCCGACGCCGCCATGATGATGCAGCTCGGTGCGGACGGCGTGTTCGTCGGTTCGGGCATCTTCAAGTCCGGCAACCCGGCCCAGCGTGCCGCCGCCGTCGTGAAGGCCACCACCTTCTTCGATGACCCCGACGTCATCGCCAAGGTCTCCCGCGGCCTGGGCGAAGCCATGGTGGGCATCAACGTCGAGGAAATCCCCGAACCCCACCGCCTCGCCGAGCGCGGCTGGTAAGTCTCGCCGTAGGGGAGAGCGCCGGACGGCGCTGATCCTCGGCGTGCTTGATTGGCGCGCCTGATGCCGCGCTGGACGGCGCTGATCCTCGGCGTGCTTGATTGGCGCGCCTGATGCCGCGCTGGACGGCGCTGATCCTCGGCGTGCTATTCCCCGCGATCCGCTGCCGCGGCTTTGCCGCGACTCGGGGCGGGGGCCCTTTTACGCACGCTGCCGGATCACACCGTCCATCGCCTCGCGCTGCCGGATCACACCGTCCATCGCCTCGCGCTGCCGGATCACACCGTCCATCGCCTCGCGCTGCCGGATCACACCGTCCATCGCCGCACGCTGCCGGATCACACCGTCCATCGCCGCACGCTGCCGGATCACACCGTCCATCGCCGCACGCTGCCGCTAAGCACGACGCCGGCCGGTCACCTTCCACGGTGACCGGCCGGCGTCGTGCATTAACCCAAGTAACTCGCAATTGATGTCGTTATGAGGCTCCATAACGACACCTACTGCCAGTCAGTTAGGTAGGGCGAGCGCTGCTACTCGAGTCCTCGGCGTTTGAGGAGCGGATCCAGGGAGGCATCGCGTCCCCTGAGTGCGCGAAAGGATTCCAACGGATCGCGGCTGTTGCCGCGGGAGAGCAGTTCCGAGCGGAATCGTTCGCCGTTGCCGCGCAGAAGCCCGCCGTTTTCCGTGAACCAGTCCACCGTTTCCGCGTCCAGCACTTCACTCCAGATGTACGAGTAATACCCGGCTGCGTAGAAGTCCCCGGCGAAGATGTGCTGGAAGTACCCCGAGCGATACCGGGGCGGTATGAGGGAATGCGCCACGCCGGCCGCAGCCAATGCCTTGGCTTCGAAGTCCTGGGCATCCTGGGGAACGCCGTCTGCCTCCAGCACGTGCCAGGCCAGGTCCAAAAGGGCGGCGCCGAGGTACTCCGTAGTCGCGAAACCTTCGCCCCAGAGCTTGGACCCGTTGAGGCGTTCAACGATGTCGTGGGGGAGCGGTTCGCCGGTGGCGTGGTGCCGTGCGTAGTTGCCGATTATCCCGGGCCACATGATCCACATCTCGTTGACCTGTGACGGATACTCCACGAAGTCCCGGGGGACCGAAGTTCCGGAAAACCGGGGATACGTGACGTTGGAGAAGAGCCCGTGCAAGGCATGGCCAAACTCGTGGAATGCGGTCCGGACCTCGTCCAGGGTGAGAAGGGTCGGTTCTCCGGCTGGCGGCTTGGAGATGTTCAGGTTGTTGATCACTACTGGCTTGGTACCCAGCAGTGCTGATTGTTCGACGAGCGAGTTCATCCAGGCGCCGCCGCGCTTGGAGTCACGCGCGTAGTAGTCGCCCAGGAATAGGCCCAGCTCGGAGCCGTCCTCGTTTCGTACTTCCCAGACGCGGACGTCGGGGTGGTACCCCTTGAGGTCTTGCCGCTCGTGGAAAGTAATGCCAAAAAGGCTCGTGGCTGCGAAGAACACGCCGTCCACCAGCACCCGGTCCAATTCGAAATAGGGCCGTAGCAGCTGCTCGTCCACCTCGTACCGTTCCCGCCGGACTTTCGAGGAGTAGTACGCCCAGTCCCACGCTTCCAGCGGGTGCCCTGCGCTCTGCGCCAAGGCAGCCGCTTCGGCGTCCGCGTTGCGGATGGCAGCGGGAGCGAGCCGGTTGAGCATCGCCTGCACGGCCGCGAAATCGGGTGCGGTCTGGCGGTCGATGACCAGTTCGGCATAGTTGCCGAACCCGAGAAGGGCCGCCTTCTCGGCCCTCAAACGCGCCATCGCCTTCGCCAGTTCGAGCACGTCCAGGCTGCCGCCGTCGCTGCCCCGCGCGATGGACGCCTCATAGAGGCGGCGCCGGAGCTCGCGGTTCTGCAAAGAAGCCAATGCGGGCTGGTTGCTCGGCTGGATGAGGGTCAGGAGGTATTTCCCCTCGTGTCCGGCAGTGCGTGCCGCCTCGGCGGCGCTGGCGATGTCGTCCGCTGGCAGGCCGGCAAGTTCCGTGGCGTCATCGACCAGGAGCGCAGCGGCCTTCATGGCTTCCTTGACGCGTTGCCCGTACTCAGTTCCCAGACGGGAAAGCTCTGCATTGAGGCTCTTGAGCCTTTCCTGGTCATCTTGATCAAGCTGGATCCCGGACTGCCGGAATTCGCGGAGATACTCCTGCACCAGCCGGAGGGATTCATCGTCAAGTCCTGACGTGTCTATGGCTGCGAATCGCTCGTACAGTCCGCGGTTGAGGTAGACCGCGTCCTGGTGGCTCGCGAAACGGGGAGACAGCTCGGTTTCGAGTTCGCGGATGGCCTCGGAGGCATCGGCGGAAACCAGTGTGAAGAAAGCTGCCGCCGCCCGCTCCAGCAGGCGGCCGGAGCGTTCCATCGCTACCGCCGTGTTTTCGAAGGATGCAGGCTCCGGATTGTCCACTATGGACTGGATCTCGGCCAGGTGCCCAGCGAGGCCGGCATCGACTGCTTCGGCGTAGTGGCTGTCCTGGATCGTTCCGAAGGGAGGCAATCCGAAGGGAAGGGTGCTCGGCTCCAAGAGAGGGTTCGTCATGAAGCAACCCTTTCATGCAGGGCGCCCGCCCACAACGCTTTTGCCGGTGTTAGCCGGTGTCAGCGCGGTGTTGGCGAGGTGTTAGCGCGGCCGCCGCGCCGCATGTTCGCGCGCGAGCCGGGCGAAGCCGTCGTCGGGCGTTCCGGGGACGAAAGTGCCGTATTTGCGTTCGACGGCGGTCCGGATCAGGAAATCGGCGATCGCAGGGTTCTTGGGAAGCAAGGAACCGTGCAGGTAGCTGGCGACCACATTCCGGTGCCGGGCGCCTTCATGGTTGTCTTTGCTGTTGTTCCCGGCACCCTTGGAGACGGTGCCGAGGGGCTCGACGCCGGGACCGAGGGAGGTCTGTCCGCTGTGGTTTTCGTAGCCCATGATTTCGCCGAACTCCGGTGAGGTGAGCGTGACGTTTCCGATGAGGCGTTCATCGGAGCCGACCGTCTCGACATCCAGGATGCCGATGCCGGGGATGATGGGGCCGGCCTTGGTCTTGAAGAACTTCCCGAAGAGCTGGTAGAGCCCGCAGATGACCAGCATGGGGGTTCCATCCTCGGCCATCTCGCGGAGTTGCCCGGCGCGTGCCTGGAGATCGTCCTGGATGACTAGCTGCCCGCTGTCCTGGCCACCGCCGCCCACAATGAGATCCACATCTTCGGGGAAGTCGTCGCCCACGTTGTACTCAAGGAGCTCAGGCGTGTAACCGTGCCAGCGCAAGCGCTGCCGCAGGACGAGCGCGTTGCCCCAGTCGCCGTAGATGTTCATGTCACGCGGATACAGCTGGAGGACCCGGATGGTGCCCTTGCTCGCGTGAACGGCGGCGTCTTCGGCCGGGGTCATGAGACCACCTCTACTGTGGTGATTTTGGAGAGTTCGCGCCGGATGGCCAGCATCGCGGTGTACGTGCAGAACACGCGTTTCGGCTTTCCCGCCGACCCGCGGATGAATTCAGCCAGCGCGGCGGGGATGTCCGTGTCCACTGAACCGAAGCGGACCTCGTCGTACTGGAGGCGCAGGGCCATGTCGTAGGCGCGGACGCCGCTGAGGACCTCGACGCCGTCCTCGCGCAAGGATTCGAAGTCAACGTCCCAGAGCCACGACATGTCGCGGCCGTCGGCATAGTTGTCGTTGATGGCGATCATGGACGCGTAGCCTTTCGCCGGGAACGACTTCAGGCCCAGACGGAAACCGCTCGGGTTCTTCACCAGCACCAACTCAAGGGGCTGGCCATCCACCGTCAGGCTCTCCCCGCGGCCAAATGCCGGAGCGACCTCGGAAAGCGCCTTGACCAGCTTGGCAGCGTCGCCGGGCCTTCCGCTTGCACCGGTGATGCTCCTGGCGAGCACTAATGCGGCGGCGGCATTGAAGATGTTGTAGACGCCGCGGAGTTTCATGTGCGTCGACACGCTGGTTCCGTCGAACTCGAAGTCGGCGTCGTCGGCACCGACCCGGCGGAGTACGACGTCGGCCGCCGGGGAGTCGGGAACGTCGCCGCGGGGTGTGGTTCCCTGAGCCGCGGACCGCATCTCGTCGTCGTTCGGGAAGGTGCTACGGAGCGATTCGTCCAATCCGAAGTACAGCACCTCGGCGCCGCTGACGGCTTCGGCAATACGGGCTACCCGGGGGTCTTCGCGGTTCAGGACCACGGTGCCGGTGGTGCGCTCGGCGATGCGCTGGAGAAGCATCGCGGTGGCGTCGATTTCGCCGAAGCGGTCCAGTTGGTCCCGCAGGACATTGAGGAGGAGGCAGTAGCGCGGCGGCACCTTGTTCACGAAATGCACGGCATGTGCTTCGTCGAGCTCCAATACCGCGACGTCGGCGTCCAACTTTCCGCGCCAGTCCACCTCACCCAGGAGGGCAGCTGCCACCCCACGGGTGAAGTTGCTGCCCGTCCGGTTGGTGAAGACCTTCAGGCCCTGGCTTTCCAGGAGCTCCACCACCATTTTCGTGGTGGTCGTCTTGCCATTGGTTCCGCTCACCACTGCCACGCCGTGGGGGAGCGAGGACAGAGTCCTCTGCATGAAGCCGGGGTCGATCTTCTCAACCACGAGGCCAGGCAACGCCGAACCCCCGCCGCGCAGCCGGGACACAGCACGGACCAGCTTGCCGAGTGGAACGGTGAACGAAAACATGCTCTGTAATATATCCCAGTTGGTGCATAAACCACGTGCCGTAGGCCTGCCTCGGGTTGGCGGGGAGATCCCGGCAGTGGCAGCGCATTATGATGGTCTAATGACCAATCCCCCTTCCGAGGCGTCATCAAGCGTGGGCTCGGGCCTGCGCATCGGCGTCCTCGCACTACAAGGCGATTTTCGTGAGCACATCCACGCCGTCGAAGCGGCCGGTGCCACCGGCGTCGGCATCCGGCGTCCGGCGGAACTCGACGACATAGACGGCCTCATCATCCCCGGCGGTGAGTCGACCACCATCGACAAGCTCGCGCGCATCATTGAACTCGCCGATCCCATCCGCAAGCAGATCGCGTCAGGCCTGCCGGTCTACGGATCCTGCGCTGGCATGATCCTGCTGGCGGACGACATCGCCGATCCCGCCACGGACCTTGCCGGAAATCCCCAGCAGACCTTCGGTGGATTGGACATCACGGTCCGTCGCAACGCCTTCGGCCGGCAGCGCGAGTCTTTCGAAACCGACCTTGACTTCAAAGGCCTCGAGTTCAGCGCCGGCGAGTCCGGCGTCGACCCCGTCCACGCCGTCTTCATCCGCGGACCGTGGGTGGAACGCGTTGGTCCCGGCGTCGAAATCCTTGCCCAGGTGGAACCGGGAAAAGCCACCCACACGGACACTTTGCACGGGTTGGCTAGAATTGTTGCAGTGCGCTCAGGTCGGTTGCTGGCCACCTCCTTCCACCCGGAAGTGACTGGGGAGAAGCGCGTGCATGAATTGTTTATTCGAATGATCAGAGGGGAAGTTTAAAGCATGTCAGGCCACTCCAAATGGGCGACGACCAAGCACAAGAAGGCCATCCTCGATAGCCGCCGGGCCAAGTCGTTCGCCAAACTGATCAAGAACATCGAAGTCGCGGCCCGCATGGGCGGACCGGACCTTGCCGGCAACCCCAGCCTGGAACTGGCTGTCACGAAAGCCAAGAAGACATCGGTCCCCGCTGACAACATCGACCGCGCCATCAAGCGCGGAGCCGGCCTGACCGGCGAAGTGGTCGACTACACGGAGATCATGTACGAAGCCCGGGGCCCGCAGGGTTCCGCCCTCCTGATCGAATGCCTCACGGACAACAAGAACCGCGCTGCGTCCGAGGTCCGGCTGGCTATCTCCCGCAACGGCGGCACCATTGCCGACCCGGGCTCCGTAAGCTACTTGTTCACCCGCAAGGGCGTCGTCAACCTTCCCAAGAACGGGCTCAGCGAAGACGACATCCTGATGGCCGTGCTCGACGCCGGCGCCGAGGAAGTCAAGGACAGCGGCGAGAACTGGGAAATCCACTCGGAGCCCACCGACCTCCCGGCCATCCGCGAAGCCCTCAAGGAAGCCGGCATCGAGTACGAGACGGACGAAGCCGAATTCGTCCCTTCAATGCAGGTGCCCCTGGACCTCGACGGCGCCAAGAAGTTCATGAAGCTCGTCGATGCCCTCGAGGATCTCGACGACGTCCAGAACGTGTACACCAACGCGGACATGAGCGAGGAAGTCCAGGCTGCGCTCGAAGCCGAGTAGCGCCCTCTTGCAACACAGCTTCATAACAACCAGGGAGGCCCGGACTTGACTCTTCGCGTATTGGGAGTCGATCCGGGCCTCACCCGTTGCGGCATCGGAGTGGTCGACGTCGAACGGAACCGCCGCGCCACGATGGTTGCGGTCTGCGTCGTGGGAACCTCCCCGGAACAATCATTGGACCAGCGTTTGCTGGTCATCGCCACGGCCATCGATGAATGGCTGGACCTGTACAAACCCGACGTTCTCGCGGTCGAACGGGTGTTCTCCCAGCTGAACGTCAGTACCGTCATGGGCGTCGCGCAGGCGTCCGGCGTGGTCATCGCGGCTGCTGCGCGGCGCGGCATCCCGGTGGCGCTCCACACGCCGTCGGAGGTCAAAGCTGCCGTCACGGGAAGCGGCACCTCCAACAAGGAAGCGGTGACAAAACTCATCACCAAGATCCTGCGTCTGGACGCCCCGCCGCGCCCGGCCGACGCCGCGGACGCTTTGGCCCTCGCAGTCACCCACGCGTGGCGGGCCGGCAGCGGTGCCGCCGTTGCTACTACCGGACCAGGGAGCAGTGCGTTGACTCCCGCCCAGCGAGCGTGGGCTGAAGCCGAAGCGAAAGCGCGCCGCGCCCGGTAATTGTCCCTGGCCCTTGCTAGGGTATTCGTAGATATGTTCGGATAGCCCCGCGCGTGTTGGATGCGATCGCAGCATGCACGGGGCAGTACTTCAGGAGCCGGGTCTTGATCAGTTTTCTCCGCGGAACCGTGGCGCACGTCAGTCTCTCCACGGCCGTCATCGATCTCAACGGTGCCGGAATGAGTGTCTACGCCACGCCCCAAACCCTCAGCCACCTGCATGTCGGCGAGGAAGCGAAGCTGTTCACCTCGTTGATCGTCAGGGAGGACTCCCTGACGCTTTTCGGTTTCTCGAACGACGACGAACGGGAAGTTTTCGATGTCCTGCTCAGCGTGAGCGGGGTGGGGCCGCGGCTGGCCCTCGCAGTCCTGGCCGTCCATGAGCCCGAAGCGATCCGGGTGGCCGCCCATTCCGGTGACGCCAAGTCCTTTACCAAGGTGCCCGGCATCGGGCCGAAGGTGGCCGGCAGGATCGTCCTGGAGCTTGCGGGCAAACTCGTTCCCCACGGCACCGCGCCGGGGGCTGCCCCGGCCGTGGCCGTCGAGTCGGTCTGGAAGCCGCAGGTGGTCGCCGCGATGACAAGCCTCGGATGGTCGGAGAAGGACGCCGCAGGCAGCATCGACAAGGCGATGGCCGATTCCCCGGAACTTGCCGATGCCGGCAACGTCGCACAGATCCTGCGTGCAACCCTTCGCTGGCTTGGGCAGGACGGAGCCCGTGCGGGAAACCGGGTAGGCAGCCGTGGCTGAGCAATCCCTCGTTACCGGGGGAGAGGAACCCGAAGAGCGCATCATCGAGGCCGCACTGCGCCCGAAGAACCTGCACGACTTCGTTGGCCAGCACCGTGTGCGCAAGCAACTCTCGCTCGTACTGGAGGCCTCCAGGATGCGCGGCCGCAGCGCGGACCACGTCCTGCTCTCGGGCCCCCCAGGGCTGGGCAAGACCACACTCTCCATGATCATCGCCGCCGAGATGAACGCTCCCTTGCGCATCAGCAGCGGGCCGGCCATCCAGCACGCCGGAGACCTCGCTGCGATCCTCTCCTCGCTCTCCGAGGGCGAAGTGCTCTTCCTCGACGAAATCCACCGGATGTCCCGGCCCGCAGAGGAAATGCTGTACATGGCCATGGAAGATTTCCGGGTGGACATCGTGGTGGGCAAGGGTGCCGGGGCAACTGCGATTCCGCTTGAGCTGCCGCCTTTCACCCTCGTGGGTGCCACCACGCGGGCTGGGCTGCTGCCTGGACCGCTGCGTGACCGCTTCGGTTTCACCGGGCATTTGGAGTTCTATTCCGTGGCCGAGCTTGAACTGGTTCTGCGTCGCTCGGCCGGACTGCTTGATTTGAAGGTCAACTCGGCCGGCTTCAGCGAGATCGCGGGCCGTTCCCGTGGAACTCCGCGTATTGCAAACCGGCTGCTGCGCCGTGTCCGGGACTGGGCTTTGGTCCACGGAATCGAGCAGATTGATGCCCGTGCCGCCTCCGCGGCGTTGGACATGTATGAGGTGGACCAACGTGGTTTGGACCGCCTGGACCGTGCCGTACTGGAGGCCTTGATCCTCAAGTTCAACGGTGGTCCCGTGGGGCTCTCCACCCTCGCGATCGCGGTCGGGGAGGAGCCGGAGACCGTCGAGACGGTGGCTGAGCCATATCTGGTGCGCGAGGGCCTTTTGGGGCGGACGCCGCGGGGCAGGATTGCCATGGCGTCCGCGTGGACCCACCTTGGTTACGCGGTGCCGGCAGGAGTGTTCGGGCAGGACCCGCTGGCGTTGTTCGAGGACAGCCAAAACGGGGCAGAAAGCATCGACACCGGCCGTTAGCACAATCCATTCAGCTTAACCCTCTAGACTGGTATGACACTCGGCACGTTCGAGTCCTTGGTTCTGTGCCCGCCCGTCGGAGCATTGTGCGGCCAGGTGGGCGAAAGCTCCACGGTCGCCGGATCCACCGGGCAGACATGGCCGTGAAACCAAAAACGTAAGTAAAGAACGGAACTTCCCTGTGGATCCAATGACAATCCTGCTGTTCGCCATGCTCGGCGTCTTCATCTTCATGATGTTCCGCCGCAACAAGAAGACGCAACAACAGCAGGCCAAGCTGCAGTCCCAGTTCGCCCCCGGCGTTGACGTCATGACCAGTTTCGGACTGTTCGGCCGAATCGTCTCGATGGACGACGCGGAGAACAAAGTTGTCCTTGAACTCTCTCCGGGCAACCTCGCCACGGTGCACCGCCAGGCCGTTACCAAGATTGTTGAGCCCGTCGAGGAGGCCCCGGTTGACGTCCCGGACGACGCGTCGTCGCTGACGGCCGCAGATGCCGATGCACCGGCATCCGTGGAGACCCCGGAGGAAACCCTCAAGCGCCTCAACGATGAAGGCAAGAAGGACAACTAGCCCGTACCCGCTCTACAAGCGGGAATAGTTCTACGGCAATGAATCGCCGCCGGCCTGCGCTTACCAGTGCACGTCGGCGGCTGTTCCGTCATCAACAGGAAGATCGAACATGGCACGAACCGGCCACAAAAATGCAGCCCGCAGGGTGCTGATCTGGCTTGTCGCAATATTCGCTGTACTGACAGCAGTCCTCGGTGGCGGCGTCATCACTGGTCACGCCAGCTGGGCCCCGAAGCTCGCGCTTGACCTTGAGGGCGGCACGCAAATGATTCTCGCGCCCAAGGTCGAAGGATCCACCGGCATCAACGAAGAACAGTTGAACCAGGCCGTCGCGATTATCCGCCAACGTGTTGACAGCTCCGGTGTCGCCGAAGCGGAAATCACCACGCAGTCCGGCCGCAACGTCGTGGTAAGCCTCCCCGGGACGCCAAGTTCGGAAACCCGTGCCCTGATCCAGGCATCTGCCGACATGAACTTCCGCCCGGTGATCACCACCGGAGACCCTGCGCCCGTTCCGGAAGCCTCGCGGACTCCGGATGCAAGCCTGCCCAAGCCCACGGCCGCGCCGACCAACGCCAGCGACAGCAACTGGGTGACAGCGGACGTCTACAAGGCCTTTGAAGCCCTGGACTGCGTCCATCCCTCCCAGGACAAGCAGCCGCGGTCAGATCCCGCCAAGCCGCTGGTGACCTGCGAGCCGGCAACGGCCAAAACTCCTGCAGTCAAGTACATCCTTGGCCCGGTCGAGGTGAAGGGCCAGGACATCGTGTCCTCCTCCTTCGATCCCGTCCAGGGCGCACAGGGCTCGGTCACCAATGCGTGGGGCGTGACGATCACGTTCGATGCCAACGCCACCAAGACCTTCAAGGACGTTACCCAGAGGCTCAACCAGTTCTACGTGGCATCGCAGGCGCAGGGCGGCAACGACCCCAAAGCCCAGTTCGCCATCGTCCTGGATGACCAGGTCATTTCCGCACCTCGTGCCCTCGCCGTCATCACCGATGGCAAGCCGCAGATCACCGGCAACTTCACGCAGGCGTCCGCGCAGGCTTTGTCGGACCAGCTTCGTTACGGCGCTTTGCCCATCAGCTTCGATATCCAGTCCGAAGAACAGATTTCCGCCACCCTTGGTGGGGAGCAGCTGCGTCTCGGCCTGCTGGCCGGTGTGATCGGGCTCCTGCTCGTGGTGGTCTATTCGCTCTTCCAGTACCGGGCCTTGGGCTTCGTCACGATCCTCTCCCTCGTGGTGGCCGGCGGACTCACCTACTTGGCCATCGCGATCCTTGGCTGGACTGAGAACTACCGGCTGTCCCTGGCCGGCGTGGCTGGCCTCATCGTGGCCATTGGCCAAACAGCCGACTCCTTCATCGTGTACTTCGAGCGCATCCGTGACGAACTTCGTGAGGGCAAGGGCCTCGTGTCCGCCGTCGCGAACGGGTGGAAGCGCGCCAAGCGCACGGTCCTTGCATCCAAGGCCGTCAACCTGCTCGCTGCCGTGGTGCTGTACTTCGTCGCTGTTGGCAACGTCCGCGGCTTCGCCTTCACCCTTGGCCTCACTGCACTGGCGGACCTCATGGTCGTGTTCATGTTCACGCACCCCACGCTGCAGATGCTGGCCCGGACCAAGTTCTTCGGGGAAGGGCACCGCTTCTCCGGCCTGGACCCCGAGCGCCTGGGCGCCGTGCCGCTGTACCGCGGTGCCGGCAGGCTCCGCACGCCGACCGAGAAGCCCGCCGTCGTGCGCGCCCGCAACACCGGTGCCGCCGCGGAAGCCGAGCGCCGCATGACCATCGCCGAGCGCCGGCTTGCCGAGAAGCAAGCCCAGCTGGCTGGTTCTTCCAACGGCACCAAGGAGGAGAAGTAATGACCACGAGCTTCGCAAAGTTCGGCAACGAGCTCTACACGGGCAAGCGCTCTTACAACTTCGTATCCAGCAAGAAGATCTGGTTCATCATTGCCGCAGTCGCGGTGGCGATCTCCATCCTCCTGCCGGTGGTCAAGGGCGGCTACAACCTCGGAATCGACTTCCGGGGCGGTTCCGAGTTCACGGTGTCCAACGTGAAGACCACCGAGTCGGCCCCGGGCGAAAAGGCAGTCCACGACGTCGTTCCCGGTGCAGTTCCGCGCGTCGCCAACGTCGCCGGCAGCACCATGCGAATCCAGACCGACAAACTCAGCGATGACCAGACCATCAAGATCAAAACGGATCTCGCGAAGGCCTACGGCGTCACCGAAAACCAAGTCACCTCGACCTTCATCGGCCCCACCTGGGGGCAGGATGTCACCAAGCAGGCACTGATCGGGCTCGCGGTTTTCGTGGGGCTGGCTGCTCTTTTGATGGCTTTGTACTTCCGCACCTGGAAGATGTCGGTATCCGCGCTTGCCGGCATGCTCGTCACGATGTTCTGCACGGCCGGTATCTACTCTCTGAGCGACTTCGAGGTGACACCCTCGGCCATCATCGGCTTCCTGACCGTTCTCAGCTATTCCCTGTACGACACCGTGGTGGTGTTCGACAAGATCCGTGAAAACACCTCGGACATCACCACTTCCAGCCGGCGCACTTTCGCCGAAGAGGTCAACCTCGCCGTCAACCAAACCCTGGTGCGTTCCATCAACACCATGATGGTGGCAGTATTGCCGGTCGCCGCGATTCTCTTCATTGGTGCCGGACTGTTGGGCGCCGGCACGCTCCGGGACCTCTCACTGGCATTGTTCGTCGGCATCCTGATCGGTACCGCGGCAACGATTTTCATCGCGGCTCCGCTTTACGCCTGGCTGCGCCAGAGCGAACCCGACTTGCAGAAGCAGGCCAAGAAGGTAGCTACCCGACGCGCGGCAGCGGCCAGCGCGAGCTCGGAAGCCGCCGCCGTTTAGCCTGGTTTCCCAGTGCAGGGCCGGTCACCGCTGAAGAGCGGTGGCCGGCCCTTTCCGTTCCTGGCTCCGTCATCTGGTTACCGGTTCTTGGACAGGTCTCCGGCGGGAATAGACTGGGAGAATTAAGTCAGTCGTGAGAGGTGCTTTTGTGGAGGAACGTACGACGTCGGCGCCGCCGGCGGGCGGAGAGGACGGCCTGAGCCGCGTGCCCGGCACCGCAACTGCAGCTACGGGAAGCACCGTGGATGGTGTGCCCGTGGACAGCCCGGGCGTGCGCCCGACGTTCCCCGGACGGCGCGAGCGCACACGCTCCAGGCTGGCGAAATTGACTGGACGGGGCACGAGCACCTATTCGCCCATCCTCGAACCGCTCCTGCGTACTGTCAGGGCAAACAACCCCAAGGAAGACCTCGAGCTCATCCAACGGGCCTTCTCCGTCGCCGAGCGCAGCCACCAGGGACAGAAGCGGAAGAGCGGCGATCCGTACATCACGCACCCCGTGGCTGTGGCCACGATCCTGGCTGAATTGGGGCTCACGGGCACAACCCTGGCTGCTGCGCTCCTGCATGACACTGTGGAGGACACTCCCTACACCCTCGCTGACCTGACGCGCGATTTCGGCCCGGAAGTCGCCATGCTCGTGGACGGTGTCACCAAGCTGGACAAGGTCCAGTTCGGTGAAGCGGCACAGTCCGAGACTGTCCGCAAGATGGTCGTCGCCATGGCCAAGGACATCCGTGTGCTGATGATCAAGCTCGCGGACCGGCTGCACAATGCCCGTACGTGGCGCTTTGTTTCCGCTGAATCATCCGCACGCAAAGCGCGCGAAACCCTTGAGATCTTTGCGCCGTTGGCCCACCGCCTCGGCATGAACACCATCAAATGGGAACTTGAGGATCTCTCCTTCGCCGCCCTGTACCCGAAGGTGTATGAAGAAATCGTCCGGATGGTGGGGGACCGCACTCCGGAGCGCGAGAAGAGCCTGAGCGTCATCCGCAACCAGATTGCCGAGGACCTCCGGGTCGCCCGCATCAAGGCCACCATCACGGGCCGGCCCAAGCATTATTACTCGATCTACCAGAAGATGATCGTCCGGGACAAGGACTTCGACGACATCAACGACCTCATGGGCGTGCGGGTCCTCGTGGACTCCGTCCGGGACTGTTACGCGGCTCTTGGTACCTTGCATTCGCGCTGGAACCCGTTGCCGGGGCGGTTCAAGGACTACATCGCCATGCCGAAATTCAATATGTACCAGTCCTTGCACACCACGGTCATCGGGCCTGGGGGCAAGCCCGTCGAGATCCAGATCCGTACGCACGAAATGCACCGCCGGGCCGAGTATGGTGTGGCGGCGCACTGGAAGTACAAGGACCAGCCCAACCGGACCGCCGTTGGCCCGGGGAGCCCCAAGGACGGCGATATGGGCTGGCTGCGTTCGCTGGTGGACTGGCAGCAGGAAACGTCGGATCCGGGCGAATTCCTGGACTCCCTGCGTTTTGAGATCAATGCCCGGGAGGTGTTCGTCTTCACGCCCAAGGGCGAGGTCATGGCCCTTCCCGCAGGATCGACGCCCGTGGACTTCGCCTACGCGGTCCACACGGAAGTCGGTCACCGGACCATCGGGGCCCGCGTCAACGGCAAGCTGGTCCCGCTTAACAGCGAGCTCAACCACGGCGACTGGGTGGAGATCTTCACCTCCAAGGCCGAAGGTGCAGGACCGAGCCAGGACTGGCAGCATTTCGTCAAGAGCGCCAGGGCCCGCAACAAGATCCGGCAGTGGTTCAGCAAGGAACGCCGCGAGGAGGCCATCGAGCGCGGCAAGGACCAACTGACCCGGGCCATGCGCAAGCAGAACCTGCCCTTGCAACGCCTCATGACCCACGACGCCCTGTCCACGGTGGCGGAGGAGTTCCACTACGTCGACATTTCCGGCCTGTATGCCGGGGTGGGCGATGGGCATACTTCGGCCCAATCCGTCATGGAAAAGCTCATGGAGCACCTTGGCGGCCATGAGACTCCCGATGAGGACCTGGACGAAGTCAGTATTCCCTCGCAACTCCAGAAGACCCGGTACTCGGACTCCGGCGTCATTGTGCGCGGTGTAGGGGACGTGTGGGTGAAGCTGGCCCGCTGCTGCACCCCTGTTCCGCCTGATCCGATCCTCGGGTTCGTGACACGCGGTTCGGGCGTGTCGGTACACCGCACGGACTGTACGAACGTCTCGGATCTCCGTGACCAGCCAGATCGTATCGTCGAAGTCGAATGGGCTCCGACCCAATCCAGCGTGTTCCTGGTGGAGATCCAGGTGGAGGCTCTGGACCGGAAGTCGTTGCTCTCGGACGTCACCCGGGTGCTGTCGGAAAACCACGTCAACATCCTGGCTGCTTCCGTGCACACCTCCAGCGACCGGGTTGCCATCTCCCGCTTCGCTTTCGAAATGGGCGATCCGAAGTACCTGCACCACGTGCTCAGTGCCGTACGCAGGATCGACGGCGTTTTCGATGTCTACAGGACCACGGGGAACCGCAGGAGAAGCTGAGCTGCGGCACCTCACGCGGCCGCCTCGGGCGGCACAGCATCGGCCTGCGGCGAGTCGGCGGTCAGAGCCAGCGCTGCGAGCTTGCGCAAAGCTGCCTTCTTGTGGGGCACCCTCGCGGACGCCTCGACCGCGAGTGTCAAGAGCCGCAGCCGGACACCCAACTCATCGTGGGACAGCATCATTCGCAGCGCGGGCACGGCCCTGTCAGCTTCGACGTGAAGCGCCACATCCACGGCCGTCCGGAGCGGACTGGTCACGAGCAGCCCGCCGATGCTGACCACGTCCAATTGGCCCAGCCGGACTTCGTGCAGAATGCACCCTCGGGCCGAACGCAGGCTCGATATACGGTGTTTGGCGTCCACCAGGAGCGAAAGCCTCTCCGGGGGATCTGCGCAACCGTAGATCCAGGCCGTCATGCGGCCCGCAATGACCTTCCTGCGAATGCGATCCGGAACCACCAGGGCGGCCGCGCGGGCGCGGAGCCGAGGCGTGACGTCCAGCCCGGGAGGAGTGAAGCTCCGCTCGTAGAGCGGCGTGAGCACCCCGTCCGCCGCCATCGATTGAAGCTCGGCCCACGTGAACATCGGGCTAGGCGCGTACAGCTCCTGGGAAGGGAAGTCCTGTTGTTGCGGGGGCGGGAATCCTGGGGCCATTCAGCAATCATTGCGTGGCCGTCGCAACGGGAACAGGCCCCGTCCCGGTTATGTGGATAACCGGGACGGAGCCTGTCAGCTCGGGTAGTACTGTCAGCCCCTACTGCTAGGCGAGATCACTCGCCGAGCGCTGGATCTGGTCGAGCCATGCCTCGCGGGCTTCCAGGGCCTCGCGGGCATTCTTGATGCGGCGCTGGTCTCCGGCCTTTTCGGCCTTTTCCAGGTCTTCCCTCAAGCCGGCGATGGCCGCCTCGAGCTGCGACAGGGCGCTGTTGGTGCGGGCCTTGGTCTCCGGGTTGCTCCGGCGCCACTTGTCCTCTTCGGCTTCGCGTACCGCGTCCTCAACCTTGCGCAGGCCGGCTTCGATCCTGCCCATGTCGGCGCGGGGGACCTTTCCGGCTTCTTCCCAGCGGTCACGGATCGACTGCAGGGCCTTCTTGGCAGCGTTGAGGTCCGTGATCGGCAGCAGGGCCTGGGCCTCGGCAATGAGAGCTTCCTTGACGGCAAGGTTCTGTGTGTACTGCTGGTCGATTTCATCGTTGGCAGCCTGGCGGTTGCTGAAGAAGACGTCCTGCGCGGCACGGAACCGGAGCCAGAGGGCGTCGTCGTCCTTGCGGCTGGCGCGGGGCGTAGCCTTCCACTGATCCATGAGCCGGCGGTATTCGCCCGCCGCGAAACCCCAGTCCGTGGAGCTGGACAGGGCTTCGGCCTCGAGGATCAGCTGTTCCTTGGCGACCTTCGCGGCCGAGTTGGTGCTGTCCAACTGGGAGAAGTAGGCACGGCGGTGACGGTCGAAGATCGTACGGGCCGAGCGGAACCGCTTCCACAGGGCGTCCTCGTTGCTCCGTCCGAGCCGGATGCCGTTCTTCTGGGCTGTCTTCCAGCTCTCGAAGAGTTCGTTCATGCGGGCGCTGGACGTCTTCCACTGGACCTGGGACGGATCCTGGGAAGCGATGGATTCGGCTTCGGCAACGATCGCCTCGCGTGCCGCGAGCTCCGCGGAGCGGGCAGCGTCGTGCGCGGCCTTCTCGGACTTCTCCAATTCGGAAATCTGTCCGGCCAAGGCGTCGAGACGGGCTTCCGCCGCGCGGATATCGCCGACCATGTTGCGCTCGGCCAGCTGCTCGCGCAAGTGCTCGACCGTCTTCTGCATGTCCGTGGCCGGGGCCTTTGACTCCACGCGGTGTTCCATCAAAACGATCTGCGCGACCACGTCGTCGTATTTCCGGGCAAAGTATGCCAGCGCCTCGTCGGTGCTCACGCCGGGGTACTGTCCCACCGGCTGCTCTTCGCCGTCGATGGTCAGGAAGACGTGGCCGTCACCCTCGGCTCGCCCCCACTTGGCAGCTTCAGCCAGGGACACAGCCGTAGGCTGGGCTGCCGGCGCGGCTGGAATCACGCTGGCCGCGGCCTTCGGGCGGGCAGCGAACGCAGCGGGAGAAGGTGCATGCGGGGAGGCCGGACGTGGCGCCGGAGAAGCAGGCTTGGGTGCGGGCTCGGCCGCGTCGGCCGGTGCGGGCTTTTCCGCCTCGGCTACCGGGGCAGCCGGCTCTTCAGTGGCAGCGGCGGGCTCAGTCTCGTCGGCAACCGGGGCAGCCGGCTCTGCCGGGGCAGCTGCCTCGACGCCGCTTTGCTCAGCTGCGGAAGCCTGGATTTGTTCGTCGTTGGCCACTACTGCAGTTTCGTCGGATTTCTGACTGTCTGTCACCGCTAAAAGTCTTTCGCTTGGAGGGATTACTCAGGTAATGCGCCGTGGACCGCGGCCCGGGCTAGTTACTTCAGAGAAAACGAGTCTATCGTGACAGCTGCCACAGGGGAGCCGTCGGTGGCGCTGCTACCCGGATTAATACCTGCTTGGGCAATCTTCGTCACGACATCCATGCCGTTCGTCACCTTGCCGACGATCGTGTACCCGCCCGCAGAATCCGGGGGGATGACCGTGTCCTTGTACACGATGAAGAATTGGTGGCCGTTGCCGTAGGCGTTGTTGCCGGTCCTCGCAACGGCGATGGTTCCGGCCGGGTACGTGTTGTTGGCCGGGGTGTTCTCCAGCGGTCCCCAATGGAAGTTGGGGTCATCGGTGGTGTCCGTCCCCTTGGCTCCGCATTGCAGCACCGAGAAGTTGTCGGCGGTGGTCAGTCGAGGGCATTTGAGCCCGCTGTAATAGCTCGCGTCAGTGAGGGATTTGAACACGGCTGCGGCCTGGGGAGCTGCTGTGCCATCGAGTTCGACGCCGATTGCCCCTCCATTGAGGCTGAGTTGGCCGGTGAACGTCTTACCTGCGGCTGTGGAGGCGTTGGGAATGCCGGCACTGTTCGAGCCTGTCGCTGCGGGGGAAGCGGATGGTTTCGCAGAGGCCGACGGCGAACTCAGCCCCGCCTGCGCCGCTGCGAACTCCGATTCGCTCGGGTTCGAGTTGAACACCGTGAGTTGGAGCACGACGGCGGCAACCAGGGCGGCGGCGCCCACACTGACGGCGATCACATTGTCCCGGCGGCGGCGCTTGCCCTGTGCACGCCGAAGCTCGCGCTTGGCTTCCATCTGCCTGATGCGCCGTTTGGCTTCACGGTTGTCCCGCGGCCTTGTAGACAAGGGTCCTCCTGGTTGTCTGGACAAGCTTCCATCGCAAGCAAGCCAAACCCCGATGCCTGCATTAGATGTGCAGGCTTCCGAAAGCATAAACTGGCTGCCGCACATAGTTTATGCATGACTGGCTGGACACCCGCCTAACCTGAGCCCAATCGGCCCGTGGTTCGTGGACCCAGGTCCGGCCCGCGCAATCATTGAGGAGAAATTTCCACCATGGCCCGTACCGCCTCCCTGTCCGGATTCCCCGAGTGGCTTCCCCAGGAGCGGTTGGTGGAACTGCATGTGCTGGACACTTTGCGCAAGACGTTCGAACTCCATGGCTTCTCTTCGATCGAGACCCGCGCTGTGGAAACAGTCGGCCAACTTCTGCGCAAGGGCGAGATCGACAAAGAGGTGTACGGTCTGAGCCGCCTGCAGGAAGACGAGGACGCCTCCGGCAGCGAAAACGGAAAGTCGGACAAGGCTGATCCCAACGCCTTGGCCCTCCACTTCGACCTCACCGTGCCGTTTGCCCGCTACGTCGTCGAGAACGCCGGCTACCTGGCCTTCCCGTTCCGTCGCTACCAGATCCAGAAGGTGTGGCGGGGGGAGCGGCCCCAGGAAGGCCGCGCCCGCGAATTCACCCAGGCTGACATCGACGTCGTGGGCGACGGCGAGCTGCCTTTCCGGTACGACGTCGAGATTGCGCTCGTCATTGCGGAAGCGCTGAGCGCCCTTCCCATCCCGGACTTCCGCTTGCGGATCAACAACCGCAAGCTGGCCGAGGGCTTCTACCGCGGCATCGGCCTCACGGACACTGCAGGCGTGCTTCGCAGCATCGACAAGCTCGAGAAGATCGGCGAAGCGAAAGTTGCAGAATTGCTCAGGACCGAGCTTGGCGCCACGGATGATCAGGCGGCACTTGCCTTGAAGCTCGCAGGCATCCGCACCGAGGACACGTCCTTCGTGGCGCAGGTGCGCGCCCTCGGTGTCTCGGACGAGCTTCTTGAAGAGGGCCTCAGCGAGCTCGAACAAGTCATCGAGGCTGCCGTGCAGCGTGCCCCTGGCAAGGTTGTTGCCGACCTCAGCATCGCCCGCGGCCTCGACTACTACACCGGCACCGTCGTCGAAACCGTCCTGGTAGGGCACGAGCAACTCGGTTCCATCTGCTCCGGAGGCCGGTACGACGCCCTCGCCAGCAAGGGCAACCGCAAGTTCCCCGGCGTCGGGCTGTCGATCGGCGTGACCCGCCTCGTCTCCCGCATCTTGAGCCAGGAATTCGCGACGGCGTCGCGCACGGTGCCCACGGTAGTGCTTGTGGCCCTGAACAACGACGACAGTTGGTCCGCCGCCCAGGACGTCGCGGCCCAGCTGCGCGGGCGGGGGATCGCAACCGAGGTTGCGGCGAAGGCCGAGAAGTTCGGCAAGCAGATCAAGTTCGCTGACCGCCGCGGCATCCCGTTCGTCTGGTTCACGGACGACGACGGCAAGCACCAGGTGAAGGACATCCGCACAGGAGAACAAGTCGACGCGGATCCGGCGAGCTGGGAGCCGTCACCGGAGGATCTCCACGTCCGCATCACCACGCGCTAGGCACGGACCGCCGCCTCGTGGCGGCCACGCTTCAAGCTTGCGGGTAAACTCGAACGGGATCGTTTATAGCCATGATCCGCTGAAAATCATGTTGAAAGGAATGCTGTGCTGCGCACACATGACCTCGGATCCTTGCGTTCCGAGCACATTGGACAGACCGTCACCCTGGCAGGCTGGGTAGCCCGCCGGCGAGATCACGGTGGCGTAGCCTTCGTCGATCTGCGTGACGCGTCCGGTGTCGCCCAGGTGGTTGTCCGCGAGGAAGAGGTCTTCCACGGCCTGCGCAATGAATACGTGCTGCAGATCGTAGGCACCGTAAGCAAGCGTCCCGAAGGCAACGAAAACCCGCACCTCGCCACCGGTGAGATCGAGGTCATTGCCGAGAAAGTCGTGATCCTCAACACCTCGGATCCCCTGCCGTTCCAGATCGACGAGCACGTGGAGGTCGGCGAGGAAGCGCGCCTCAAGCACCGCTACCTTGACCTGCGCCGTCCCGGCCCCGCCCGGAACCTGCGGCTGCGTTCCGAGGCGAACCGCGTGGCCCGCGAATTGCTCCACCAGCAGGGTTACGTCGAGATCGAGACTCCAACGCTGACGCGCTCGACGCCGGAAGGCGCCCGGGACTTTGTTGTTCCGGCGCGTTTGGCCCCGGGTTCCTGGTACGCGCTTCCGCAGTCGCCGCAGCTTTTCAAGCAGCTGCTCCAGGTTGGCGGTTTCGAAAAGTACTACCAGATCGCCCGTTGCTACCGCGACGAAGACTTCCGTGCGGACCGCCAGCCGGAATTCACCCAGCTCGACATCGAAGCCAGCTTCGTCGACCAGGACGACGTCATTGCGCTCGGCGAAGGCATCGTCAAGGCGCTGTGGCAGCTGATCGACGTCGAAATCCCGACGCCGATCCGCCGCATGACGTACCACGAGGCCATGGCCAAGTACGGTTCCGACAAGCCGGACCTGCGCTTCGGCCTGGAACTCACTGAATTGACCGAGTTCTTCAAGGACACGAACTTCGGAGTCTTCAAGGCGCCCTACGTGGGCGCCGTCGTCATGCCCGGCGGAGCCTCGCAGGCCCGCCGCGCGCTGGACGCCTGGCAGGAGTGGGCCAAGCAGCGTGGCGCCAAGGGCCTCGCCTACGTGCTGTTCAAGGAAGACGGCGAGCTCACGGGTCCCGTTGCCAAGAACCTCACGGACACCGAGCGTGCCGGCCTGGCCGACGCGGTGGGCGCCAAGCCCGGCGACTGCATCTTCTTCGCCGCCGGCGAGAAATCTCCGTCCCGCGCACTGCTGGGCGCCGCCCGCGTCGAGATCGGCCACCGCACCGGCCTCATCGATCCCAAGGACTGGGCTTTTGTCTGGATCGTGGACGCGCCGATGTTCGAACCCGCAGCAGCAGCGGTCGCCTCAGGTGACGTCGCGGTGGGTGGCGGACAGTGGACGGCCCTGCACCACGCCTTCACCTCCCCGAAGCCGGAGTTCCTCGACTCCTTCGACAAGGACCCGGAATCGGCCCTGTCCTACGCCTACGACATCGTATGCAACGGCAACGAAATCGGCGGCGGATCCATCCGTATCCACGAGGCCGATGTCCAGGAGCGCGTTTTCGAACTCATGGGCCTGGACAAGGAAGACGCGCAGACCAAGTTCGGCTTCCTCCTTGAGGGATTCAAGTACGGCGCACCTCCCCACGGCGGTATGGCCTTCGGTTGGGACCGCGTGGTGGCCTTGCTGGCCGGCGTGGACTCGATCCGCGACGTCATCGCTTTCCCGAAGTCGGGCGGCGGTTATGACCCCCTGACCGCTGCTCCTGCGCCCATCACGGCGCAGCAGCGCAAGGAAGCCGGCGTCGACTTCAAGCCTGAGGCCAAAGCGCAGGCAGCCAAGTCAGAGTAGCTTGAAACCTTAGTAGTAGCCGAAGGCCTCCGCAATTGCGGGGGCCTTGGGCGTCGCACGGCGGCGACTGATTTTGAGGAGGACGCGTGGCGCAGGAAATGAGCCTTGCATTGATTGAGGAGCTGATGGACCGGGCGTGGCCCGCCCCGGACCGTGAGGACAGCGGGGGATGGGTCATGCGTGCCGCCAATGGTGTCACCCAGCGGGCAAACTCGGTGTGGCCGCGGGAACAGGCGCGTGACGACGGGTCGGCAATACGAGCGGCCACGCAGTGGTACCGCTCCCGACGCCTGCCGCTGATCGTCCAGGTTTTCGACGACGAACGGAGCACGGGCCTCAACGCGGTGCTTGATGCGCAGCGATTCACCCGGCAGTCGGAGACCCTCATCATGGTCCGCCCTGGCGGCGCTCTTTCCGGTGCCCCGAGCGACGGCTGGCCGAACGACGTCGAGATCTCCGAAGAGCCTTCCGAAGAGTGGCTCCGGCTCTGGTGGTCGGTGGACGGTCGCGGGGGAGACGCCGAGCTGGAGATTGCGCGGAAGATCCTCGTGTCGTGCCCCTCGGTCTATGCCCTCGTCAGGGACGACGACCGCGTCCCGGCCGCCGTCGGGCGCCTAGCCCTGGTGGACGGTAAGGGAGGCATCTACTGCATGGCAACCGCGCCCGGACACCGTCGGCAGGGCTTCGGGCGACGGGTGCTCGACACGCTTCTGGAAGCGGGCAGCGACCGGGGCGTGACCGGGTTCTGGCTCCTGGTGATGGCCTCGAATACCGGCGCCCAGGCCCTGTACGAGGGCGCCGGTTTCGCAGAACACGGCAGGTACCTGTACCGGCAGGCACGGCCCCGGCCGGCGTTGTCGGGCTGCTAGCGGGTCAGGCGCTTTGGAACGCGCAGTCGGGGAAGACAATTTAATATTGGCGCCGCCCTACAACGGATCCCGGACCTCGATCCGCACGGCACAGGCATCTGCCGCAGCCTTGCGAAGCACGGTTGCGTTGGGGTCGCCGACTGCGAGGAACGCGAGCCTTGTCCGCGACGCGTATTCCTTCAACGCTTTTTCTTCCAGGACCGCCGCAGCCAGCGCGGCATCCCCGCCCAGAACGAGATATTCAATACTGTGCCCCGCGAACACGGCGGCGGCATAAGCGGCCACAGCTTCCGTCAGCGCGTTGGCCTGGTTCTCGCGACGACGGGCAAAGCGCTGCTGCGAAGATCCACCTGCCGCCGAGCGTGACTGCACGTAGCGGGAACCCGATTTGGACGCCGACACTTTGCCGCCGCTCACGACCCCCACCGCGTAGCCGCCCCGGCGCACCAGGATGATGCCTAGCCGCCGTTCCTGCGAAGCGAGCGACGCTAGACGCTCAACCGTGGTGGAGCCCTTGCCGGGCCTTCCATCGACAGGCCACGGCGCCTTCAGGAGCGCCCTGGCGCCGTCAGCCGCCCGCAAAAGCGTGCCGTCAGCCGCCCGCAAAAGCGTGCCGCCGTCGTTGGGCTCTTCCTGTACGGTGCCGTGGCTCGCAGCGAAGCGCTCCACCCAGCCGGAGAGCCGCGCACCGGATATGAAGGCGGTACGTTGCTTTTCGTTGGGGCCGGACGGCCGGGTCTCCACGTCGATGTCTCCTTAGCTGGAATCATGAGTAGCCTATCCATGTGGAAGATCTCTTTGGTGCCGACTCGGACAACGACGACGACGCCGGCAGCCAGGCGGCGGATTCGGACCGTTCCAGTGCTGAACGTGCGGGCACAGCACGTCCGGCGTCGCCGCGGAGCCCTTTGGCGGTCCGAATGAGGCCCCGGACCCTCGACGAGGTTGTGGGCCAGCAGCATTTGCTGGGCCAAGGGTCTCCTTTGCGGCAGCTTGCCGCAGGGGCCCAAGCCGCCGGTCCTGCGGGCCCGAGCTCGGTCATCTTGTGGGGACCACCAGGCACGGGCAAGACGACGCTGGCGCACGTCATCGCCCGCGGACCGGGCCGTAAGTTCGTTGAATTGTCCGCCATCACTGCCGGGGTCAAGGATGTCCGTTTGGTCATGGAAAACGCCTTGACCGCGCGGGATCTGTACCGGACCACAACAGTGCTGTTCCTGGATGAGATCCACCGCTTCAACAAGGCCCAACAGGACGCCCTGCTTCCCGGGGTCGAGAAGGGCTGGGTGGTCCTGGTCGCAGCTACCACCGAAAACCCTTCGTTCTCGGTGGTCTCCCCATTGCTTTCCCGATCGCTGCTGCTCACCCTGAAGCCGCTTACCGACAGCGACATCGAAGGGCTTCTCCAACGTGCGGTTGCCGATGCCCGCGGTTTGGCAGGGGGAGTGGAGCTCACCCCGGAAGCCCTTGAGCATTTGGTCCGCTTGTCCGGGGGAGATGCCCGCCGCGCGCTCACGGCGCTCGAGGCCGCTGCCGGCGTCGCCTACGGAGACCGGAACAAGGACGGCGGCGACCCCTCCGAAGAGCCCGGGCTCGCTGGTGACGGGCCTCCCGACGCTCCGGTCGTCGTCGAGCTCCGCCATACGGAACGGGCCCTGGACGCGGCCGCTGTCCGATACGACCGCGCGGGCGACCAGCACTACGACGTCGCCAGTGCGTTCATCAAATCGATCCGGGGTTCCGACGTCGACGCGGCCCTCCATTATCTGGCGCGCATGCTCGAAGCCGGCGAAGATCCCCGCTTCGTTGCCCGCCGGATAGTCATTTCCGCTGCAGAGGACATCGGCATGGCAGATCCGACGGCGCTGCAGACCGCCGTCGCGGCGGCCCAGGCAGTGCAGTTGATCGGGATGCCCGAGGGCCGGATCATCCTCGCCGAAGCCGTGGTGCATCTGGCGACGGCGCCCAAATCCAATGCCGCCTACATGGGCATCAACAAGGCCATCGCCGATGTGCGTGCGGGGATGGGGGTCGGGATTCCGGCGCACTTGAGGGACGCACACTACCAAGGAGCAAAGGGCCTTGGCCACGGCCAAGGCTACAAGTACGCCCACGATGCCCCGCACGGTGTGGCCACCCAGCAATATGCCCCGGATGATCTGGTCGGAAGGGACTACTACGAACCCACGGCAAACGGTGCTGAACGGGAAATTGCTCCCAGGCTCGAGCGGCTGCGCAGGATCATCCGGGGCAAGTAGGCGACATGGTAGGCTAGATGCTTGTCTGGCAAGGCCTGGCGCACAATCCATCAAAAACAAAAGTTTTGGTGCTGTGCCCTGCGCCCCGTAGCAAAAGGCAGCGGTTGGCCGATGCTCTCCCTCATGGAGGCCAGTAACACTGACACACCGCAGATATTGGAAGGACACAAGTGGCTAACAACACTCGTGCTCGCCGTACCGCACGCCTTTCGCGTGCACTCGGCATCGCTCTGACTCCCAAGGCCGCCAAGTACATGGAGCGCCGTCCGTACGGCCCCGGTGAGCATGGCCGTGCCCGCAAGAAGCAGGACTCTGACTACGCTGTACGTCTGCGCGAAAAGCAGCGTCTGCGCGCCCAGTACGGCATCCGCGAAGCCCAGATGACCCGTGCTTTCGAAGAAGCACGGCGCACCAAGGGCCTGACGGGTGAAAACCTGATCGAACTGCTCGAAATGCGTCTCGACGCCCTCGTGCTGCGTGCCGGCTTTGCCCGCACGATCGCCCAGGCCCGCCAGCTGGTTGTGCACCGCCACATCCTCGTTGACGGTATCCGCGTGGACCGCCCGTCGTTCCGCGTTGCCGAAGGCCAGCTCATCCACGTTCACAGCCGTAGCGAAGTCATGGCTCCGTTCCAGGTTGCAGCTGCCGGCGCACACGTTCTGAACGTCGTTCCGGCTTACCTGGACGTCAAGATCGACGCCCTGCAGGCACGCCTGGTTCGTCGCCCGAAGCGCTCCGAGGTCCCCGTGACCTGCGAAGAGCAGCTTGTGGTCGAATTCTACGCTCGCTGATTTCCAGCAAGCACATACAAAGAAGCCCGTGGCACGCGCCGCGGGCTTTTTTGTATGTAAGGTACTTGGGGGAAGCCACGCCGGGTGCCTGTGTAGAACCACATGGCGCACCGGCGGCAACGCAACAAATGCTAGGAGATGAGAGTCCATGACTGGTGGCGATATTGCAGGCCTGATCGCGGCCGGAGTTTTCGCGCTCCTTGTGGTGCTGTTGGCTGTGCCGATCCTCAAACTCGGGCGCGTCTTCGATGAAGTCCGCACCTCCATCCGCTCCTTGAGCGACGGAGCGACGCCGCTCATGGACGAGGTCACTGCGACGGTTTCCACCACAAACCAGCAGCTGAAAAAGGTGGATGGCATCACCTCCAACGTTTCCGATGCCTCCGCCAACATCTCTGCTTTGTCCTCATTGGTGGCCGCAACAGTCGGTTCGCCGCTCATCAAGGTGGCAGCGTTCAGCTATGGAGTACGCACGGCTTTTGCCGCCCGCCGCAAACCGGGCAGTGGCCGCCGCAGCCGCTGAATCCGTTCGTAAGCACGATCGTCGTATGTCAGGAAAACTGTGAAAAGAATCGTCTGGATGGGGATCGGCGTGGCAATCGGAGTCATTGCTTTCCGCAAGATCACCCAAGCACAGGCCGCCATCGGTCCCGAAGGCCTGAACCGTGCCGTAGCGCGACTGGCCGACGGCGTGTACGACTTCGCCGACGCCGTGCGCGCCGGGATGAACGAACGCGAAGTGGACCTCAGGTCCGCGCTCGGCATCGCAGAGCCCGACGCCGGCAGCCGTTAGCCGTTAGTAGCCGCAGTACAAACTCGCCGCGGTTCGCCCAAGCGGCCGTCAACAGGGCAGAATTAGAAGCTGCGGCAATGGCACATGCCAAAACCGCGCACAAACTCATGTGCAGTGAATTGAGAAGGGTAAGTAATCAGCTAATGAAGTCGCAGGAGATCACCAAACGCTGGGTGGACTTTTTTGTCAGCAAGGGCCATACCGCCGTCCCTTCAGCGTCGCTCGTATCCAGCGACCCTTCCCTGCTCTTCACTGTGGCCGGCATGGTTCCCTTCATTCCTTACCTCACCGCCCGCGAGGAGCCGCCCTTCGCCCGCGCCACGAGCGTCCAGAAGTGCATCCGCACCGGTGACATCGAGGAAGTGGGCAAGACCGCCCGCCACGGGACGTTTTTCCAGATGTGCGGAAACTTCTCCTTCGGGGACTACTTCAAGGAAGACGCCATCAAGTTCGCGTTCGAACTGCTCACCAAGAGCGTCGACGACGGCGGCTACGGGCTCGACGTTGAGCGCCTCTGGGTGACCGTCTACGAGGAAGACGACGAAGCCCAGGATCTGTGGCTCAAGAACACCGGCATCCCCGCCTCGCGTATCCAGAGGATGGGCAAGGCGGACAACTACTGGTCCACCGGCCAGCCCGGTCCCGCCGGCCCCTGCTCGGAGATCTACTACGACCGCGGCCCGGCCTATGGCGCCGAAGGCGGTCCCATCGCCGACGAAAACCGTTATGTCGAAATCTGGAACCTCGTGTTCATGCAGTACCAGATCGAGAACGTCCGCTCGAAGGTGGACTTCGACATCGCTGGCGAGCTGCCCAAGAAGAACATCGACACCGGCCTCGGCATGGAGCGCCTCGCGATGATCCTGCAGGGCGTCGAAAACATGTACGAAACGGACCAGGTCCGTCCCGTCATCGACAAGGCCGCAGCCCTGTCTGGCAAGGAGTACACCTCCGCCGAGTCAGCTGAGGACCCGCACCACACGGACGATGTCCGGATGCGCGTCGTTGCCGACCACATCCGTTCGGCCCTCATGCTGATTTCCGACGGCGTGTCCCCGTCCAACGAAGGCCGCGGCTACGTCCTGCGTCGGCTTATCCGCCGTGCCGTCCGCGCCATGCGCCTCCTCGGGGTCGAAGAAGCTTGCCTGCCGCAGTTGCTTCCGGCTTCCCGCGACGCCATGAAGGGCGTCTACCCCGTGGTGGAAACCGACTTCGACCGCATCAGCCGCATCGCCTATGCCGAAGAACGAGCCTTCTTGCGCACCATCGCCTCCGGCACTGCCCGCCTCGAAGAAGCCGTGGTGCTCTCCAAGGCGGCAGGCAAGCCGCTGTCGGGCGAAGATGCCTTCGCTCTGCACGACACCTACGGGTTCCCGATCGACCTCACCCTCGAAATGGCCGAGGAAGCCGGTTTGAAGGTTGACGAAGCTGAATTCCGCAGCCTCATGCTCGAACAGCGTCAGCGTGCCCAGGCCGATGCCAAATCCAAGAAGGGCGGACACGCCGATGTCTCAGCCTTCCAGGAGCTCCTGGCCGAAGGCGAGACCGTCTTCACCGGCTACACGGAGCTGGAAGGGGAGGCCCGTGTCCGCGGCATCGTCAGCTCCGGCCGGCGTGTTGCCCACGCATCCACGGGCGATGAAATCGAGCTCGTGCTCAACGAGACGCCGTTCTACGCCGAAGCCGGTGGCCAGTCCGCAGACAAGGGCCTCATCACCGGTGACGGCTTCGTCGTCGAGGTCCTCGACGTCCAGCGCCCCGTGAAGGGCCTGAGCGTCCACAAGGCAATCGTCCGCGAAGGCGAGATCGCCTCGGACGCTTTGGTGCGCGCCGCCGTCGACCGTGAACGCCGCCACGCCGCAGAGCAGGCCCACACGGGCACGCACATCGTGCACGCCGCCCTGCACCAGATCCTCGGCCCGGAAGCCACCCAGCGTGGCTCCTTCAACAAGCCCGGCTACCTGCGCTTCGACTTCGCCTGGGGCGAGGGATTGAGTGCCGCCACGAAGTCCGAGATCGAGGAGGTCTCGAACATCGCCATCCGCAACAACTTCCGGGTGGAAACCAAGGTGATGGGCCTTGCCGAAGCGAAGGCCCTCGGCGCCATGGCGCTTTTCGGCGAGAACTACGGCAGCGAAGTCCGCGTTGTGGAGATCGACGGCGCGTGGTCCCGCGAACTCTGCGGTGGCACCCATGTGGAGAACACCTCCCTCATCGGAAGCCTGTCACTGCTCGGCGAACAGTCCGTCGGTTCGGGAAACCGCCGCGTGGAAGCCTTCGTCGGCCTTGAGGCCTTCCGGCACCTCGCAGCCGAGCGCGCCTTGGTCACCGAGCTCACGGAAATGCTCAAAGTCCCCTCGGGCCAGCTGGCAGACCGCATCTCCAGCACCTTGGCCAAGCTCAAGGCGACGGAAAAGGAACTCGACCGCCTCCGCAAGGAACAGCTGACGGCAGCCGCTGCGAACCTCGTTGCCACGGCCCGCGATGCCGCAGGCGTCCGGGTAGTGGCGCACGACGCCGGCCAGGTCGGGGGAGCGGACGACCTCCGCAGCCTCGCCATGGACCTGCGCAGCCGGCTCGGCTCCGACGCTTCCACGGTCGCGGTGGCCGGCGTCAGCAACGACCGTCCCGTCATCATCGTGGCCACCAACGAGGCAGCGCGTGAAGCGGGCGTCAAGGCAGGCGCCCTCGTCCGCGTGGCCGCGGGAATCCTCGGCGGCGGCGGTGGCGGCAAGGACGATGTCGCCCAAGGCGGCGGAACCGACGCCGCGAAGATCGCACCGGCCCTTGCGGCCGTTGTGGACGCGATCGCCAAGCGCTGATTTTGGAGGCCATTGCGAGCAACGACGACTACCCCCGGGGCACCAAACTGGGGGTGGACGTCGGCACCGTCCGTGTGGGAGTTGCCATCTGCGATCCGGACGGGATCCTGGCCACGCCGTTCAAGACGGTAAGCCGGGACGCCAAGAAGAATTCCGACATCGGGGTCATTGTCCGGCATGTCGCGGAGCTCGGCGTAGTCCAGGTCTTCGTCGGGCTGCCGCGCACGATGAAGGGTGAGGAACACGCTTCCGCCGTCATGGCTACGGACTATGCGCAGTTGCTGGCAGCCCACCTGCAGCGCCGCGGGCTCGACGTTCCGGTCAACCTGGTGGACGAGCGGCTCAGTACCGTGACGGCTCACCGCAATCTCCATGAAGCTGGCATGAGCAGCAAGGATCATCGTAAAGTGGTGGATCAGGTTGCCGCTGCCGGAATTCTGCAGCACGCGATCGACATGCAAAAAGCCAGAGGTGCGGATGTGGGCAGGCGCGTGCAGGCGCCGATGCCACCCCAACACATTGACGGTGCCAGTGCGCCGCTGCCGGCCTCCGGCATTGATCCACACTCTCCAACGAGGGGAAGACAATTGTGAGCCCGGTCAACAACGACCCCTCCAACGACGCAGCAGAAGGCCGTACCCGGCCCCTGACTCGTCGTGAAATCCGTGCCAGGGAACGCTTCCTGGAGACGCAGAACCAGGAGGTACTGCCACCACCTGTGCCTGTCCACTTCGAACCTGTCGCAGTCCCGAAGCCACAGCCTGCATATGTCCCGGACTACGCATCGGCCGCCCCGGATGCAGGCACTCACGCTGCCGACTTCCACGACGACGGCGTGCACGGCGGAACGGTTCAGCCCGACGAGGACGTGCAGCAACACGAGGCTTCGCATGAGGACACCGTGGAGCCCTTGGATGCCGTTCAGCACGCAGACACCGTGCACTACGACGGGGCGCACCCTGACGCCGTCGAGCACGATGACTCTGTTCACAGCTACGACGCAGCACACGGTGACGAGTTCCACGAGCTGCAGGCCCATGACGAAGGTTATGGGCACCACGATCCCCAGTTCGACTACGAAGTCCATCATGAGCACGACGCCCATGACCTCATGGCAGCTGCGACTCCTGTGCCGAAGGCCCCTTCGAAGAAGGTCCGCAGGCGCCGTCGTCTTCTCGCGCTGCTGCTCACCCTCACAGTGTTCGTCACGGCGGTTGCCGTTGGGGCACAGTTCCTGAAGCCGTTGCTCGGGATGGACAAGGTCAGCGACTACCCCGGCCCGGGCACTGGCTCGGTCACCATCACTGTGGCCCCGGGCTCCGGCCCGAAACTGGTCGCGAGCAACCTTCAGAGCCAGCACGTCATTGCCGACGCGGATTCTTTCGTGGCGGCCTTCGTTGCTGCCGGGGGTGAACTCTCACCCGGTGACTTCACCTTCAAAACGGAAATGAAGAACGCCGATGCGGTGAATGTGCTCCTCGGCAAGGATTCTTCCAAGGTCATGTATTTCGCGCTGAGTGCAGGGTTGCGGATCGGCGAATCCCTTGATGCGATCTCCAAGGGTTCGGGCATACCTTTGTCCGAATTGAAGGCGCTCAGCGACTCGCCGGCCCAGTTTGGCGTCCCTGCCCCGGCAAAGAACCTCGAAGGCTTCCTGGCACCAGGGGAGTACCGTTTCCCCCTTGGAACGCCCGCCAAGGACATCCTCCAGAAGCTCGTCACGGCCACCACCGACGAGCTCGAGGCCCAGGGAGTCACGGATCCCGCCAAGCAGTACCAGGCCATCACGGTGGCAAGTATCGTGCAGGCTGAAGGCGGCCAGGCCGACTACGGCAACGTGGCGGGCGCGATCTACAACAGGCTCAAGCCGGGCAACACCGAGACGAACGGGCTCATCCAGTCCGATGCCACGGTTACCTACGGTCTGGGTACCAAGACCTTCCACCTGACCGACGCCCAGAAGGCTGACAAGAGCAACCCCTACAACACCTACGCGAACGTAGGGCTTCCGGTGGGGCCCATTGGTTCACCCGGCAAGACGGCGATCGATGCTGCCGCGAAGCCGACGCCCAACAATTACCTCTACTGGGTAACCATCAACCTCGACACCAAGGAAACCAAGTTCTCCAGCACGCTGGCGGAACACCTCAAGTACGTTGACCAGTACAACGCGTGGTGTGCGGCCAACGCGGGACGGTGCGTGTGAGCAGACGTGCTGCCGTCCTGGGGCACCCCATCAGCCACTCGAAATCACCAGCACTCCACCGCGCGGCCTACGCCAAGCTCGGGCTCGACATCGAATACTCGGCGATCGACGTAACGGTCGAGCGGCTCCCGGCCTTCATGGCGGGCCTTGAGGCCGGCGACGACTGGTGCGGCTTGTCAGTCACCATGCCCCTCAAGACCGCCATGGTGGGCGAAGTCGACGAGGTCCGGGGGGCCGGGGCGTCCTTGGGTGTCATCAACACGGTTGCGTTCGAAGACACCGGGCACGGCGTGCGGCGGGTCGGCCACAACACGGACGTGGCCGGCATCGTTGAAGCCGTGAGGAATGCAGGAGTCACGGAGCGGCCGAACTCGGCGATCCTTGGTGGCGGCGGGACATCCGCGGCGGCTATTGCGGCGCTCCGGGAGCTCGGCTCCAAACACGTTGACATCTTCGTGCGCGACGCCGGACGCGCCGCCGAGGCGAAAGCCGCGGCGGCCGCCGTCGGGCTTTCCATCCACCTTCGGCCGCTGGCCGAAGCCGCCCAAGGCATGGCGGGAGCCGATCTGGTGATCTCCACGCTTCCGCCGCGGGCAGCGGACGGTATCGCGGCGCAGCTCGAACAGCTTCCCGACGTCGACAGGCTTCCCGACGTCGACAGGCTTCCCGGCGTCTGGGGTGTCCTGCTCGATGTCGCCTACGATCCTTGGCCCAGCCGCATTGCCGAAGCATGGCATTCGCGGGGCGGAGTGGTGGTTCCCGGACTGGAGATGTTGCTCTACCAAGCCGTAGAGCAAATCCGTTTGTTTTCCGGAGCCGACGTCACCAGCGATGTCATAGATGTGATGTGTGACTCAGTCGGGCTTCCCCGGCGGGTCTAGTAAGGGCCTTACATGGCAGGATTGGATATATGTTGCGTTGGTTGACTGCCGGTGAATCCCATGGCCCGGCACTGCTCGGAATTGTTGAAGGCGTCCCCGCCGGTGTGGAACTCACCAGCGAGGAAATTCGTGACGCCCTCGCGCGTCGCCGTCTTGGCTATGGCCGCGGCGCCCGGATGAAGTTCGAGCAGGACGAAGTGAGCATCCTTGGCGGCGTCAGGCACGGCGTGACGCAAGGCGGCCCCGTCGCGATCCAGATCGGCAACACCGAATGGCCCAAATGGGAGCAGATCATGTCTGCCGACCCGGTTGACCCCGAGCTTCTCGCAGACCAGGCCCGGAACGCACCGTTGACCCGCCCGCGACCAGGCCATGCAGACTTCACGGGCATGCAGAAGTACGGATTCCCTGAGGCCCGCCCTGTCCTGGAACGCGCCAGCGCCCGGGAAACCGCCACGCGTGTCGCCTTGGGTACCGTTGCTTCGCAATTCCTCAAGCAGCTTGGCATCGAGCTCGTGAGCCACACCGTTTCCATCGCGAGCGTGACCGTGCCCGAGGGCCGTCCGCTGCCCGTGCCGTCCGACGTCCTGGCCCTCGACGCCGATCCTTTGCGATGCTTCGATCGGGAAACCTCGGACGCCATGGTGGCCGAGGTCGACGCAGCACACAAGGAAGGCGAGACTCTCGGCGGTGTCGTCGAAGTTCTGGCCTACGGTCTTCCCCCGGGACTTGGAAGCTACGTGCACTGGGACCGTCGCCTCGACTCCCGCCTGGCCGCTGCCCTGATGGGGATCCAGGCGATCAAGGGCGTCGAAGTCGGCGACGGCTTCCTGACCGCGGCGCGCCGCGGCTCCGCCGCGCACGATGAGATCGTCAAGGACGAGACCGGCCGGATCGTCCGCAAGACCAACCGTGCAGGTGGCATCGAAGGTGGCATGAGCATCGGCGAAGTCCTGCGCGTCCGCGCCGCCATGAAGCCCATCGCCACCGTCCCGCGTGCATTGAAAACCATCGACGTCAGCACCGGTGAGGCCGCCAAGGCGCACCACCAGCGCTCCGACGTCTGTGCCGTTCCGGCGGCAGGTGTCGTCGCCGAGGCCATGGTCGCCCTCGTGTTGGCCGAGGCCGTTGCCGAGAAGTTCGGCGGTGATTCCGTCGCCGAGACGGCACGGAACCTTCGGGGCTACCTGGACAGCATCCCGGCAACCCTGGACTCGGTCGGCCACTAGTGGTCCGCGGTACCTCGGGCGCCGGTCAAGGGCGCGCGATCGTTTTGGTGGGGCCGATGGCCGTTGGAAAATCAGTCATCGGCCAGCAGCTCGCCCAGCAATTGGGCGTGCCGTTCGTGGACACTGATGCCGTCATCGTTGAGCACCACGGCACTATTGCGGATATTTTCGCCGGTCGTGGAGAACATGCTTTCCGGGAGATCGAGGCCAGGACGGTGGCCCGCTCCGTTGAGGCTGCGCATGCCAACGGCGCGGTGGTTTCGCTCGGTGGTGGCGCAGTGCTCGATTCCGGCACGCAGCAACTGCTGGGTGACTGCACCGTGATCTACCTCGAGTGCGATGCGGAGACAGTCGCTGAGCGCATCGCCCGCAACACGGGCCGGCCACTGCTGGCCGGTGACGCCATGGCCCGCTGGGAGGCCCTTTTCGCCGCCCGGCGTCCTGTCTATGAACGCCTTGCAGACATCACCGTCGACGTCCGGTCCGGGACCGTGACGGAAATCGCCCTCCACGTGGAGGAAAGACTGCGTGAATACGCGGCCTTGAAAGAGGAAGTGCAAAAGTGAGCAACGAATCAACTGTCATCAAGGTCAGCGGCCAGTCCGCCAACGAGAACTACGACGTCGTCGTCGGGCGCGGCCTCTTGGAGACCCTTCCCGCGAAGCTGGGGGAGCGCGTCCGGCGGGTCCTCGTGGTCCACCCGCGTGCCCTCCGCCTCACGGGCGATACTGTCCGTGCCGAACTCGAGGCTGCCGGTTTCACTGCCCTCACCGCCGAGATTCCCGACGCCGAAGAAGGCAAGCACATCCAGGTTGCCGCCTTCTGCTGGCAAGTGCTTGGCCAGAACGACTTCACCCGCTCCGACGCCATCGTGGCGGTCGGCGGCGGTGCAGTCACCGACCTCGCCGGATTCGTCGCCGCCACGTGGCTGCGCGGCGTCAAGGTCATCCACATGCCTACGAGCCTCCTCGGCATGGTGGACGCTTCCGTAGGCGGAAAGACCGGCATCAACACGGCGGAAGGCAAGAACCTGGTGGGTTCCTTCCACCCGCCCGCGGCCGTCCTCGCGGACTTGGACACCCTCCAGACGCTGCCCAGGAACGAGCTGATCTCCGGAATGGCGGAGGTCATCAAGTGCGGCTTCATTGCCGATCCCGCCATCCTGGAACTCGTCGAGAACAAGCCGGAGGAAGTCACCGATCCAGGGTCGGCGGTGCTCCGCGAGCTCATCGAACGAGCCATTGCGGTCAAAGCCAAGGTGGTTTCCGAAGACCTCAAGGAATCCGGCCTGCGTGAAATCCTCAACTACGGGCACACGCTCGGCCACGCGATCGAACTCGTGGAACGCTACTCGTGGCGGCATGGCGCAGCGGTTTCGGTCGGCATGATGTTCGCCGCCGAACTCGCCCGCAGCGTCGGCCGGCTTTCCGACGTCGACGCCGACAGGCACCGCACCATTCTTGAGGGACTCGGGTTGCCGGTCACCTACCGCCGGGACCGCTGGCAGGGCCTGCTCGACGGCATGCGCCGTGACAAGAAGTCCCGCGGAGACCTCTTGCGGTTCGTGGTGCTCGACGGCGTGGCAAAGCCCGGAATCCTCGACGTGCCGGACACCTCGTTGCTCTTCGCTGCCTACCAGGAGATCGCATCATGACCACCGAAACCTTCAGCAGCATCAGCGATTGGCCCACGGGTGGATTCCCCGGGGTGCGCACGAACCCGGATACCCTCCTGCCGGCCATCGTCAACGAGGAAGCCATGCAGTCCGCACTCGCTGAGTCCAGCGACCCCGCCGACCGCATCATGGCGCTCATGCTCGAAGGCCACCCGGGCGAAGCCGCGGAATTGTTGGCCGAGGCGCGCTACAACGATCCCGAGTCGTTCAAACTGCGGATCTTCGAAGCCGAACTGCACCGTGCCACCAACCGCTTTGACCGTGCGGTGGAGCTGTTCCGCCAACTGCTCGGCGAAGTCCACGGGACCGCCAAGGAACCGGTCGTCCACCAGTATTTGGGGCGGGCCCATTTTGTGGCCGGCAATCACGTCGCCGCGGCAGAGTCGTTTACCAAGGCCCTGGACCTGCGCGTCGCCCTGGCAGCCGACGCTTCCCTGATCTATTCCTCGGCTGTGGCCCTGCAACGCGCCCGGAACGTCCTCGAGTTCGCCTCCTGACAAGGGCGGGGGCAGGCGCCCCGCATTTTGCCGGTAGAATGGACTTTGGATTTTTGATAAATACGCGCTGGCTGCCTTCAAGGCATGCCTGCTTGGCATAGTCGGCTGGAAGCTAAACCAGTAGCTAAAGCAGTAGCTAGCACCAGTGAGAGAAACCAGAGGATACTAGTGGCAACCACAAATGACATCAAGAACGGAACCGTGCTGAAGCTCGAGGGCCAGCTCTGGAACATCATTGAGTTCCAGCACGTCAAGCCGGGCAAGGGCGGCGCGTTCGTGCGCACGAAGATGCGCAACGTCATGTCGGGCAAGGTGGTCGACAAGACCTTCAATGCCGGCCTCAAGATCGAAACTGCCACGGTTGACCGCCGCGATTACCAGTACCTGTACCAGGACGGCGCAGACTTCGTCTTCATGGACACCCAGGACTTCGACCAGATCACGGTTTCCGGTGCCACGGTAGGCGACGCCACTAACTTCATGCTGGAAAACCAGATGGTCAACATTGCCATCCACGAGGGCACCCCGCTCTACATCGAACTGCCCCCGAGCGTTGTCCTTGAAATCACCTACACCGAGCCGGGCCTGCAGGGCGACCGCTCCTCAGCCGGAACCAAGCCGGCTACCCTTGAGACCGGCTACGAGATCCAGGTGCCCCTGTTCGTTGAGAACAACACCAAGGTCAAGGTAGACACCCGCGACGGCAGCTACCTGGGCCGGGTCAACGACTAGTGAGCGCCCGTGGTAAGGCCCGCAACAGGGCCCTCGAGGTACTGTTCGAGGCGGAGCAGCGTTCCGCCTCCGCTTTCGAGGTCTTGAAGGCCCGCCGGGAAATGACCGACCTCGTGGTCAACCCGTACACGATCGACATCGTGGAGGGCGTGGTTGCCATGCAGCCCACCATCGACGAGTTCCTGCAGACCTACGCCCAGGGCTGGACCTTGGAGCGGATGCCGGCTGTCGATCGCATCATCCTGCGGATCGGCGCCTGGGAACTGCTCTACAACGACGACGTCCCGGACGGCGTAGCCGTCAGCGAAGCGGTGGCGCTGGCCAAGGTCATGTCCACCGACGAATCTCCGGCGTTCATCAACGGCCTCCTCGGACGGTTGCAGACGCTCAAGCCTTCCCTGCTCGCGTAGCGGAATTGGGTGTTATCGAAGGGCCGGCGCCACAGGAAACTGCAGGCGCCGGCCCTTCGTCGCCCGCGCAACTGTGAGCTAAAACGCATCGCCCCGGCCCGGAGCGCGCCAGCCGGGCTCCGCCCCTGTGGTAATTTTGAAGGGCAAATGTTCCTTTTTTAATTCCGTCCCGTGAGGCGGGGAAAGGGGAGACGAGCGATGACTGAAGTCACTGCGCCGGTACCGTCCCGGGTTGTTCTCAACCACGCGGACATCGACCGTGCGCTCACTCGTATCGCCCACGAGATCCTCGAAGCCAACAAGGGTTCCCAGGATCTGGTTCTTTTGGGCATCCCACGCCGCGGTTATCCGCTGGCCGTGCGGCTGGCGGACAAAATCGCCGCCGCGGATCCGTCCGTCAACGCTTCCGCAATTGTCGGCCAGCTGGACGTCACCATGTTCCGTGACGATCTATCCCACCAGCCCGCCAGGCCTCCATACCCCACCAGGTTGCCGCTGTCCGGAATCGACAACAAGGTTGTTGTCCTCATCGATGACGTCCTGTACTCGGGCCGCACCATCCGTGCAGCCCTCGATGCGATCATCGACCTCGGCAGGCCGCGCATCGTCCGCCTGGCCGTCCTTGTGGACCGCGGGCACCGCGAGCTGCCGATCCGAGCGGACCATGTCGGCAAGAACCTGCCGACGTCTTCCTCGGAAAAAGTCCGGGTCCACCTTGAAGAATTCGATTCGGTCGACGGCCAGCCGATCAATGAAGTAGTGATCGAGGCAGGCGCATGAAACACCTGCTCTCCACCGAGAACCTGAGTGCCGCGAATGCCATCCGGATCCTGGACACGGCCGAAGAGATGGCGGCGGTAGGGGACCGGGAGGTCAAGAAGCTGCCCGCCCTGCGCGGCCGCACCGTGGTGAACCTCTTCTTCGAAGACTCCACCCGCACGCGCATTTCCTTCGAGGCCGCAGCGAAACGGCTCTCCGCCGACGTGATCAATTTCGCCGCCAAGGGTTCATCGGTGTCCAAAGGCGAGTCCCTCAAGGACACCGCACAGACCCTCGCAGCCATGGGGGCCGACGCGGTAGTCATCCGCCACTGGGCTTCCGGGGCGCCTCACCGCCTTGCCGCAACCGACTGGATCGACGCGGCGGTCATCAACGCCGGGGACGGCACCCACGAACACCCCACACAGGCCCTCCTGGACGCGTTCACGATGCGCCGGCACTGGTCCAGGTTGCACGGCTCGGCGTCGACGGGCGCCGACCTCACAGGCATGCGCGTCGCCATCGCAGGCGACGTCCTGCACTCCCGCGTCGCGCGCTCCAACGTGTGGCTCCTGCGCACCCTTGGCGCGGAAGTAACGCTCGTGGCCCCGCCCACTTTGCTGCCGATCGGCGTCGAACACTGGCCTTGCAAGGTCAGCTACAACCTCGACGAGACCCTCGAGGCCGGCGTGGATGCCATGATGATGCTGCGCGTCCAGGGTGAGCGCATGAACGCTTCCTTCTTCCCCTCCACCCGCGAATATTCGCGCCGCTGGGGCTTCGACGATGCCCGCCTCCGCGCCCTCGACGAACTCGGGCTCAAGGACACCATCATCATGCACCCCGGCCCCATGAACCGCGGTCTGGAAATTTCTTCCGCCGCCGCCGATTCGCCGCGATCCACCGTCCTGGCCCAGGTCCGCAACGGCGTGGCGGTCCGGATGGCCGCGCTGTACCTGCTGCTCTCGGGGGATTCCCGTGAAGCCGCCCCCATGCCGGGCGCAGCCCGTACCAACACCGCCCGTTCCGATAAGGAGAGCAACTGATGACCGAGACCGCAACAGGCACAGCAAACGGTGCCTACTTGATCCGCGGCGCGGCCATCCTGGGCGGCGACGCCGAGGACCTGCTGATCCGCGACGGGGTCATCGCTGAGCGCGGCACCGGCCTTTCCGCCGAAGGCGCCACCGTGATCGAGGCCGCCGGCCTCGTGGCACTCCCCGGCATGGTTGACATCCACACCCACTTGCGTGAACCCGGCCGCGAAGACGCGGAAACCGTGGAAACGGGTACCCGCGCCGCAGCCCTTGGCGGCTACACCGCGGTCCACGCCATGGCCAACAGCAATCCGGTGGCGGACACCGCCGGCGTCGTCGAGCAAGTCCACAGCCTGGGCCGCGCCTCCGGGTGGGTGGACGTGCGTCCGGTGGGTGCCGTCACGGTCGGGCTCGCCGGCGAGCAGCTCGCCGAACTCGGCGCCATGGCCGACTCGCGCGCGCAGGTCCGGGTCTTCTCCGACGACGGTATCTGCGTCCACGATCCCGTGCTGATGCGCCGCGCCCTCGAGTACGTCAAGGCGTTCGACGGCGTCGTTGCCCAGCACGCGCAGGAACCCCGCCTCACCGCGGGAGCCCAGATGAACGAGGGCGCCGTTTCCGCGGTTCTCGGCCTGGCCGGTTGGCCCGCGGTCGCAGAAGAGAGCATCATCGCCAGGGACGTCCTCCTCGCCCAGCACGTCGGCTCCCGCCTCCACGTCTGCCATGTATCCACTGCCGGATCGGTGGAGATCGTCCGTTGGGCCAAGGAACGGGGGATCAACGTCACCGCCGAGGTCACCCCCCACCACTTGTTGCTCACCGACGAACTGGTCCGCAGCTACGACCCCGTCTACAAAGTCAACCCGCCGCTACGCACCGACGCCGATGTCCAGGCGCTCCGTGCCGGACTCGCCGACGGCACCATCGACGTCGTGGGCACGGACCACGCCCCGCATCCGAGCGAGCACAAGGAATGCGAGTGGGCCCAGGCCGCGATGGGCATGACGGGCCTGGAAACGGCCTTGTCGGTAGTCCAGGAAACCATGATCGAAACCGGGCTCATGACGTGGGCCGACTTCGCCCGCGTCACGTCCACGGTTCCCGCGGCCATTGGCCGCGTGGCGGACCAGGGACGTCCGCTCGACGCCGGCGAGCCTGCCAACGTGATCCTCGTGGACCCGGCTGCCCGGTGGACAGTGGATCCGCATAAGATGGCGACCATGGGCCGGAACTCACCCTTTGCGGGCAAGGAGCTGCCGGGCGCCGTCGTCGCCACCTTCTTCAAGGGCCACCCGACCGTACTGGACGGCAAGCTCAATACGCCGTACCGCTATGCAGCGGATCCTGCCGGCGCCGGCAGCAACTGATGGACACCAAACTTGCTTCCCTGCTCCTCGTTGTGGTCCTCGCCGCGGTTGCGGCCGGACTCGTCGCGATAGGTTGGCGCGGCAGGCTCAAGCGCCAGGCCGGACTCGGGCAGCTTCCGGAAGTGCCTGAAAGGCTCAGCCCGGCGGGCATCGTGGCCGACGGCCAGTACGTGGCCACGACGACGGCGGGAGACTGGCTTGACCGGGTCGCCGTCCACGGCCTTGGCTTCCGCGGGAACGCGGAAATGAGCGTCCATCCGGAAGGCGTCCTCTTCGACCGGAAGGGGACTGCGCCACTGTTCGTTCCGGCGGAAGCCGTGACGGATTGCGGCAGCGCCAACGGCATGGCAGGCAAGTTCGTAGAGAAGGATGGACTCGTGGTCTTGAGCTGGATGCTCGGAGAACACGAACTCGATACCGGATTCAGGACCAGGCGCGCCGCCGACAAACAACCGCTCCTCGAAGCACTTCAAGAATTGATCTCTGCAGCCCCCCAGGCAGATGCCGATAGTGGAAAGTAACAAAGTGACGGATAGCAATGCAGTAGCAGGCACAGTGACAGGCAATACCAACCCAGCGGAGTCCTCCGCGGCAGTGCTGGTCCTCGAAGACGGCCGCACGTTCCGTGGCCGCAGCTACGGCGCCACAGGCGTGGCCCTGGGCGAAGCGGTCTTCGCCACCGGCATGACCGGCTACCAGGAAACCATCACGGACCCCTCCTACGCCCACCAGCTGGTGGTCCAGACGGCTCCGCACATCGGGAACACGGGTGTGAACAAGGAAGACGCCGAATCCCGCCGCATCTGGGTGGCCGGCTACGTGGTCCGCGACGCTGCCCGACGCCCCTCGAACTGGCGCTCGGAGCGCAGCCTCGACGCAGAACTCGTTGAACAGGGCATCGTTGGCATCCAGGGCGTGGACACCCGCGCCGTCACCCGGCACCTGCGCGAACACAAGACCATGCGCGCAGGAATCTTCTCCGGCGAGGCAGCCCAGGCCACCGACAAGGAGCTCCTGGACACAGTCCTGGCCAGCGCCCCCATGGAAGGCGCCCGCTTGGCCGAAGAAGTGAGCATCGACGAGGCATACGTCGTCGAACCCGCGGACCACGGCTGGGAGGGCGAGCCGAAATTCAGCATCGCCGCGATCGACCTTGGCATCAAGGCCATGACCCCGGTCCGCTTCGCCGAACGCGGCGTGCGCGTCCACGTCCTGCCGGCCACCGCAACCCTGGAAGACGTCAAGGCCGTCAACCCTGACGGCTTCTTCATGTCCAACGGCCCGGGTGACCCCGCCACGGCGGACGCGCAGGTGAAGCTGCTCCGCTCCGTGCTCGATGAGAAGATGCCGTACTTCGGGATCTGCTTCGGCAACCAGATCCTCGGCCGGGCCCTCGGCTTCGGTACCTACAAGCTCAAGTACGGCCACCGCGGAATCAACCAGCCCGTGATGGACCGCCGCACAGGCAAAGTCGAGATCACCTCGCAGAACCACGGCTTCGCCGTCGACGCTCCCATGGACGGCGCCACCATGGCTCCCGAAGAGCGCTTCGGCCGCGTGGAGGTCAGCCACGTGAGCCTCAACGACGACGTCGTCGAAGGACTCGCTTGCCTCGACATCCCGGCCTTCTCGGTCCAGTACCACCCCGAAGCCGCGGCCGGACCGCACGACGCCGCCTACCTCTTCGACCGCTTCATCGACCTGATGGAGAGCACGAAGACCGGCCAGGACGCAGCACAGGCCGCCGACACTCAGACATCGAACTCCGCGAAGAACGAGGACACCAAGTAATGCCAAAGCGTACAGATCTCAAGAGCGTCCTCGTTATCGGTTCAGGCCCGATCGTCATCGGCCAGGCGGCCGAATTCGACTACTCCGGAACCCAGGCCCTGCGGGTGCTCAAAGAGGAAGGCCTGCGCGTCATCCTCGTGAACTCCAACCCGGCCACGATCATGACGGACCCCGAGTTCGCCGACGCCACCTACGTCGAGCCCATCACTCCCGAGGTGGTCGAAAAGATCATCGCCAAGGAGCGCCCGGACGCCGTCCTGCCCACCCTTGGTGGACAGACTGCCCTCAACACGGCTATCGCCCTGGACAAGAACGGCGTGCTCGAGAAGTACAACGTCGAACTCATCGGGGCCAACATTGCCGCGATCGAACTCGGCGAGGACCGCGAAAAGTTCAAGGGCGTCGTGGAACGCTGCGGCGCCGAGTCGGCCCGCAGCCACATCATCCACACCATGGATGAAGCACTCACCGCAGCGGAAGACCTCGGCTACCCGATGGTTGTCCGTCCGTCCTTCACCATGGGCGGCCTGGGCTCGGGCCTGGCGTACAGCGAGGACGACCTGCGCCGCATCGTCGGCCAGGGTCTGCAGTACAGCCCCACCTCCGAGGTCTTGCTGGAAGAGAGCATCCTCGGCTGGAAAGAGTACGAGCTGGAGATGATGCGCGACAAGAACGACAACGTCGTTGTTGTCTGTTCCATCGAGAACTTCGATCCGGTAGGCGTCCACACCGGCGACTCCATCACCGTTGCCCCGGCCCTGACCCTGACTGACCGCGAATACCAGCGGCTGCGCGATATCTCCATCGCCGTCATCCGCGAAGTCGGCGTCGACACCGGTGGCTGCAACATCCAGTTCGCCATCGAACCGGACACGGGACGCGTCGTCGTCATCGAAATGAACCCGCGTGTTTCGCGTTCCTCGGCGCTGGCGTCCAAGGCCACCGGATTCGCGATCGCCAAGATCGCCACCAAGCTCTCCCTGGGCTACACCTTGGACGAGATCCCCAACGACATCACGCAGCAGACGCCGGCTTCGTTCGAGCCGACGCTCGACTACGTCGTGGTCAAGGTTCCGCGCTTCGCGTTTGAGAAGTTCCCGGCCGCGGACAACACGCTGACCACCACCATGAAGTCCGTCGGTGAAGCCATGGCCATGGGCCGAAACTTCACCGAAGCCCTCCAGAAGGCCCTTCGCTCCCTTGAACAGAAGGGTTCGCAGCTGGACTTCAGCCACGTGCCCGAATGGGAGGTTCCGGAGCTCATCGAGAAGTCCAAGCGTCCGACGACGGACCGCCTCCACCAGGTCCAGCGCGCCTTGCTTGGCGGTGCTTCGGTTGAGGAGCTCTACGCCGCCACCAAGATCGATCCGTGGTTCCTGGACCAGCTGCAGTTGCTCAACGAGATCTCCCACGAGATCCGCAAGGCCGGCGCCCTGACGGAAGACATGCTCCGCAACGCCAAGCGGCACGGCTTCTCGGATGAGCAGATCGGCGCCTTGACCCACAACCCGGAGGCCGTTGTCCGCGGCGTCCGCCAGGCCCTGGGCATCCGTCCGGTCTACAAGACGGTGGACACCTGTGCCGCCGAATTCGCCGCGTACACCCCGTACCACTACTCGGCATATGACGAAGAGGACGAGGTCGGCCTGCACTCCAAGCCGTCCGTCATCATCCTGGGTTCGGGCCCCAACCGGATCGGCCAGGGGATCGAGTTCGACTACTCGTGCGTCCACGCCTCCATGGCGTTGCGCAAGGCCGGCTACGAAACCGTCATGGTCAACTGCAACCCGGAAACCGTCTCCACGGACTACGACGTCTCCACGCGCCTGTACTTCGAACCCTTGACACTGGAAGACGTCCTCGAAGTCATCGCGGCAGAGGAGCGCACGGGCGGCGTCATGGGCGTGTTCGTGCAGCTCGGCGGCCAGACCCCGCTCAAGCTCGCACAGCAGCTGGCGGACGCCGGCGTGCCGGTCCTGGGCACCTCCCCGGAAGCGATCGACCTTGCCGAGCACCGCGGCATGTTCTCCCGCGTGCTTGACCAGGCTGGACTGATCGCCCCGAAGAACGGCACCGCCGTGTCCTTCGAGGACGCCAAGAAGATCGCCGACGAAATCGGCTACCCGGTCCTCGTCCGTCCGTCCTACGTGCTTGGCGGCCGCGGCATGGAGATCGTCTACGACGAAGCCAACCTCTCGCGCTACATCGCCAACGCCACGGAAATCACCCCGGACCACCCGGTGCTGATCGACCGCTTCCTCGAGGACGCCGTCGAAATCGACGTCGACGCGCTCTTCGACGGCACGGACATGTACCTCGGCGGCATCATGGAGCACATCGAGGAGGCCGGCATCCACTCCGGCGACTCCGCATGCGTCCTGCCGCCGATCACCCTTGGCAGCAACGTGATCGAACGCGTCCGCACGGCCACCCGGGCCATCGCTGAAGGCGTAGGCGTCCGTGGCCTCATCAACATCCAGTTCGCCCTGGCGTCCGACGTGCTCTACGTCCTCGAGGCCAACCCGCGCGCTTCCCGCACGGTTCCGTTCGTCTCCAAGGCAACGGGCGTGCAGATGGCCAAGGCTGCGGCCCTGATCGGCACGGGCGTCACCATCAACCAACTGCGCAGCGCCTACAAGATGCTGCCGGAAACGGGCGACGGTTCAACCCTGCCGCTCGACGCGCCTGTCGCCGTGAAGGAAGCCGTGCTGCCGTTCAGCCGCTTCCGGACCCCGGAAGGCAAGGTTGTGGACTCGCTGCTCGGCCCGGAGATGCGCTCAACCGGTGAGGTCATGGGCATCGACAAGCACTTCGACACCGCTTTCGCCAAGAGCCAGGCCGCGGCCAACAACGCGCTGCCCACCGAAGGAAAGATCTTCGTTTCTGTCGCCAACCGCGACAAGCGCTCGGTGATCATGGGCGTCAAGCGCCTGTCCGATCTCGGCTTCGAGATTGTCTCCACGGGCGGCACCGCGGATGTCCTGCGCCGCAACGGCATCCAGGCCACCCCGGTCCGCAAGGTCGCCGAAGGCAGCAGCGCCGAAGGCGAAGGAACCATCGCTGACCTCATCATCGCCGGCGAGATCGACATGGTCTTCAACACGCCTTCCGGCGGCGAAGCCCGCAGCGACGGCTACGAACTCCGTGCGGCGGCTACGTCCATCGGTATCCCCTGCATCACTACGGTTGCGGAGTTCAACGCCGCAGTGCAGGCCATCGAGGCGCTGCGCACCTACGAATGGTCAGTGACGAGCCTGCAGGAGCACGCCGCGGCGCTGTCAGCTTCCAAGGCCGCGGCAGCCGAGGCCGTCAATGCCTGAGTCTGCCGCAGCCGGGCAACCGTCCCTAGGGCACGGTGTTGTTGGCCCGGGGCCCCGGCAGCCGTTCGGTTCCCGCTTGGCTGCCGCGATGGCCGCCCGCGGCCCCTTGTGCGTCGGCATCGACCCGCACCCGGGGCTCTTGGCGGACTGGGGATTGAACGACGACGTCGCCGGCCTGGAGCGCTTTTCCCTCACCGTCCTGGAGGCCGTGGCGACCCTCGCTGCCGCGGTAAAGCCGCAGGTGGCCCTCTATGAGCGTCACGGCTCAGCAGGCATGGCGGTCTTGGAGCGGACCCTTGCGGCCGCTTCCGATGCCGGAGTTTTGAGCATCGCCGACGCCAAACGCGGAGACATCGGCTCCACGATGGCTGCCTATGCCGACGCCTGGCTACGGGATGGCTCCGCCTTGGCGGCAGACTCGGTCACGCTGAGCCCGTACCTCGGCTTCGAGTCGCTGCGCCCGGCGCTCGACCTCGCGGCCGAGTCCGGCCGCGGTGTTTTCGTGCTCGCCCTGACGTCCAATCCCGAGGGCAAGTCCGTGCAGCATGTTGGCGGTTCGAAATCGGTGGCCCGGCGGATTGCCGAGGCCGCGGCCGCGGAAAACCGCCGCTATTCCGGCACGTCGGGTTCCGACGGCATGGGGCCTGCGGGTCTGGGCTCGGTCGGTCTCGTGGTGGGCGCCACGATCGGAAGGGCCCTCGTGGAACTTGGGCTGGACCTCGACGCGGTTCACGGGCCCATCCTGGCGCCCGGCCTGGGCGCACAGGGAGCCACGCCGGCAGATCTGCGTGCCACTTTCGGTGCGGCGTACCCGGCGGTCCTGGCGACGTCGAGCCGCGGAATCCTCGCAGCCGGTCCAACGATTGCCGGACTGCGTTCCGCTACCGAGGCGACCCGCGACGGCTTGGTGGAAGGCTGAGCGTGATCTTGGTGGGTCCAATCCATTGCGCTCCGCACTGACCACACGATAGCTTCGGGATCAGTCCAATCCGCTACGCACTCGATGCCGGCCAAAGGGGGATGTGTCAGTGACCTTAAAGGCTCTGTCGCCAGAGGAACGTGCCGATGCCTTGGAAAAGGCCGCGAGAGCCCGGGCAAGGCGGGCTCTCGCGAAAGAACAGCTCAGGTCGGGCGAACTCAGCATTGCCCGGCTGATCAAGTCGGCGCAGACTGACGAGGCCATCGCGCGCATGCGTGTTTCCGAGCTCATCGAGGCTGTCCCGGGCATTGGCCCGGTCCGGGCAGCGGCCATCATGGCGGAGATCGGGATCGCCCCTTCACGCAGGCTCCGGGGCCTGGGAATTCACCAGTCCCGGTCGCTGATAGATTTTATGGAAGACAAATACAGCGTTTGAACAAATACGGCGTTTGAACAAATACAGCGTTTAAGAAGAACTGCAGCCCTCCACGAAGGACGATGTGAGCAAGAATCCGGGACTGACCGTCCTCGCAGGCCCCACTGCCGTTGGCAAGGGAACAGTATCCACGTATATCCGCGACAATTACCCCGAGGTCTGGCTGTCAGTTTCAGCCACCACCCGTGCTCCGCGGCCGGGGGAGAAGGACGGTGTCCACTACTACTTCAAGTCCGCCGAAGAATTCGACGCGCTTGTTGAGGACGGCCAGTTGCTTGAGTGGGCCGTTGTCCACGGAAGGAACCGCTATGGCACGCTGCGCAGCACCGTGGACGCTGCCATCGCCGAAGGCAGGTCCGTGCTGCTGGAGATCGATTTGCAGGGCGCCCGCCAAGTCAAGGCCGCAGTCCCGGACGCCAAATTCGTGTTCCTCGCCCCGCCCAGCTGGGACGAAATGGTCCGTCGCCTGGTGGGGCGCGGCACCGAAACCCCGGAGGAACAGCAGCGACGGCTGGAAACCGCTAAACTGGAACTTGCCGCTGAACCGGAGTTTGACCACACCGTCATCAATGACGACGTGCGCCGGGCAGCGGACGAGCTTGTTTCACTCATGGGGCTTACCCCGCACCAGCGCTAAGCGCTAGCACTTGTCAGCCCGTTAGAATTTGGAGAATTCGTGTCCACGAACCTTGAAGGCATCATCAACCCGCCGATCGACGAGCTGCTTGCTGCTGCCGATTCAAAGTACGGCCTGGTGATTTTCGGCGCCAAGCGCGCGCGCCAGATCAACGCGTACTACGCCCAGCTGCACGAGGGCCTCTTCGAATACGTCGGCCCGCTGGTCGACACGAAGCTCAACGAGAAGTCGCTTTCCATCGCGCTGCGCGAGATCAACGAAGGCCTGCTGGTTTCCACTCCCATCGAGCCTGCAGAATAAAACAGACTGCCTGTTGACGGAGGTCACGTGCGCATAGTCCTCGGAGTCGGGGGAGGGATCGCAGCCTACAAGGTTGCATCGCTCCTCCGGCTTTTTACTGAGGCCGGACACAACGTCACGGTCATCCCCACAGAGGCGGCCACCCGGTTTGTCGGCGTGGCTACGTGGGAGGCCCTCTCGGGCAACCCGGTGAGCAACAGCGTCTTTGACGACGTCGAGAAGGTCAATCATGTCCGTCTAGGTCATGAGGCGGATCTCATCGTGGTCGCCCCGGCGACCGCCGACCTGCTGGCCAAGGCAGCAACCGGCCAAGCAGGGGACCTGTTGACCAATACACTCCTCATGGCCCACGGACCTGTGCTTTTCGCGCCCGCAATGCACACCGAAATGTGGCACAACCAAGCCACCCAGGCGAATGTGGAAACACTGCGCAGCCGGGGCATTACCGTCCTTGAACCCGCAGTGGGCCGGCTGACAGGCGCGGACTCCGGACCAGGCAGGCTGCCCGAGCCGGAAGCGATCTTCGCAGCCGCCATGGCTTTGGTCGACCCCTCAGCGCCCTCAACCCGGCTCCCTGGCCCGAAACCCCTGGCCGGACGGACCATCACGATTTCCGCCGGCGGCACCCGGGAAGCCCTGGATCCGGTCCGGTTCCTTGGGAACAGGTCCTCCGGCAAGCAGGGTGTTGCGCTGGCCGCCGCGGCGCTTGACGCCGGCGCCCATGTCAGATTCCTCGCTGCGCACATGGACGTCCAGGCACCCCCGGGCGTCGAATTGATCCAGGTTGAATCCGCATTGGAGCTCCGCGACGCCGCGCTGGAAGCCGCCGTCGGCTCCGACGTCGTGATCATGGCCGCAGCCGTCGCGGATTTCCGCCCCGCCGAGGTTTCAGGCACGAAAATAAAGAAGGTCAACGGCAACGACGCCCCCGTGGTGCGCCTTGTGCAAAACCCTGACATCCTGCATGAGCTGGTGGTGCGCCGCGACTCTGAGGCATCCACCCAGTTGATCGTCGGGTTTGCAGCCGAAACCGGGGACGAGGACGGCGACGTCCTGGAGCACGCCACCGCCAAGCTCAAACGCAAAGGCTGCGACCTTTTGGTGGTCAACCAGGTCGGCGTCGGGCGCGTGTTCGGCCAGGACCAGAATTCTGTGATCATTCTCTCCGCCCATGGCGCGGCGGCGCAGTCGGCGGCAGGTTCCAAATCCGACGTCGCTGCCGTTGTCATTGACCGCATCAGCACCGAACTGAGCAGAGTACGCCCGGCCACCTAGGCCTCCGGTGAGCCCCATTCCTTAGCTGGTCCATCCTTAGCAAAGGGACATACGGCGGAAGCCGGTCGCCCCCAACCGAGTAAGGTAGTCGAGTGACTTTACCGCTGCACCATGAATCCCACGGCATCCCGTCCAAGCTCCGGCTCTTCACTTCAGAGTCGGTCACGGAAGGGCACCCGGACAAGATCTGCGACCAGATCAGCGACGCCATCCTCGATGCGCTCCTGGCGGCAGACCCCGAGTCGCGCGTGGCCGTTGAGACCATGGCCACCACGGGCTTGGTGCACGTGGCCGGTGAAGTCACCACGGATGCGTATGTTGAAATCCCGCAGATCGTCCGCGAGACCATCCTCGGAATCGGTTACGACTCGTCCGCCAACGGCTTCGACGGCGCCCGTTGCGGCGTGTCTGTCTCCATCGGACAGCAGTCCAACGACATCGCAGGCGGCGTCTTCAATTCGCTCGAAGCCCGCGAAGGCCGCCAGGAGGACGACTACGACCTCCAGGGCGCCGGCGACCAGGGCATCATGTTCGGCTACGCGAGCGACGAGACCCCCTCCTACATGCCGACGCCGATTTGGCTCGCCCACCGGCTCTCCGAGCGTCTCACCGAAGTCCGCAAGAGCGGCGAACTGGCCTACTTGCGCCCTGACGGCAAGACCCAGGTAACGGTCGGATACGACCGCGACCGTCCGGTTTCCGTTGAGACGGTGGTCATTTCCAGCCAGCATGCTGAAGGTACCCACCTCGATCGCTTGCGCGCCGATCTCGCCTCGCACGTGATCGACCCCGTCCTGGCTGTGTCCAACCTGGACATCTCCCACGTCGCGAATATCCTGAACCCTGCCGGTGCCTTCGTCATTGGCGGCCCGGTCGGCGACGCCGGGCTGACAGGACGCAAGATCATCGTTGACACCTACGGCGGCATGGCCCGCCACGGCGGCGGTGCCTTCTCCGGCAAGGATCCGTCGAAGGTGGACCGTTCGGCGGCCTACGCGATGCGCTGGGTAGCGAAGAACGTCGTGGCAGCAGGCTTGGCCAAGCGGGCCGAAATCCAGATCGCCTATGCCATCGGCCAGGCGCGTCCGGTAGGCACCTATGTTGAAACCTTCGGTACCGAGACTGTTGACCCGGCCAAGATCAGCGAAGCGATTGCGGAGATCTTCGACCTCCGTCCGCGCGCCATCATCGACGCCCTCGACCTCAAGCGCCCCATCTACGCAAAGACCGCTGCGCATGGCCACTTCGGCCGCGAAGAGCCGGATTTCACGTGGGAACGACTGGACCGCGTGGACGAACTGAAGGAATTCTTCAACGCCTGACCGGGCTGCGCTAAGGCTTCGACTGCCGGGGACCTGATTGTCGGTGGTGTGTGTTTGGCTTGACCCAAGAGCCGAACCAGGGAGGTGGCAAGCATGAGCGATGGTTCTTTGCTTCCCTTTGCCATGGCCTCGCCGTCGGCGTCCCATCAGCCGTCCTTGTTGCAGGGCTTCCCGTCGCGCGGGAGCGACTCCGCCGGGCCGCCCCTGGCGGCCAGCGATCCCGTGGCCCGGGTCCTGATCGAATCATCCTTGCCGCATCTCGACAGGTCTTTCGACTACAGCGTGCCGGCCGAGTTGGACGGGACCGCTCTCCCAGGCGTCCGGGTCAAAGTCCGCTTCAGCGGCCAGGAACTCAACGGCTACGTCCTGGAGCGCACGGAATCCTCGGAAGCCGGACATGCCTTGACTCCGCTTCTCAAGGTGGTCTCGGCCGTCCCGGTGCTGACTCCGGCGTTGCTGGAGCTCGCCTCCAGCGTCGCTGCCCGCTACGCCGGGACGCTCAGCGACGTCCTCCGTACCGCCATTCCGCCCCGCGTCGCGCGGCTGGAGAAGCAGCTCCTGTCCGGCGATTCCCTCCTGGACGGACCGGACGAAGACAATGCGGCTGCCGAGGTCTCCACCTCGCAAGCCCAAGCGGCGTGGGCTTCCTACACCAACGGGGCGCCCTACTTGCAACACCTGGCCGGAGGCGGCTCACCCCGTGCCGTGTTGACTGCGACACAGGGTTTTGGAGCGGCCGGCTGGCCCGGGCTTGTGGCGTCTGCGGTGGCGGCGGTCCGCTCCTCAGGGCGGGGCGCCGTCGTCGTCGTTCCCGACTACCGTGATCTCGACCGTATGGAAGCGGCCCTGCGCGCTGTCCTGCCGGCGGGGGACGTCGCGCGGTTGACGGCCGACGACGGCCCGACCCCGCGGTACCGAAGCTACCTCCGGCTCCTCAGCGGCGCCGCAAAGGTGGCAGTCGGCACCCGCTCCGCAGCTTACGCTCCCGTGCAGGACCTGGGACTGGTGGTGTGCTGGGACGACGGCGACGACCTCCACATTGACCAGCGCGCCCCCTACGCCCACACCCGGGAAGTCCTGCTCTTGCGTTCGGAACAGGAATCAGCGGCGTGCCTCATGGCTGCGCATAGCCGGAGCACCGAACTTCAGCGGCTTGTCGAGGGCGGCTGGGCCGTGCCGGTGGAAGCCCCCCGGCCGGTGGTCCGCGCCAGCACGCCCCGGGTGCTCAATACAGCGGACAGCTTCGAACAGGAACGCGACCCCCTGGCAAAGATTGCACGCTTGCCGGGCGCCGCCTGGCGGGCGGCCAAAGAGGGACTGGAGCGCGGACCTGTCCTGGTGCAGGTGGCCCGGGCCGGCTACGCCCCGTCCCTTGTTTGCGAGGATTGCCGCGAAACCGCCAGGTGCAACAACTGCCAGGGACCCCTCGCAATCGCAGGCCAATCGGCTATGCCGCAGTGCCGTTGGTGCTCCACTCCCGCCCCGGAATGGCGTTGCCGCCATTGCGGCGGAGTCCGGCTCCGCAGGGGCGCCGCCGGAGTGCTGCGGACCGCGGAAGAACTCGGCAGGGCTTTTCCAGGCAAAGCCGTCGTGACGTCTTCCGGGAACCAGGTCAAGGCCACGGTATCCGATGCCCGTGCACTGGTGGTGGCAACCGTGGGCGCTGAGCCGATCGCAAGCGGCGGCTACGCGGCGGCGCTGCTCCTGGACGGCAATTCGCTCCTGCGCAGGGAAAACCTGCGTGCCGGCGAGGACACCGTACGGCGTTGGTTCAATGCGGCAGCCCTCGTGCGGCCCGCGAATGAAGGCGGGCTCGTGGTCATCACCGCGGACGACACCACCGCGACCGGGGCCCTGTTGCGCTGGGACCCTGCGGGATATGCGTCCCGGGAACTGGCACTGCGGCAGGAACTCCAGCTACCGCCCGCAGTACGGATCGCGTCGGTGACGGGCAGACGGGCCGACGTCGTGCACTTCACCGAAAGCCTGGCCGAAAACATCCAGCTGCGCACCGCGGGCCCCGCTCCGGTCTCCCTCACCCAGTCTGCACAACATCCAGCACAGCGGGAGGGCGATCCGGACGTCCGGACGCTGATCTTCATTCCCTACGCACAGGCAGCTGTTGCCACCCGTTCCATGCGGGCCGTCAAGGCCGCCAGTGCGGCGAAGCGGACTTCGGGACCAGTTCAATTGCGGCTCGACGGCGTGGATGTCCTCTAGCGCCGCTTACTGCTGCGCATCGCAACGATCTCTTCGGCCACGGCCAGGAGTTGGCGGGCCGATTCGTCCCAATTGAAGTGGGCTGCGCGTTCCACAGAGCGGCGTGAGCGCGCTTGCCAGAATTCCACATCTTCAAGGGCTTTGACGGCCGCGGCGAATTCGCCCGGCGATTCGGGGTGCACATAGCTCACGGAGTCCCCGCCGACCTCGCGGAAGATGGGAGTGTCGCTGGCGATCACGGGAGTGCCGAGTGCCATAGCCTCGACCAGGGGCAGGCCATAGCCTTCCGCTTTGGACAGGCTGACGAGGGCGGTGGCGCGGAGCAGGAGGGAGTCGTATTCGGCATCCGTGACGCCGTTGTGGAACTCGACCCGCGCTCCCGGCGGGACCAAAGACTCCAGCTCGGCCCGGCGCTGCGGCGTGATCCTGCTCAGCAGATGCAGCGTGAATCCGGGCAATTCGGCCATTCCCTGGATCATGGTTTCCACATTTTTGTAGGGCATGAACGAGCCCATATAGAGCAGGGATTTCTCGGCGCCGGCTGCGGGATCGCGCGGCGACTGGCCCGGCTGTGGCGCGTTGCCCACGATCCGGACCGGGCGGCGGGTCAACTTGAACTTCGCCATGAGCGACTCGGTGGTGTGGCTGATGGTGGCAACGATGTCGGCCCGGTTAAGAAGCAATCGCTGCGGCCAGTAGGCCTTGTGGTAGAGCCGCCAGAGCAACCGGACCGGTGCGGGCAGGAAGCCCGGAGGGGCCGGGTGCTCATAGTAGATGAGGTCGTGCAGGGTCAGGACCAGCCCGTAGTTGCGGCCCCAGGTGCCCATGGTCTGCATCGGGCAAACCACAACGTCGGCCCCGAGCTTGTTGACTTCGCGGGCAACGAACAGTTCGCAGGGAGACAGCGGGCTGTTGATGTGAACGTAGGGGACATCCGGGAGGAGCGCCAACTGGCGCTTGTCGCTGATGAGCATGGTGACGTCCGCGATCTTGGACGTCGCCGCTATGAGGCTCGATCCGTAGCGGCTGATCCCGTCATGATGGTCCGTGCGGGTGAAGCGGGCATCTATGACGATTTTCACGCGGGGTGTTCCTCCAGGAAGCTGCGGATGGCGGCGGCGGCCGGCGCCGGTGTCTCGTAGTGGATCAGATGCCCGACGTCGGGAATCACTTCCAGCGCACCGTCCGGCAGCATCTCCAACAACTTGTGCTGGTCCCGGAGCAGGGCGATCTCGTCTTTCTCGCCGGCCACCAACAACACGGGAAGGTCCAACTGCGCGGCCACCTCGGCCACATGGCTGGACACCGAAGCCCGGAATGACTCCAGGAGGCTCGCGCGGTCGGCGAACGCGGAGAAGTACGCATCGTGCTGGCCATGGACAAAGGCCCGGAGTTCCTTGTCCCGGGTCTTGGCCATCGCGGCGCTCATGACGCGGACAATGAGGCGGCTGCGCAAGACGGCGAGCCCCAGCCGGCGCGGGAGCTTGGCCGAGACCTGGTAGTACAGGACTGCCAGCTTGGTCATGAGCCCTTTGGGGCCCTCAAGCGCGGGTGCGGCGATGGGATTGACCAGGATCAGCGGATGGATGGCTCCCGGGTTCGCGGCGGCGAAGTGGCTGGCCACAATGGATCCGAAGGAGTGCCCCAAGAGAACAGTGTCGGGTCCGAGGCCCAGGGCCGCCATGAAACCGGTGATGAACTTGCCGTACCGATCCACGGTGTGGGGGTCTCCGGCGAAAGGCTCCGAGCTGCCAAAACCGGGAAGGTCGGGCATGATGACCCGCATTTCGGGCAGGTGGTCTACGACGCGGAGCAGGCCGTGGTGGTCACCGCGGAAACCGTGGATGACCAGTATGGTCCGGGTATCCGCGGTCACCTTGACCGGCTCGTAGCACCAATAGGCGACGTTGCTGCCGTCGAGGTCGATGTCGGAGGCACTCGTCCGGGCGGCCAGTGCCTTGCTGAAGAACTCCCGTGGGGAGGCTGGTGCGGGTTCGGGGGAGTGGTTGGTGTCCACTTGTTCCATTCGGCGGGTCCTAGTTGACGTTGTCCGGGTGTGACCCGGTGCGGTGGTGGCGTTCGAGGGCGGCCAAGCCATCCATGTCGTCGGCATCCAGCTCGAAGCCGAAGACATCGAAGTTCTCCTGGATGCGTGCCGCGGTGCTCGCTTTCGGGATGACGATGTTTCCCAGCTGGAGGTGCCAGCGGATGATGATTTGGGCAGGCGTCTTTCCGTATTTGTCGGCGAGCGCCCGGACGGCCGGATCCTGGAGGACCTGGCCGCGGCCCAACGGGCTCCACGCCTCGGTGCGGATGCGCAACTGCTCGTGGAGCGTCCGGAGCCGGGTCTGCTGCAACCATGGGTGCAGCTCAATCTGGTTCACCGCCGGAACCACTTCGGCTTTTTGCATGAGTGCTTCGAGATGGGCCGGCTGGAAGTTGGAGACTCCGATCGCGCGCACCCGGCCTTCGCGGTACACGGTTTCCATTGCCCGGTAGCTTTCCTGGAACAGTCCGCGTTCCGCGCAGGGCCAATGGATCAGGTATAGGTCGACGTAGTCCAGGCCGAGATTGGCCATGGAGGCATCGAAGGCGCGGAGCGTGGAGTCGTAGCCTTGGTCATCGTTCCAGAGCTTGGTGGTGACAAAGACGTCTTCGCGGGAGAGACCGTGGGTGCCCTCCCCGGAGCCTCCCGTGTTGCTGTCCACACCGGGCGGGGGTATGACCGCACTGCCGATGCCGCGGCCGACCCCGGTCTCATTGCCGTACATGGCTGCTGTATCGAAGTGCCTGTAGCCGGCACCGAGTGCAGTGGCGACCAAAGAGGTGGCGTCCGCCGGTGGCACCTTGTAAAGCCCGAACCCCAACTGGTCAATCAAGACACCGTTGTTCAGACTGAGCCTAGGCGAGGGTTTCATAGCCAAGACTCTACCTATCTCGATGCCGGGAATGTTTCAGCGACCTTCAATTATTCGCAGAAGGGCTGCCGAAACTGACCAGGCGCTTCGCCGTGGCCTCATCCAGGATCAAATCCGTTGCCAGCCCCGCTTCGAGCGCTCCGCGAAGACCGTTGATCTTGGACGCACCCGAGACGACGCAGATGCGGCGGCGGACCTGCCGGAGTTGCTCGTGGCTCGGGCCGGTGGACCGCTCGTTGAGGGTGATGCCGCCGGAAGAGCCGTCGGCGCGGAAGAAGACGGTGGCAACATCGCCCACGACGTCCGAGCTGGCCAGCAGGGACAGGTCCGTTTCATCGAGGTAGCCGCCTGCGTACACGTGGCTGGGGTAGTCCGAATGCACCGAGCCGACGCCGAATATGGCGATGCTCATCCTGGCTTGGAGGTCGAGCACGCGCTGGACGCTGCGCTCATTCCACATGGCGGTCTTCGTCGAGGCATGGTCGAAGAAGGCGGGCACCGGGAACTGTTCCACCCGCGCACCATAGGCGATGCCGAACCGGCGCATGATGTCGCTCGCGTAGGTGATGCCGGTGGTCTGCATGTTGCCGGCGCCATTGAGCTGCACGATAGTGCTGCCGTGCGTGATCTTGCGCGTCAGGTGCCTGCTGACCGCGCTGATGGTCGCACCCCAGGCCACTCCGATGATGGCGTTGGAATCGACCAGGGGACCAATGGTCCGTGCGGCCTGCGTCGCCACCCGGTCAAGGGTTTCCGCCTCGTTCAAGGTGTCCAGAACCGGCACCACATGGACATCGACGCCGTAGTGGTTGCGGATCATACGCTCCAGTTCGGGAGCGGAATCCAGTGGACTGCGGATCTGGATCTGGACCAGTCCCGACTCGCGGGCCGAGGACAGCAGGCGGGACACCGTTGAACGCGAGGTCCGGAGTTCGCGGGCAATGGCGTCCATCGTGAGGTCCTGGAGGTAGTACATCTGTGCTGCCCGGAGGGCTTCAGAATGTCGTGATCGTGGCATCTCAATTCCGTTCTGCACGTTTGTGCAAGTAGCTTGATTTCATTTTCCATTCCTTCGAAGAATAGTTGTGCAAGGTGCGACGTCAAGTGATGCAGCGCATACTCCAAAGCCCAAGGGAGCAGTTTTGGGATACACCAGCAATTCCGGTTCCGCAGCAGGATCACCACGTCGGACCTCGGTCTCGGCACTTCGCGAACGGCCGCAGGCCCAGGTGCTGATCATCGGAGGCGGCATCAACGGCGTCGGAACCTTCCGCGATTTGGCACTCCAAGGCGTGGACGTCGCCCTCGTGGAACGCGGTGATTACTGCCAGGGCGCCAGCGGAGCCTCATCTCACATGATCCACGGCGGCATCCGCTACCTCGAGAACGGGGAATTCCGCCTCGTCCAGGAATCGGTGGCCGAGCGCAATCGGCTTTTGAAGATCGCGCCCCACTACGTCAAGCCCCTGCAGACAACCATCCCCATCTTCAGCACCTTCTCCGGGATACTTTCCGCCCCCACGCGCTTCCTCACGCACAAGCAAGGCAAGCCGAAAGAACGCGGCGCCTTCCTCATAAAGCTCGGACTGAGCATGTACGACTTCTTCTCCCGCGATGGCGGCAGCGTCCCCCGCCATCAGTTCAGCGGCAGGCAGAAGGCCTTGGCTGAGTTGCCGAAGTTGCACCCCGGCATCAAATACGCTGCGACCTACTTTGACGCCTCCGTGCACAACCCGGAGCGCCTGACGCTCGATGTGCTGCAGGACGGCGAAAAGGCGGGTATCCGGAGCGGCTTGCCGGGCGGCAGCGCCCGGGCCAGCAACTACGTTTCCCTTCTCTCGACCGACCCCGCCGCCGAATCAGCCGGCCCGGCCGGCGCTGTTTTGCTGCGCGATGAACTTACAGGCGAGGAATTCAGCTTCCAAGCCGACGTGATCGTCAACACCACCGGCGCCTGGGTTGACCTCACCAACGCGGCAATGGGTGCGGCGAGCCGCTTCATGGGCGGAACCAAGGGCTCCCACATTGTCCTGGACCACCCGGAGTTGCTTGCGGCGTGCGGCGGGCGCGAAATCTTCTTCGAACACACGGACGGGCGGATCGTCCTGATCTACCCGATGGGTGACCGTGTCCTGGTCGGCACCACCGACGTCGAGGCCGACATGGCCCAGGACGCCGTCTGCACCGAACCCGAGATTGACTACTTCTTCGACCTCGTCGGCCACGTCTTCCCCTCCATCACCGTCGAGCGCAGCCAGATCGTCTACAGCTTCGCCGGCGTCCGGCCGCTTCCGCGCCACGACGACACCCAGCCGGGTTTCGTATCCCGCGACTACCGGATCGAGCGAAGCGAGCGGAAAGCTTCCGGTGCGTCGGCCGCCGGTGACTTGACCGCCGCGGGCGGGAAGGCCGCCGTCGTACTGTCATTGATCGGCGGAAAGTGGACCACCTTCCGCGCCCTCGCCGAACACCTGAGCAACGACGTCCTCCGGGAGCTGGGCATGGAGCGGAAGACCTCGACGGCGAAGCTCGCCATCGGAGGCGGCCTGCGCTTCCCGGACAGCGAAGACGGAATACAGGACTGGGTCAAGAAGCACATGGCTCCCGGCCTCAGTGCCGATCGGGTCACCGGCCTGCTGACCCGCTACGGCACCCGCGCCAAGGACGTCATTGCGTACCTCGAGGCAGGCGAGGATCGGAAACTGCGCTCCACGAACGAGCTCAGCGTCCGGGAGCTCGAGTTCATGGCCGTCAACGAACAGCTCGGACACCTTGTGGATGTCCTCATCCGCCGCACGTCGCTGGCCTTCCGCGGCCTGGTGACCGGGGAGCTTTTGAACGAAATCGCCGAAGTCCTCGCCGCGCAGCTTGGCTGGGACGCAACGAGGCGGGAAGCGGAAATCCAGCATGCCCAGGAGGTGCTTCTGCGTTTTCACGGCGTGACTGTTCACAGCCTCGTCGCATGAACGTATTGTACGTCTCATCAGCTTGATTGTTCGGGCACGGAAGCCCGGACACAAGGGTTGCGGTGTTCCGCTTCGTAAGGGAGGACCGCAACCGGGACGGCGCTAACAGACGCCGGCCCAACGGCCCCAACAAAACCTGCAGGGCTGACAACAGAAGAAAATGAGGAGTCAAAGATGTCTCTCGGAATTGTTTTCCTTTCCGAAGTATTCGGAACCGGCATGCTTACCCTGCTTGGCTGTGGCGTTGTGGCGAACGTCGCGCTCAAGGGCACGAAGGGTAACAGCGGCGGGTTCCTGATGGTGAATTTTGGCTGGGGCATCGCAGTATTTGCCGGCGTATATGTAGCCGCCATGTCCGGTGCGCACCTGAATCCGGCCGTGACGCTCGGTCTCTTGGTTGACGGCAAGGCCGAGTTCGCCCCGGGGGTGGCCGTGAGTGCGGCATCCACGTTCACCTACTTCGGTGGAGAACTGCTCGGCGCCTTCCTCGGCGCCATCTTCGCCTGGCTCGCCCACAAGCAGCACTTCGACGCCGAGCCATTGGCAGCCAGCAAGCTCGCCGTATTCTCCACGGGACCGGCCATCCGCTCGTACCCCTGGAACCTCGTCACCGAAATCATCGCAACGTTTGTGCTGGTCTTCGTGATCCTGACCTTCGGCGGCACCCCCTCCGGCTTGGGCCCGCTCGCGGTGGCATTGCTCGTCGTCGGCATCGGCGCGTCCCTTGGCGGACCGACCGGCTACGCGATCAACCCCGCCCGTGACCTCGGACCGCGTATCGCCCACGCTATTTTGCCGATCAAGGGCAAGGGCTCCAGCGACTGGGCCTACTCCTGGGTTCCGGTGGTCGGCCCGCTCGTGGGCGGAACCATCGCAGGACTCGTCGCCCACTCCATACCGATCATGGCAACCGTCACCAAGTAGCAACCGCTCAGCACCTATCCCGCATCCACACCAAAGCAAGCAGACAAGGACGTCAAAATGTCGCAATACGTCATCGCCATTGACCAGGGAACCACCAGCTCGCGTGCCATCGTGTTCGATCACTCAGGCAACATTGTCTCCACCGGCCAGATGGAGCACGAGCAGATCTTTCCCCAGGCCGGTTGGGTAGAGCACAACCCAGTGGAGATCTGGGACAACGTCAGGGAGGTCGTCGGCTCTGCGTTGTCCAAGGCCAACCTGACGCGGCACGACATCGCTGCCGTCGGCATCACCAACCAGCGCGAAACCGCCGTTGTGTGGGACAAGAACACGGGCGAGCCGATCTACAACGCCATCGTCTGGCAGGACACGCGCACACAGCCCATCGTCGACGAGCTGGCAAAGGACGGCGGCCCCGAGCGCTTCAAGCAAAAGGTAGGCCTGCCCTTGGCCACCTACTTCTCCGGCACCAAGATCAAGTGGATCCTGGACAACGTCGAAGGAGCGCGGGCCAAGGCCGAAGCCGGGGACCTCATCTTCGGCAACACCGACTGCTGGGTCCTGTGGAACCTGACAGGCGGCGTGGACGGTGGCGTGCACGCCACGGACGTCACCAACGCCTCGCGCACCATGTTCATGGACCTCGACACCTTGCAATGGGACCAGGACATTCTGGACGCATTCGGCGTGCCGGCGTCGATGATGCCAGCCATCAAGTCCTCCTCAGAGGTCTACGGCACGGTGCACACCTCGCAGCTGCTGCGCGAGGTGCCCGTCGCAGGCATCCTGGGCGACCAGCAGGCGGCAACCTTCGGCCAGGCGGCTTTCGAGCCCGGCGAAGCCAAGAACACCTACGGCACCGGCTGCTTCCTGATCTTCAACACGGGCGAAGAAATCGTCCACTCAAAGAACGGTCTGCTCACCACGCTCGGCTACAAGCTGGGCGACGCCAAACCGCACTACGCGCTGGAAGGTTCCATCGCCGTCACGGGATCACTGATCCAGTGGCTGCGCGACAACCTTGGCTTGATCAGCACCGCTCCTGAGGTGGAGACGCTGGCGGCCGGCGTCGAGGACAATGGCGGCGTGTACATTGTGCCCGCGTTCTCGGGCCTGTTTGCCCCGTACTGGCGCGCCGACGCCCGCGGAGCCATCGTTGGCCTGACCCGCTTTGCCAACAAGGGCCACATTGCCCGCGCGGCCCTCGAGGCCACCGCCTTCCAGACCCGCGAAGTGCTCGACGCCGTCAACGCGGACTCGGGCGTTCCGCTGACCGAGTTGAAGGTCGACGGCGGCATGGTCGCCAATGAGGCGCTCATGCAGTTCCAGGCCGACATCCTGGGCGTGCCCGTAGTCCGCCCGAAGGTCGTGGAGACCACGGCCCTGGGTGCCGCCTACGCGGCCGGCCTCGCCGTCGGCTTCTGGAAGGACCTCGGCGAGCTTAGCGCCAACTGGAACGAGGACAAGCGCTGGGAGCCACAGCTGGACGACGCCGAGCGGGACCGCCAGATGCGCCTGTGGAAGAAGGCTGTTACCAAGTCCATGGATTGGGTGGACGAGGACGTTAAGTAGCTCCGGCCTCTCCTAAACGTCCCGCCTCGCCCCGAAAAGGGGCCGGTAACTCCCGCCCGCCCGCTTCGCGGTGCCCACCACACCATGGCGGGGAGTCACCGGCCCCTTTTCTCTGTGCCCCAACCCACCGACCGTCCAGTGTTACTTGGGACAATGAACAGGGTAAGGTGGCTTTATGCGTGCGATCCTTCTGCTTAGCTAGCCGCCCGGTATACGTCGATCTAGAGCATCGCGAACCGAGCGGCCGCCCCTCCTTGCCGAGGGGCTTTTGTGTGTCCGGGACCTTCCGGGGCCCGGAGCAGGAGGCAAAACCGTCATGGAAGAACAGAAGAGGGCAGCAGTGAGCGTTCAGCCGGAGACAGAAACCGGAGCACAGTCAACAGTGGCAGGCGAGACGCCCGAGGAGGGTGTCTACAGCTTCGCCTCGATGGAGGCCAAGTGGCCGCAGGTCTGGGAAGACCTCAAGGTCTTCACTCCGCTTGACGACGGCTCCCGCGAGCGGCGCTATGTCCTGGACATGTTCCCCTACCCTTCGGGCGACCTCCACATGGGCCACGCCGAGGCCTTCGCGATGGGCGACGTCGTGGCGCGGTACCTCCGCCAGAAGGGTTTCGATGTCCTGCACCCCATCGGTTGGGACTCGTTCGGCCTGCCGGCAGAGAATGCTGCCATCAAGCGCAACGCCCACCCCAGCGAGTGGACGTACGCCAACATCGATACGCAGGCAGCATCGTTCAAGCGTTACGCGATCTCAGCCGATTGGTCCCGCCGGCTGCACACTTCGGACCCGGAGTATTACCGTTGGACGCAGTGGCTGTTCAAGCGCTTCTACGAGCGCGGGCTGGCCTACCGCAAGGATTCCCCGGTCAACTGGTGCCCGAAGGACTTGACCGTCTTGGCGAACGAACAGGTAGTCAACGGCGCGTGCGAACGCTGCGGGACACCTGTCACGAAGAAGTCACTGAACCAGTGGTACTTCAAGATCACCGAGTACGCCGACCGTTTGCTGGCTGACATGTCCGAGCTCCAGGGGCACTGGCCCGAGCGTGTGCTGGCAATGCAGCGCAACTGGATCGGCCGGTCCGAGGGCGCACACGTCCGGTTCGTCATCGAAGCCGCGGACAGCCGCGCCGAGCGCGAAGTGACTGTCTTCACCACCCGCCCGGACACCCTGTACGGGGCAACGTTCTTCGTTGTCGCCGCGGACGCGCACCTGGCACTGGACCTGGTCACGCCCGAACACCACGACTCGCTCATGGCCTACCGCGAGAAGGTCAAGGCCCTGTCGGACATCGAGCGCCAGTCCACCGAGCGCGAGAAGACCGGTGTGTTCACCGGCCGCTATGCCGTCAACCCGCTCAACGGTGAAAAACTGCCCGTGTGGGCAGCCGACTATGTGCTCGCCGACTACGGCACAGGCGCCATCATGGCAGTGCCCGCGCACGACCAGCGCGACCTCGACTTCGCCCGCGCGTTTGACCTGCCGGTGCGTCCGGTCCTGAACACCGGAGGGGAAGACCCGGCGGAAACCGGAATCGCGACTGCCGGCGAGGGCACCCTGATGAACTCCGGCGAACTGGACGGTTTGTCCAAGGCCGAGGCCATCCCCGCAGCCATCGACATCCTGGAAAAGCTGGGCACGGGGGAGAAGTTCGTTAACTTCCGCCTGCGCGACTGGCTCCTGAGCCGCCAGCGCTTCTGGGGTACCCCAATCCCCATCATCCACTGCGCCGAATGCGGCGAGGTGCCTGTGCCGGACGATCAACTGCCTGTCCGGCTACCGGAAGACCTGCGCGGCGAAGCACTGTCTCCCAGGGGCACGTCTCCTCTCGCCGCGGCCCTGGAATGGGTCAACGTCGAGTGCCCCAACTGCGGACGCGCCGCCCAGCGCGACACGGACACCATGGACACGTTCGTTGACTCGTCCTGGTACTTCCTGCGCTTCGTTTCCCCGCACTACACCGAGGGACCGTTCGATCCGGCCAAGATCAACGACTGGATGCCGGTCGGCCAGTACGTGGGCGGCGTCGAGCACGCCATCCTCCACTTGCTCTACGCCCGCTTCTTTACCAAGGTCATCCACGACATGGGCCTGCTCGCCGCGGACGAGCCCTTCAGCGCCCTGCTCAACCAGGGGCAGGTCCTCAATGGCGGCAAGGCCATGAGCAAGTCCCTCGGCAACGGCGTGGACCTTGGCGAGCAACTGGACAAGTTCGGCGTCGACGCCGTCCGCCTGACCATGGTCTTTGCCTCCCCGCCCGAGGACGACGTCGACTGGGCCGACGTCTCGCCGTCGGGCTCCGCGAAGTTCCTTGCCCGTGCCTGGCGCCTTGGCCAGGACGTCGCAAGCGAGCCCGGCGTCGATGTCTCCACCGGTGACCGCGCGCTGCGCACTGTGACCCACAGGACCATCGCCGACGCCGCTGAGCTGTTGGACAACAACAAGTTCAACGTCGTGGTGGCCAAGCTGATGGAGCTGGTCAATGCGACCCGCAAAACCATCGATTCCGGTGCCGGTGGCGCAGACCCCGCCGTCCGTGAAGCCGCCGAAGCCGTTGCTGTCATCTTGAGCCTCTTCGCGCCGTACACGGCCGAGGACATGTGGAACCAGCTGGGCCACCCGGCCTCCGTGGCGAACGCCGGCTGGCCCTCCCACGATCCGTCGCTTCTTGTCCAGGACACCGTGACGGCCGTCGTGCAGGTACAGGGCAAGGTCCGCGACCGCTTGGACGTCTCCCCGGACATCGGTGAGGACGCCCTACGCGAGCTCGCCCTCGCCAGCGACAACGTGCAGCGGGCACTCGATGGCCGCGGCATCCGTACGGTGATCGTGCGCGCACCTAAACTGGTCAACATCGTCCCGGCATAGCCGGGAAACGGCCGTCGGCGCTTGCCGGCGGCCGGCCACCAGCTCCAGGAGGATCCCTTGACGGACCGCGAACCACCCGCTTGGTTGTGGCTCAAGGAACGTTTGGCCCGCCTGCGCCAGTCCACGACGCCGGGCCGCGCCGGAGTTGAGCCGGCGCCTGTCGCCGTGCGTACCGCCGTCGTGACCGATTCGGCAGCCGCGCTCCCCGCCGAATGGGCCAAGGCGTTCGTTGCCGACGGCAGCCTCGCCGTTGTGCCGATGCCCGTCCTGGTGGGCGAAGAGATCTACGGCGAGGGTGAGGACGACATCACCCAGACCCTCGCGCTGGCCTTGGCGGCGGGATCGCCCGTGAAGACCTCCAGGCCGTCACCTGGCCAGTTCGAACAGGCCTATCTCGCCGCCCAGGACCGCGGTTTCGAAGCCGTCGTCTCCATCCACATTTCCGCGGGGCTGTCCGGCACCGCGGACGCCGCAAGGCTGGCTGCGCAACGCGTCTCGATCCCCGTCGAAGTCGTTGACTCCCGCACCGTGGGAATGGCGCAAGGCATGGGTGTCCAAAGCGCGCTGGTTGCCGCCGCAGACGGTCGTTCCGCAGCCGATGTCCGTCGCTTCGCCGAGGAGCGATTGGGCCGCACCAAGGTGTACTTCTACGTGCCGAGCCTTGAGCAGCTCCGGCGCGGCGGCCGAATCGGCACTGCTGCGTCTTGGCTCGGGACAATGCTGTCCATCAAGCCGATCCTCGCGGTCGACGGCGGCAAGATCGTGCCGCTCGAGAAGGTGCGCTCGGCCGCCAAAGCCGTTGCCCGGCTTGAAGAAATCGTTGCCGCCGACGTCAATTCGCGGCCAGTAGGGCAATCGCGGCTCGCCGTGCACCACTTTGGCAACCTGGCAGAGGCAGAGCGGCTCGCGGCCCGGCTCGGAGAGAGTTGCCCCGGTTGCCCGACGGCGCAGATCAGCGCCCTGCCTGCCGTCCTCGCGGCCCACGCCGGGCTCGGCGTTTTGGCCGTGGTTGTCGGAGAAAGCAGTACCCCTGGCGCCACGACGCTGCTGCGTGACAGTGCGGATGCTGCATCGGACCACGCGAACGCGAGGCGGAGCCACCCGTAGCCTCGGGGTAAGTGCGCAGGCCCTCAGGGGCCGAACTTATTTTGTCAGAGCCTCCTGGCAGAGTGTTTCCATGGAAGCGATCGGATACTTCGACACCCGGCAGGGCCTTGCGTCCCGCGGGCTTTCCGGAGTGTCCCGTCATGCCCGTGTTCCGCATCTTGCCGGGGTTCCGGGCGGGATCCCGGGCGGTCTGGCGTTGGTGGATCCGCCCGACCTTGGCGGCCGCGGCGACCGCGGCGGGCGGCAGGCCGTGTTGGACGACGCCGTGGCGGCGCTGAGGTCGCTGACGGACAAGGCGGCCGACGACGTCGGAAGCCTGGGTCTCGAAGAGGCTGTCGCGTTCGCGTCCGGGGTGGAAGAACTCTCCCGGGCCCTGGATTATCTCCAACTGCTCGCCGCAGCCGGGCTGGACACGGCCCGGAACGATGAACCCGCCAGCGGGCCGGGCTGGACCACAGGCTGGGCCGCCGACGCGGGGAGTGACTCCGGCACGGACACAGGCTCCGGCGCGGTGGAGACCGGTGCGGACACACGCTCCGGCGCGGTGGAGGGGAGCGCCGCCGGCGCGGTGCAGGGGCTCGTGCGGGGCGGGGAGTTCCGGTCCACGGCCGAGCATCTGCGGTCCTTGCTGCGGATCAGTGCCGCCGAGGCCAGGCGCCGGCTCGCGCTGGCCCGGGAGCTGCTGCCGGGCCGGGGCCTCACCGGGCACACAGTCCCTGCCCGGCACGGGGAAACCGCCGCGGCGCTGGCGTCCGGGACGATCGGCACCGGCGCGGCCGGGATCATCACGATGGCCGTGGCGAAGGTGCGTCCGCTGTGCGCCCCGGAGAAGGCCGCGGAAATGGAACACGCCCTGGCCCGGACCGCGGCGGAAAACGACCAGGACTTCCTGGCCAGGGTTGCCCGGCGCTGGGTCGAGGCGATCGACCAGGACGGCCCCGAACCGTCCGAAGAATCCCTCCGCCACCACCAAGGGGCGTTCCTGCGCCGTCCCAAGCACGGGCTCGCGCACGTGGAGATCTTCGCCACCGCCGAACAATACGAACACCTGCTCACCGTCATGAACACCGCCGCCAACCCCCGCACCCGCACACCCCAAGACACAACACCCCGCGACACAGCACCCCTGGGTGCGGTTCCCGCCTGCGCGGAACCATCCGGCGGTTCCTTCACAGATTCCTTCGCCGATTCCTCCGCCGGTCCGTCCGGCGATTCCTCCGCCGATCCCTCCGGCGAGGCGGCGGAGAATGCCGGGCCGCCGGACCGGCGGTCGAGGGCGCAGAAGCTCCTGGACGGCTTGATCGGCGCCTGCCGGCTCGCCCTGGCCACCGGGTCCCTGCCCGCCACCGGCGGCCACCGCCCGCAGATCCTGGCCACCATCGACCACCGAGACCTCTTCCCCCAAGACAGCGCGGATCCGGATCCACAGTCCGGTCAAGTTTCACAGTCCGGGCAGGCCTCGCCGCCCGGTCCAGTTTCACGGCCCGGGCAGCCTGCCCTGTTCAACCGGCCCCGGCAGGGCAGCGGCACCGGGTCCTTCACGTTCACCGGCCCCGTCCCGGCGGCGACGTTGCGGAAGATCGCCTGCGACGCGGACATCATCCCCGTGGTCCTGGGCGGCGAGGGCCAGGTCCTGGACATCGGACGGGCCTCACGGGTCTTCCCAGCCCATATCCGCAAGGCCATCACCGCCCGGGACAAGGGCTGCGCTTTCCCCGGATGCACCATCCCGGCCCCCTGGTGCGAGGCCCATCACATCGAGTACTGGTCCCGGGGCGGACCCACTAGCACCGCGAACGGGACCTTGCTCTGCAGCCATCACCACCACCTGATCCACAAGGAAGACTGGCACATCCAGGTCCGCAACGGCATCCCCTGGTTCATCCCGCCACCCCACACCGACCCGCACCGGAAACCCCGAAGAAACCACTACTTCCAGATATGAGCTCGGAGTTGCCCGGTCCTGCCCACTGATCCTCCACAGGCACTCTGCGGCGCCCCTGTCCACATAGCGCCGGTCCGGGCTGCTGCTGCGGGTCCGGACGTTCTACGCTCGTGGATATGCCACGCAGGAACCGAGCCTCACCCGCGGACGATGCTGCGAGTTCCGCCCGGCTCCGATTCGCTGCTCGTCTTGCACCACCGCCGGACCAGGAGGCGGGCGCGCAGCTGAGCCACGACAGCAAAGCCGACCCTTTGCTTCCGTTGCAAACGTTGATGGCATCCGGCTCGGGTATGGCCGATGCGGGCGTGCAGTCAGGCACCGAAGACGTGTCCGAAGCGGCAGGGCCTCCATCGCGGCTTCGGTGGCGCACACCGTGGCGCGTGGCCGTGTTGTTGGCTTTGCCTTGCTTGGTGCTGGTGGTCTGGTTCTTCTGGCAGTCCTGGTCCGGGCAGCCGACGATTGAGCCGCTCGTCCGAAGTTCACATGCGGGAGCAACTCCAGAAGCGGGTACGGGAAGCAAAGGCCGTGTCAACGAGGCTCCGGAACCAGAGAACGGAGCCCGACTGCTTACCGTCCATGTTGCCGGTGCGGTGAAAAGTCCCGGGATCGTCAGGGTGCCTGCCGGAGCACGGGTGTTTGACGCAATCGCTGCTGCCGGCGGTGCGGATCCTGCAGCCGAGCTGAACAGTCTGAACCTTGCCGCTGTGGTGCAGGACGCCGCGAAGATCCATGTTCCACGGACGGGGGAGGCGGCTCCGTCACAGCCCGCGGTGTCAACAGGCGGCGCTCCAACAGCCGGCGGTACGGGAGCAGGGACTTCTGCCAGCGGAAAGGTGAATCTCAACACTGCAACCGCTGAAGAACTCGACACCTTGCCGAAGGTCGGCCCCATCCTGGCCAAGCGCATCATCGAATGGCGGCAGCAACATGGCCCGTTCGCTTCCGTGGAGGACCTCGATGCCGTGGATGGTGTCGGTCCCAAGCTAATGGAATCGCTTCTGCCGTTGGTGACGGTTTAGGGTGCGTGGGGTCAAGGCCGGTCCGGGCCGGGTGGACCTTCGGCTGGCCCCCTCTGCCATTCTCACGTGGGCTGTTTCTGTTGCGGCCGCCTATCTACCTTCGCTGTGGACGGGAGTCGTGTGCGCGGCTTTGGCCGCAGCCGCGTGTCTCCTTTTCGCCGCCCGGGCCGCGGCCCCTCGAAGCCTGAGGACGATTCCCGCGACTTTGGCAGTCGCTTGCTTGTTCGGAGCGGCCGTGGCCGCCCACGCCGCAGCGGAAGCCGGCCAGCGCCAGGACGGTCCAGTTGCCGACGCCGCGGCGGCGCGCGACTCGGTCGTCATCCACGTGTTGATCGTGGGTGATCCTCGCGAACTAGGCACGGACTCACGTGGATCGGGACGGTGGGCAGTTCCCGCCGAAGTAATCGATATTGCGGCCGACGGAATGCTCATCCGCTCCCGCACAAGAATTCTGCTGACCGGAGGCGAAGGCTGGGACCAAGTCGTCACGGGACAGGAGGTTAGAACCGCCGGCAAACTGAAGCCGGCAAAACCAGGACAAGTCGAGGCCGGTGTTCTTGCCGCCGCCACCCCACCCATGCGGCCGGACACACGGCACAAGCCGGAAGCACCTGGCAACATCCCCCAGGGTCCAGCGCAATTGAAAAAGCAATTCCGCTCCGCCACTGAATGGTTGCGCGGCGACGCGGCCGGACTTCTGCCCGGAATGGTCACGGGCGACACCACGGGGTTGGACGAAGGCCTGGAGGCGGCGATGAAGACCACCGGCACCACCCACCTCACGGCGGTCAGTGGCGCAAACTGCAGTCTCATTCTTGGCGGCCTGGTGCTTTTGGCCAGGACCTTCCGGTTTGCCAGGGGAGTGGCGGCAATGGTGGCCCTTGCCGGCTTGGCGGGCTTTGTCATGATGGTGGGACCGGACGCCAGCGTCCTGAGGGCGGCGGTCATGGGTGCTATCGGCCTCAGCGCACTAAGTAGCGGCAGGCAGGGCCGGAGCCTTGGCTTTCTCTGCCTTGCCGTGACTGGCCTTCTCATTCTGGATCCCTCACTCGGTACAAGCATCGGGTTTCTCTTGTCTGTCCTCGCCACGCTGGGAATTGTCCTGTTGGCACGACCCATCGCCTCTTGGGCACCAGCATGGGTGCCTTCCTGGCTGGCGTCCGCCGTCGCCGTTCCCTTGGCCGCGCAGCTTCTGTGCAGCCCGGTCATCGTGGCCTTGCAACCGCAGTTCTCCAGCTACTCACTGCTGACGAACATCGCAGTTGCCCCCTTTGTCGCACCCGTGACCATCCTGGGAACCATTGCGGTTCCCCTCGTTCCCTTACTTCCGTGGCTTGCAATTGTTCCGATCGCCGTTGCCGGGGTCAGCTCGGCAACGGTGGCGGCAATAGCCAGGTTTTTCGCAGGACTTCCGGGAGCGGCCCTGCCGTGGCCGGAAGGTGCCACGGGAATCGCCACCATGATTCTCTGGTCCGTTGTCACCATCCTGCTAGTGTGGCTGGTCCTCCATCCGGTCTGGGCGGGCTCCGCCGTACTGTCGTTGCACCGCCGCTTGGTATTCCTTATAGCCGCCGCGGAGTCCGCTGTCCGTCACCACCGGACCGATGGCCATTCCGCCGGCTCGCCGCCGCCCGGTGTGCGGGTCGCAGGGTTGAGGAACACCGCCCGGGACGCTGCACGTGGGAGACTGGGACCAAAGCAAAACCCTTCTGGAAGGAAGCAACATTGGCTGCTGGCCAGGTCTCCAAGGCCAAAACCTCCGCGGCGAACACCGCCAGCTGGCGGGACGTTACCCCGTCCGCGGTAGTGCTCATCACCGGCCCTGAGGAGTACCTCGGAATCCGGGCAATGGATCGGATCCGCTCGCAGGTGCGGGCCGCGGCACCCGAAGTGGAAATCAGCAGGCTCAATGCCGGAAGCTACGAGTCCGGTTCGCTCGCAATGGCGGTGACGCCGTCGCTTTTCGATGAGGCCAAACTCATCGAGATCGAGGGCCTCGAGTCAATGAACGATGCCTTCCTTGCCGATGCCTTGAAATACGTCACCCAACCGGAGAACGACGTCGTGTTGGTCCTTCGCCACGGTGGCGGGGTGCGCGGAAAGAAGCTCCTCGACGCCATCAAGTCGTCCGGATGGCCAGTGGTGGACTGCCAGCCCTTGAAAAAGGACGCCGAGAAAACAGCATTCGTGGTCTCGGAATTCAAGGCAGGCGGCCGCCGCATCGAAGCGGAAGCTGTCCAGGCCCTCGTCAATGCAGTCGGTGCCAGCCTCTCGGAGCTTGCTGCGGCATGCAACCAGCTCATCGCAGACGCCACCACCGCGGTCGACGCAGCCACCGTCGAGCGCTACTACGGCGGACGCGTGGAAGCCACGGCCTTCAAGGTTGCGGACGCCGCCATGGCCGGCAACGGGCCGCAGGCCCTGTCCAGCCTCCGGCATGCCCTCGCCACCGGGGTCGACCCGGTGCCGCTGGTGGCCGCCCTCGCCGCCAAGCTGCGCACCTTGGCCAAGGTAGCTGGTGCCCAAGGATCGTCGGCACAGATTGCCAAGCAGCTTGGCATGCAGCCATGGCTCGTTGAACAAGCCCAACGTGACGTACGCCGTTGGACTCCCGAAGGCCTGATCCGTTCCATCCAGGTCACGGCTGAAGCGGATGCCCAAGTGAAGGGCCTCTCGCGGGATCCCGTGTACGCGGTAGAGCACGCAGTCACGGTCATTGCCAACGCGGCCCGCGGCCGCTAGAGGGGCTAGTGCCCGGCCGCTGGCCAACTCAGCCCGGCGCCGCGAGTTTCATCCCACGCACATCCCGCCAGTCCACAAGTCAGTCAGCAGACGTGCCGCGACGCGCTCTGCGTGTCACCAACGCACAAACAGGCGGGCGGCTGGTACTCAATTTCGAGGAAATCACCACTCAATTTCGGGCAACGACCACTCAAATTCAAGCCAACGGCTGCCCAGCCGGCCCTTTTAACCGTAGATTTCGCGGTGAGGGAATCCTTCCTCCGGATGCCGCGCCCGACGTGCCTGCCCACTGAGATGCCGGTCGTTTGACTTTGCCCTGGGAGGGCCACAATGAACTCGCCGAACGTCAACCATAGGCGTCCTCGTGCATACGCTGTGGTCCTCTCCGGGTGCAAGGCCACCTTCACTAACGATTTTCGGCGAAGGTCCCGTCGACTCCAGGACCTTCTGACGGGTTTAGGCTTTTCATTGCACACCACCGCAATTAACAATGCACTGATATTTGGGCATTTGTTCACACTACTAATCGTCGGTGTCGGAATAGTGTGGACGCCTCAGCGGACCGCGTTAATCACATGGGGAATTCCGCTCAACACTCCTGACATAGTGAGCATCGTGACGGTGCTGTTGGCAATGGCGCTTATACAAGCCAGGCGCCGCTACAGGAAAACCCATGGTTGCTGGAACACCGTGTCAGCACCCCTTGACGTAGGGATGCGCGCAGGTTTGGTCCTTACTGATCTTGGTCTCGCCGCCATGCTCATCCTTCAGAACCTGCGGTGTCACAATAACAATAACCTGCTAGCTGCCGGGGCCCTCGTAATCTCATCATTTCTTGTCGTGGCACCGCTGAAGAGAGCGGGGATCCGGGTACTCGTTGTTTCGATTGTTGCCTTGTCGGCGTGCAGCCTGATTCTTCTCGTTACGAATGCGCCGTCTTTTGATATCGATGAAAGCTCCGGCTCCGCATCGGCTTACAAGTTGTTGTTGATCCTGGCTGGCACTGTTCTTACGGCCGCGTCTACCCCTGCCGTCTACAGGGCCACCGCTCATCCTCGTGCCCGACGTAGCCGAGGGTTGATGACTGATTTATCAATTAAGGCAGCATGCATTTTTCTCTTGTCAAGCTTGGCCTTGTCCGTCATGGAAATGACACCCTGGCCGTGGACGGCGCCCTTTATTGCTCTTGCGGTCTTCTTCTCGGGTTTAGTTCTGTATCGATCATCTTTCGTACAGATCTCTTCACCTGAAACCTTGGGCTTTGCCCTATTCCTAGTAAGGCTTAGACCATCCTGGGTAAGGCCGCTCATTGTCCGCAGCCTGGTAACAGCGCTCGTAGTGACTGCGCCATTGACCTTGATGTTATGTGTATTCCTCCTTTTAGGAAAGTACACCCAAGCGGCGGTCTTGCTTGTTGCTCTTGCCTCTCTCGAGATAAGCATCGACGCCTTGATCCTCCAGCGTCGGACAGCAGTCATGCCAGGTTCGCAGATCTCGAAATTGGCGCAGACATCAAGGGCAGGCTTAGGCGCAGCGCTTTGCGCTGGCCTCGCAGTTGTGTTCTCAGGCATTCTTGGCACCGCTGCATTGCAAGCAACACAGGGTCCCTGGCTTGGCGTAACGTCTGGCGCACTGATTCTCGTGGCTGTTCTCTTGACCTCTCTGGTTCTCAACGACGCACCTGCGTGGCTGCGTGAACTATCAGTCACCGAAATGGAGGACAGGTGAAATCTCTAGCGCGTGTCGATCATGCCTTTGGATCCCACGTGATCTTTGACCGTGCCTCTGTAGATCTTCCGGACCGAGGCGTTGTTGCGCTTCGAGGTCCGAATGGATGTGGCAAAACCACCCTACTCAAGCTCCTCGGTGGCATGATCTCGACGTCGTGCACTGAAATCGCGCGGTGGAGAAAGGACTTGACGGCGGTCTATCTAGACACGGACTTTCTCACCCTCGACTACCTCACGGTCGAAGAACACTTGGATATGGTCAGGCCGCTGATTGGCCCGTCGGAGATGCCGGAAGGGGACGGGCACCATCTTCTGACAGAACAGATGATGCCAACCAAGGTTGCAGACCTGTCCTTCGGACAGCGCCAGCGACTTGTTCTGACAGTAGCTTTGGCACTCAAGAACGTCGAAGTCCTTCTTCTCGACGAACCTCTTAACGGATTGGACCAGCAAGGCTCTCTAATTGCACGCCAGTCAATGCTCGCCGTAGGAAGAAGCCAGCTGATCCTCGTGGCTACCCACGAGGATGACCACTGGACCGACTACGATCTCGCGGTCCGCCGCAAGGATGCGTTCGAACTGCGCCCAACAGGAGCACGAAAATGAGCAGTCCCCTCTTCGTCAAGCTGGTTGTGAGTCATTCATTACCTGTTGAGAAGGAGCCGGCGATGGCCGTTGATACCAAGGGTTTTACGCGGGAAGAGAT
>NZ_JBFBKR010000022.1:0-74801 GCF_040686575.1 Arthrobacter sp. NPDC080073
GCGTCTTCGCGTCCCTGCATAAGCCCAGTCTTAACCACCCAGCTCACCAGTCCAGCCGACGCGCCCACCGCCCGATTAATTCAGCAGTCTCCTAGAGCCGGCGGGCCGGCCGGCAGAAGCGCCCGACGGCGGCCCCCACCTAGGGTGGGAACCCCCGTCGGGCGTTTATTTAGCTTAGTCGTGCTACTTGGACGTGCCTTGCGACACGGATCCTTGAAGCTGGCGCTGGAAGATGATGTAGACGATCAGCACCGGAACCACGGTGACGGTGACGGCTGCGAACAAGGCGCCGAAGTCCACGGCATAACCCATCTGGCCGGCGAAGGCGGCCAGTCCTTGGGACAGCACACGCGGCCCGGCCGCGTTGATGGCCACCGGAATCAGGAACTGGTTCCACAGGCCCAGGAAGTTGAAAATGGCAACGGAGGCGAGTCCCGGCTTGGCCATCGGCAACATGACCTGGAAGAACGTCCGCCACTCCCCGGCCCCGTCCAAAGCAGCAGCCTCGGTGATTTCGTGGGGAAGCGACTTGAAGAAGGAGAACAGGAAGAAGACGGTGAACGGCAGCGCGAAGCCGACGTACACCAGGATGAGGCCCGGCAGTGTGTTCAGGAGGCCGATCCTCTTCATGACGAAGAACAACGGCACCATGGCCAGGAAGATCGGGAACGTGAGCCCGGCCAGCATGAGGTAGTAAATCGCTTTGCTGCCGAAGAAGACATAGCGCGCCAGGACATAGGCGCACATGGCTCCGAGGACCATGACGATCACCAAGGCGGACCCTACGACGATCACAGAGTTCAGGAAGTAGCTCCCGATTCCGGCCTCGGTCCAGGCCCGGACGTAGTTATCGAAGCGCCACTGCGAGGGCAGGGCAAACGGCGAGGCGAAGATCTCGCTGGAAGTCTTGAAGGAGGACATGAAAGTCCACAACAAGGGCAGGATCACGATGAGCGACCAGATGGTCAGGGCCGTGTGCGAAACGGCGCCTACCACCTTGTCTCCCGTGGTCATGGCCGGTTTGCGCGAGTTGAAATGCAGCGCCTTCATTTCCTGGCTGGCAATTTTGGTAGACATTAGAGGGACACATCCTTGTCGCCGCCAGTGAGCCGGTTGACCAGGAACACGAGGCCGGAGAAAATCAGGGTGGCTACGGCGAGGACGACACCCATGGCGCTGGCCAGGCCGAACTGGCCCTTGGTGAAAGCGGTGAAGAAGAGCTGCTGGGACATCACCAGGGTGGAGTTGTCCGGGCCGCCGCCGGAGTTCAGTGCGGCCATGTAGACGAAGGCGTCCAGTGCCAGGATGCCCATATAGATGTAGGCCGTCTGGATGTTGTCCCGGATCAGCGGGATAGTGATGGACACGGCAGTGCGGAAGCGTCCGGCTCCGTCGATCCGCGCCGCCTCAAACAGCTCCGCGGGGATGCCCTTGATGCCCGCCACGAACAACACCATGTAGAAGCCGATGAAGCCCCACACGATCACGAACATCGTGGCGATCATGGCGGTGTTCTTGTCCCCAAGCCAGGCGTAGGACTTGAACTGGTCGAGCCCCAGGGAGGTCAAGATGCCGTTCAGCAGGCCTCCAGAAGGATCGTAGATCTGGCCCCACATGATGCCGATGGCAATCGCCGGAATCGTGTAGGGAAAGAAGGAGACAACCCGGTAGAAGCTGGAGTTGCGCAAGCCCTTGATCTGGCCCTTGCTGCTGCCGCCCACGGTCACCAAGGTTGCCAGCACGAGGCTGAGGATGATGGTAATGATGGGCAGGAAAATGACCAGCAGGATGTTGTTCCCCATGGCCTTCATGAAGATGTCATCCGTGAAGAGCTTCCGGTAGTTCTCAAGTCCAATGAAGTTCTGGTCGGGTGAGAAACCGCTCCAGTCGGTCAGGGAGTAGCCGAACGCCTGGATGAAAGGCCAAATCACAAACAGGAGATAGATCGCCAGGGGCAGGCCCAGGAAGACCACGAAAAAACTGACCTTGTCGAACGTCAGGGGCTTGCGCCGCCTCTTGTAGACGGGCGGTGCGGTATCCGGAACGACGACGGCGGACGCACCGTCGCCGACCCGGAGTGTTTTTGCTTTCACTGAAGTCACTTCACTTCAATCTTCGTCACCGAGCTGTCGTTGCGGACCTTGTCGGTAATCTTCTGCAGGTCCGATGTCAGGGTGGCGACGTCGGACTTTCCATCGAGGAAGGTGTTCCACACAACCAACTGGTCCTTGTTCATCCCGTAGAGGTCAACAAAATTCCACGTGAAGATGTTCGAGCCAGCATCGCTGAGCAGCTTGGTCTGGGAAACCAGGGCGGTGGACCCGAATCCATCGGCGGGAACGGTGTCCTTGACGATGGTGGGGGCCAGCTTGGTCTTGGCAAAGTTGGTGGCAGCATCCTTGGACAGCATGACACGCAGCAATTCCTTGCCGCCAGCAACGTTTTTGCCCTGGGACGGAACAACGAATGGCTCGCCGGAAGCGCTGTGCATAGCCTCCCAAGGAAGTTTGGATCCCGAGGTCACGGTAGGAACGGGGACGCCGGTCATCTTGAATCCGGCCTTGGTCTGGTCCTTCATCTCGTTCTCTATCCACGAGCCGGACGGGTAGAACACCGCCTCCTGGGCGTTGCTCCACTGCGCCTGCGCTGCGGTGAACTGCGTACCCGAGCCACCTGGCTTGAAGTGGCCCGCCTTGACGATCTTGTTCAGCGCGGTAAAGACGCTCTGGATGGCCGGGTGGGACCAAGCGTCCGGTTTCAGGTTTTCAAGGCCGAGGCGAACGTCGTTGCCGCCTTCCTTGATGGCGGAAGCGATCGCCATTTCCTGGTAGTACGTGGCGGCTTCCTTGCCCCAGACGAACAGGTATTTGCCTTTGGCCTTTGCCTGCTCGCCAAGGGCGTACATCTCATCCCAGGTCTTCGGCACGGTCCAACCGTTCTCCTTCAGGAATGAATCCGAGTACCACATGGCGTACACGGTCAGCACGTAGTTCAGGGCCGCCAGCTTGCCATTGAAAGTGCCCGGAGCGAGCACTCCGGCGTAGAGGGTGTCCTTGATGACCTTGCCCTCAAGGTTCTTGGCGTTGACCACGCTGGTAAGATCTTCAAGCTGGGCCAGGATGGTGCTGAAGCCGATTGCCTTGGCACCGGAGTTGTCGATCAGGTCCGGCGGGTTGCCGCCGACGAATCGCGGCTGGAGTTCCTGCGCAATGTCCGTGGACGGGGAAATCTTGGCAGTGGAACCTGAATGTGCGTTCTCGAAGGCCTTGCCCGCGAAGTCGACGTAGTCGATTCCGTAGCCGCCCTTGAAGATCACGGCGTCAACGGTGGACTTGTCTGCCATGCCGAACGGATTGGTATCTGAAACGGCGCCCGTAGGACCCGTGCTTCCTCCGCCGCCACCGGCTGCGCAGGAGGCCATTGAGCCGGCCAACGGCACAAGCACGGCCGCGGCAAGCGCGCCGCGAAGGAAACCGCGCCGTGCAAAGGACTGCTGCTGAACATTCATCCTAAAACCCTCCAGAGACTCGTAGTACCTCACGTTGACGGCGCCTCGGCCGGCAGTCGATCGGTCCGGGCACCGCCGCTGCGACGCGTGCCCCTCGTGTGACATACTTCACCACGAGTGATTGAAAAGCAATATTTGGGGGCAGTTTCAATCAACTTTTGTCAAAATGTGATTTGACGACCTTGCCCGTGCGGAGGGGTTGTTTGGGTGGTTTAGCCCTGTAAATTCAAGGATTTTGCGCACTGAGCGATGGCCTCGCGCGCCCATCGCTGCTGTTGCTCGGTTCCTACCCGCTCAGCCCATTGTTCAGCGAGCTGGAACTCGACCATCGCCTCGGTGCGCCGCCCGTCGTCGTACATCGCCCAACCGAGGTTGTTGTGCAGGGAAACCATCCACCGTTTGGTGCGGGGATCCTCGACGGCGGAGGCGTATTCAAGCGCGCTGCGCGTCCATGATTCCTGGTGGTCGGAGTCCGCGATGGCCAGCATATGAAGTGCGTCCACGGCGAGGAAATCTTCGCCCAGGAGGTCTCCCATCTCGGCGGCCTGTTCAAAGAGCGGAACGGCCATGGCCGGGTGGCCGGCGGAGTTGAGCAGGCGGCCCCGCTCCAGGAGGATCCGCACCGCAACGGTCGGTTCCTCTTCGGCGTCGATCCCGTCCAGGAGCGCATCCGCTTCCTCGAACCGGCCCTGCAGGCCGATGGCCCGGCCCAATTGGGTGGCGAGTTCGGCCCGTTCGAAGGCATCGTAGGCGGGATCAGTCATAGCTTCGCGGAAGCGGGCTTCCGACAACGCGGGGTCCTCAAAGTTCCACAGCTCATCGAGGGTCTTTTGTTCCAGCATCTGGCTCCTCCTGATTGCTTTGCGGCTGGGAAGGTGCGGTCCACTCACAATCTAGCCGAAGCAGTCGACAGGGTCGGCGTGTCAGTCCTTGGCGAGCCGGGCCCAGCCCAGTTGCTCCTTCTGCTTGCGGCTCAGCGAGGAAACCACCAGGTCATAGGAGTCCTCCACCATGTCCCGGACCATGGAGTCAGGGAGGGCGCCGTCCAGGCGAACACCGTTCCAGTGCGTCTTGTTCATGTGCCAGGCCCCGGTGATTTCCGGGTGGGCCGAGCGAAGTTGCACGGCCAATGTGGGATCGCATTTGAGGCTTACCGCCAGGTTGTGGTCGTCCATGGCAGAGGCGGCGAACATCTTGCCTTCCTGCTTGGATCCACCGGACACGGCGGACCGGACTTTGAAAACCGACGTTTCCGGACCGAACGGGAAGTCTTCGTAGGTCCCGGGGAAGCCGAGGCAGATTTGGCGGAGGGTGGCAGCGTCCATGTAGCGAGACTAGCGGAGTGCGAGGATCAGTGGACCGACCGCCTCACGCAACGTCCAGGAAGTCCTCGAGGAGCACCACTTCCAGGCCGGCAGCGACCTGCGCCGAACGGAAGGCTTCGAAGTCCGCCGCGAATTCAGCGCGGAAGTGCATCAGGACAATGTCGCCGGGCCGGAGGGAATTGCCATACTGGTAATCCATGCGCCCGGCATTCGCCTTGGCCTCCCACGTGATGATGGCCTTCAAACCGGCGGCTGCCACGGCCTGCCGCATGGCCGTCGAATAGGCACCTCCAGGAGGCCTGAACAGGGTCGGCTTGCGGCCGTACTGCTGGACGGCGAAATCCTGCATGCCCGCGATGTCCTCAAGCTGCCGCTGGTAGCCCCATTGGGTCGTCATGTTGACGTTGTGGCTGACCGTGTGGTTTTCAACCAGACTCCCCTGCGCCATGAAGGCCTTGAAGAATGCAGGGTTGTCGCGGACCGTGTTGCTCGTCAGGAACAGGGTGGCCGGATAGCCGTTCTCCTTGAGGAGCCGGACGCTTTCCGGTGACTTGACCAGCCCGTCGTCGATCGTGAGGAACACCACGGGATGTTTGGTGGGGATCCGGGTGATCACCGGAGCCAGCCCGCCTTGGATCGGCGGCAGCGTGAAGTCCGGCTCGAAGGGGTTCCGGAGCCGCCCGGGACCCGCGGGGCTTGGTGGGGTGCTCATCGCGGTGCTTGCTGACGACGACGGCGATGGGCCCGCAGTGCCGGGAGCCGCCGTCGGGCTCTCTGCGGACGGGTTTCCCGGGAGCGCGCATGCCCCGAGGCCGGCCACGAGGGAAGCCCCGAGTAAACCGAGCGCGGCGCGTCGGCTGGCGGTGGAGGGGTGTTCGTCACACATGGGGTTCCTTGGTGTCGAAAGGGTGATTGTCCCCCGGAACATACCAGCGGCCGGTTAACAGAAAGCGACGCTAGATGCCGCTCCGCCAGCCCACCTGTGCGGGACAAGCGTTCATCACCACGTCCAGGCCCGCAGCCTTGGCCCGCTCCGCTGCGTCCTCGTCAATGACTCCGAGCTGGAGCCACACGGCTTTCGCTCCCACGGCAATCGCTTCGTCCACTACCGCGCCGACGCGCGAGGAGTTCACGAAGCAATCGACGACGTCGATGGGCTGCTTCTCGAAGGGGACATCGGCAAGGAATTTGTAGCCGGTTTCGCCGTGGACGTCATCACCTTTCTGGTTGATCGGGATGATCTCCATGCCCATCGTGTCACGGATGTAGAGAGCTACCTCGAACGCCGAGCGCCACTCATTCGTGCTGAGTCCCACGATTGCCCAGCGACCCTTTGTTCGCATAAGCCGGTCAATGACTGCCGGATCGTTGACGTGTGTCATAACCCCAGCCTACTAGCGGGACAGCAGTCCAAAGAGCCAACGCAGCGATGTCCCGGCAGGCTTCAGGGACACGCCGTCTTTGGCGTATTCGGTTGGCTGAACGCCGTTCTGGAGGTCCTTCGCCGTCGGGTTGGATGGGATAGCAGTTTTGGGCTGCGGAATACCCCGCGAGTCGGTCTTTGGCTCGGTGTGCACTGCCTTCGGAACTTCGGGCATTCCGCTTGGTTGGCGTGCCGGGCTTGGTTGGCGTGCCGGGGCGGCCGGCGCTGAAGGCTCGTGCGCCGCACTACCGGTGCTGGCCGGAGCGGGCGCCACTGGGTCCGCCGAAGGACCTGCCATTGGAGGCGCGGCCGGCGGCAGATCGACGGGAGCCGGGTGCGTCATAACCTTCGGGGAGTCCTGGGCGGGGGCTGGAGGAACAAGCGAAGGCGGAGCAGTGGTCCAAGCGGGCGCCCAGCCGGAGAGCAGTGTCTGCATGAATTCCGGGGTTCCCTTGCTGAATCCGCCGCTCGCGGCCGCTACGCCACCAACGCCCAGGCCCATGGCGGTCAGGACGGCGGCACCAACGACGACGGGGCGATGCTTGCGCAACTGACGCCGCTTGCCCAGTTCGTCGTGGGGAAGGGTCTCACCCACGGCCGCGCCGGACAGCATCGCCGCGAGTGCGGGCCCTGGGACCGGCGCCGGCATGGACGAAAACGATTCCAGTGCTTTCAACGAATCCGTGAGTTCGGGGGCGTCCGTGAGGCCAGCTTCAAGCATGAGCTCGAGGATGATCGCCTCGCGGTCGATGTCCTTGCAATCCCAACGCATCATGGGGCCACGTATTCCTTTACTACCGAGTGCTCGCGGAGTGCATTCAACGCCCGGCGCTGCAGTTGCTTGACTGCGCCTTGGCTTTTCCCCATGACTTCGGCTGCCTGGTCCACAGTCAGACCGGCAACAATGCGAAGCGTCAGGACTTCCCGCTGATCTTCCCGAAGGAGATCCAGCAGCGCCATCACTTCGCCCGGCGCCACACGGCCCATCGCTTCGGCTTCCGCCGAACTCGATTGGCGCGTGTCACGCTCAGGTTCAAACTCGTGGTGCTCCGGCGCCCTGCTTTGCCGACGGTGGTCATCCACCATCCGGGCATGGGCCACCGAGAATACGAAGGTCCGCAGGCCGCTGACGCCACCCGTAATCGTCTCAACGCGCGGCAGGACGGCAAGAAAGACGTCCTGGGTGACAGCTTCCGGATCCGAGACGCCCTTTGCTGTCAGGTAGCCGAGCACCTGGCCCGCGAAGGCCTGGTACACGGCGCTGAACAGCTCAGCCTCCCGGCCGCGGAGGGCAAGCAATGCTGCATCGGTCAAGGCGTCGGTCACTGAAACGTGGCTTTCGTCGGGGAGCGAATGTCCGGATCCGCGCGAGATCCTCGGTGCTGCCCAAACGCCGCAGGGCCGGGCAACCTCACCTAGCCTAACCGCAGCTCCAGCTATGCCCAAGGACCAGCCTTCGGTTCCGGAGGCTTGCCTCTCCCGGACTTTCTGCACACCCACGAAACCCCTTCAGACATGAAAAGGGCCGAGCTGAAACATGATGGGGGACAAATTTCAGCTCGGCCTTTCAAAGAGGTAATCGTCGGGGCACTCCAAAGGGTTACGCGGATTCCAAAGTTTTTTCCGAAGGCGCTCGCGATGCTGATCGAGGCCTAGGGAATACTAAGAATCGAATCGATGATGCAGAAAATCGGGTGTACGGAACGCACGACGGCGGGCCGCCCCTGAAAGGGCCGCCCGCCGTCGTCGTTATTCGGCTTTGGTGACTAGTCCTCGATGAGGTCGTGCACCACGATCGTCTGATCCCGGTCCGGGCCGACGCCGATCGCGGAGAAGCGCGTGCCGGAGAGCTTCTCGAGGGCCAGCACATATCTGCGGGCGTTCTCGGGGAGGTCTTCCAACGTCTTGGCGGCGGTGATGTCCTCGGTCCAGCCATCGAAGTACTCGAAGATCGGCACGGCGTGGTGGAACTCGGTCTGGGTCATGGGCATTTCGTCATGGCGAACGCCGTCGACGTCGTAGGCCACACAGACCGGGATCTGCTCGATGCCGGTCAGAACGTCCAGCTTCGTGACGAAGTAGTCCGTGAAGCCGTTGACGCGGGATGCGTGGCGGGCCAGGACAGCGTCGTACCAACCGCAGCGACGCGGGCGGCCGGTGTTGACGCCAAACTCGCCGCCCGTCTTCTGCAGGTACATGCCCATCTCGTCGAAGAGCTCCGTGGGGAACGGACCTGCGCCGACGCGGGTGGTGTAGGCCTTGATGATGCCGATAGAACGCGAGATCCGCGTGGGTCCGATGCCCGAGCCGACGGACGCGCCCCCGGCGGTCGGGTTGGAAGATGTCACGAACGGGTAGGTGCCGTGGTCGACGTCCAGGAACGTGGCCTGGCCGCCTTCCATGAGGACCACCTTGCCCTCGTCCAATGCGTTGTTGAGGACCAAGGTGCTGTCAATGACCAGCGGCCGCAGGCGTTCGGCGTAGGACAGGAAGTACTCCACGATCTCGTCCACCACCACATTGCGGCGGTTGTAGACCTTGACCAGGAGCTCGTTCTTTTGGCGCAGCGAGCCTTCCACCTTCTGGCGGAGGATCGATTCGTCAAAGACATCCTGAACGCGGATACCCAGGCGGGCCACCTTGTCCATGTAGGCCGGTCCGATGCCCCGGCCTGTGGTGCCAATGGCGCGGCTGCCGAGGAAGCGCTCCGTGACCTTGTCCAACACCTGGTGGTACGGCGCTACGAGGTGGGCATTGGCCGAGACGCGCAAACGGGACGTGTCCGCGCCGCGGGCTTCCAGGCCGTCGATCTCCTGGAACAGCGCCTCAAGGTTCACCACGCAGCCGTTGCCGATGATCGGAATCGCGTTGGGGCTCAGAATGCCGGCAGGAAGGAGCTTGAGCTCATACTTCTCACCGCCCACCACAACGGTGTGCCCGGCGTTGTTGCCGCCGTTGGGCTTGACCACGTAGTCAACGCGGCCACCGAGCAGGTCGGTTGCTTTGCCTTTGCCTTCGTCGCCCCATTGGGCTCCGACGATCACGATAGCTGGCATGGGATCCTCCCCCATTCTTTCGGGCCGGTCCTGGCGGGATCACCAAGGCTCAGCGCCGTACATGAGAACGCCCCGAATCTTTTCGGTCCTGCCCGCAGACTTTCGCAAAAGTTCACCGGCGGGATCAGCAAGAGTTCCGGGGCTCTTACCAGCCAAGTTTAGCCGATGCGGCTCTTGGACCTGTTGCCACACGGCCGGAGGGCGAAATGAAAACGAGGAGGGAGCACTCGAAGTTCCCTGTTAGCAGAATGTGAACTCTTCCCAAACAGTCTGCATTGTGCCGCCAAATCGCCCGCCGGGCCCCGGACGACCGGCTACATTCTTTGTGAATCCCCACCCACACCTTTCCGTGAATTTGAAGGGAAATCCATGAATTTTCGCAACAAGCGTCTTTTGTCAACGGCAGGAGTGAGCGCACTCGCGGCGTCCACGATCGCTGCCGGCATGATCGGGTTCGGCATGACGCCGGCCTCGGCCAAGGGCCACGACGGCGGGACAAGCACGCCCATCAAGCACGTCGTCGTAATTTTCGGCGAGAACGTCTCCTTCGACCACTACTTCGCGACGTACCCGCAGGCCGCCAACACGGCCGGCGAAACCCAGCAAGGCAGCGGCGCAGCGGCTCCCGCGTTCACGGCAGCCAAGAACACCCCCAAGAACATCGCCACGCTCGCCAACGACAAGCTGTTGGCACCGAACAATCCCAACTCGGTCCAGCCCCAGCGGCTGACGCCCGGCCAGGCAATCACGTGCGACCAGGACCACGAATACACCGCGGAGCAGAAGGCCTACAACGGTGGCCTGATGAACAAGTTCGTCGAAAACACGAGCATGGACAAGTGTTCGGGTGGCCAGTTCGGGCGTCCCGGGCTCACCATGGACTATTACGACGGCAACACCGTCACCGGGATCTGGAACTACGCCCAGAACTTCGCCATGAGCGACTCACACTTCAGCACCGTTTTCGGTCCGTCCAGCCCCGGTGCGCTCAACCTCGTCTCCGGCCAGACCCACGGCGTCACCGAATTCACGGCAACCGGACAGCCGGTCAAGCCGGCAACCAGCGACTACACGGTCAAGTTCCCTGACGCCAACGGCGTCGGCACCATGACGGAAGACCCCGATCCGGTCTACGACGACTGCTCCAACAAGAGCCACACGACCAACTACAACCTCGCCGGCATGCAGGGGAAGAACATCGGCGACCTGCTCAACGACAAGGGCGTCAGCTGGGGCTGGTTCCAGGGCGGCTTCGCCCCGACGACGTCGGCCACGGACACCACTCCGGCAGCGTGCCTGACCACCCACACCAACATTGCCGGTGCCACGGTAACGGACTACAACCCGCACCACCAGCCGTTCCAGTACTACAAGTCAACGTCCAACCCGCACCACCTTGCTCCGGCCAGCGTGGACGAGATCGGACACAACGGTCAGGCCAACCACCAGTACGACACCACGGACTTCGCCAAGGTGGTCAACTCGGACAACATGCCTGCCGTCTCCTTCCTGAAGGCCGGAAACTACCAGGACGGCCACGCGGGCTACTCCGATCCCCTTGACGAGCAGAAGTTCATCACCCAGCAGGTGAACGCCATCCAGAACTCGAAGAACTGGGAAAACACTGCCATTGTCCTCGCCTACGATGACTCGGACGGCTGGTACGACCACGTCGCTGCCGGTGTGAAGAACTCCTCGAACACCACTGACGACGCCGCATGGTGCCTCAACGCCTACAACAAGGGTGTGCCGATGGCCGGAGGCTATGCCGACCGTTGCGGCCCCGGCCCCCGCCAGCCGCTCGTCGTGATCTCCCCCTTCGCCAAGAAGAACTTCGTGGACCACGCCCAGACGGACCAGTCATCCATCCTCCGCTTCATCGAGGACAACTGGCACACCGGCCAGATCGGTGACTCCTCGGCGGACGCCAAGGCCGGCTCCATCAACGCGATGTTCAACTTCGACAACGGGCGGGACGTGAAGCTCATCCTCAACGAATCGAACGGCACCGTGGTTTCCAAGACCAAGGAAAGCGACGACCAGACCGAGAACCAGCAGTAGCAGGCGCTTGTCGAAACGGCACCGTCCCGAATCCATCGGGACGGTGCCGTTTCCGTTAAAGGCTCACCGCCGTTCCGGTAGAGTTAACCAGCCCCCAACACTGCACCCAATCCGACCGGTCGCGGCAAACCGCTCCCGGCCGGATAAGTGCGCCTCGCTACACGTAGGAGACCCAAGCCCATATGCAAGACCTGGCGACTGAAACACCCGAAGTGCAGCTCTGGAACCGACGTTTCGAACCCCACATCGCCGAGGTCACGGGGCATTGCGATTCCCTCAAAGAACAGAAGCCTGGTAGCGAAGTCCTCTACGTAGACCCTGCCCACAGCGTTGACGAGTGCCGCATCATCAGCCTTTTCTCCAACACCCGCACCACTGAGGGCTCGGGCTTCATCGTCGCGGGCGACGCGGATGCCACCGCCCGCATGGTAGGCATGCAGTGGCAGTTGGGCCTGCGTCCGGAACTCATGATGCCGTGGAACGTTTACCCGTGGATCGAGCCCGACGGTGAGCCGGGCAAGCTGACTCCCGCCAACATCACCGAAGGCCTCAAGCCGCTTCTGCGCCTCCTCGCGATCGTGCCGCGCACCTCCGTGCTGGTAGCCCACGGCAATGAAGCCCATCGTTTGGCGGACCAGCTCATGAAATCCGCGCCACAGAGCATCCACCGCCGCGGCTTCAAGACGTTCAAGGTCCGCTCGCTGGGTGGACGCTCATTCGCCGGCTCCCCCACTCGCCAGCAGGAGTACCTGGACCTCATCCATGGCGCTTACGCCGAGGCCATGGCCCGGACCGGGCTCACCCCGGTCTCCTAGGACCCAGCAAGCCCAACTGACTCGCATTTGTTGTCTTTCTGACGCCTCATAACGACAACAACTGCGAGCCAGTTGGGTGGGAAAGCGCGACGGCGGCCGCCCACCTGAGTGGTCCGGCCGCCGTCGGCGCTTAACCCAGTTGTCCTAGCCTTCGATCGCTGCCTTCGCGGCGGGATCGGAGTCGTTCAGGAACTTCTCGATCCGCTCCGGCTCCTCAGCTTCGCCGATGGCGGCCGATGCCCGGCCGAGTGAGTACAGAGCGCGCAGGAATCCCCTGTTGGGCTCGTGCTCCCAGGGGATGGGCCCGACGCCGCGCCAACCGTTGCGGCGCAGCGAATCCAGTCCCCGGTGGTAACCCACGCGGGAATACGCGTAGGAGTCGATGGTCCGGCCCTCGGCCCAGGCTTCCTCGGCCAGGATCGCCCACAGCAACGAAGACGTGGGGTATTTGGCCACGAGGTCCAGGGCTTCCTGCCCCAAGGCAAGGTGCTGGTACACCTCGGTCTCGGCGGGCAGGAGCGTCGGCTCCGGGCCCATCAGGTTCTTGCGGAATTCGTCGGACATTAGAAGGTCTTGCCTACCGAGCCGAGCTGCTTTGCGGCTTCCACGACGCGGGCAGCCATGCCGGCCTCTGCGGAGGCTCCCCAGACGCGGGGGTCGTAGGCCTTCTTGTTGCCCATTTCGCCGTCGACCTTCAGGACGCCGTCGTAGTTCGAGAACATGTGTCCGGCAACCGGGCGGGTGAACGCGTACTGGGTGTCGGTGTCGATGTTCATCTTGATGACGCCGTAGGAAACGGCATCCGCGATTTCCTGCTCGGTGGAGCCGGAGCCGCCGTGGAAGACAAGGTCGAACGGGTTGGTCTTGCCGATCTTGGCGCCGACCTCGGCCTGGATCTGCTTGAGCAGTTCGGGGCGCAGCTTGACGTTGCCCGGCTTGTACACGCCGTGGACGTTGCCGAAGGTCAGGGCGGTCAGGTAGCGGCCGTTCTCGCCGGCGCCGAGGGCCTCGATGGTGGCGAGGGCGTCTTCGGTGGTGGTGTAGAGCTTCTCGTTGATCTCGTTCTCGACGCCGTCTTCCTCGCCGCCGACCGTGCCGATTTCAACTTCGAGGATGATCTTGGCTGCGGCTGCGCGTTCCAGGAGTTCGCGGCCGATGCGCAGGTTGTCTTCCAACGTCTCGTGCGAGCCGTCCCACATGTGCGAGTTGAAGATCGGGTCCTTGCCGGCCTTCACGGCTTCCTCGGAAGCAGCCAGCAGCGGCAGGACGAAATCAGCCAGCTTGTCCTGCGGGCAGTGGTCCGTGTGCAGGGCGATGTTCACGTTGTAGTTCTTCGCGACCTCGCGGGCGAACGCCGCGAAGCCCAGGGAGCCGGCAACCATGTCCTTGACGGATGCGCCGGACCAGTAAGCCGCACCACCGGTGGAGACCTGGATGATGCCGTCCGACTCGGCCTCGGCAAAGCCGCGGATGGCGGCGTTCAGGGTCTGCGACGAGGTGACGTTCACTGCCGGGAACGCGTATCCACCGGCCTTCGCGCGGTCGATCATCTCGGAGTAAATCTCTGGGGTTGCGATGGGCATGCTGACTCCTATGCTGATTTCGTCTGTGGGTTTTGTTGACCCTGGAGTAGACCTATACGGCTAGGCACCATCCTAGCGACTTCGAATCCGGCACCGTGTTTCCGGTCACGGAGACGGGTAACACTTGCGGACGTTGAGTTCAGAAGGCATTCGGCGCTACGCCTTTGGAACTTCAGGTGCGGGATCAGCCAATGTTTTCTTCGTGGTTGAGTCTTGCGATTGCGGTCGACAAGGCCGTGGCGAATCCGCACCAGAGTGCGTAAGGGGCAAGAGCCACACCGGCGCTGCGGTTCAGCTTGTACGTTCGCCGCACCAAGTCGGCGCTGCTCGCCGTCAGCAGGGCACACTCCGCGGCAGCCAGCCAGGGCCGTCGGGCACGCCAGAAGAGCCAACTCCAGGAGGCATTGAGCACGAGGTTCACCGCAAAGGCCCCTCGGTAGGCGGTTGACTCCTGGCGCCGGGCTTTGCTGCCCGGGGCGCCGGGCGCGTCGCCGCTGGCTAACGCCCCCGCGGAACTCACTGCGAGATCGGCGTAGAGCGCCGTCCACACCAAGGGAAAGGCGATGGCCGGGGGCTGCCAGCTTGGTTTGCGCAACTGCCGGTACCAGCTGCCTTCCGGATCGGCCGCCACCGAGCCGGCCGCAGCCGTGGCTACAGTGGACGCAGCGGTCAACGCCAGTGGGATGAGTTTCATCAAGGCTCCTTTGGCTCCGCTGAAGTCCCTGCCGCACGCGAGCAGACCCATATGCCGATTGTACGGCGAAGCGCTGCCAACGGCTCGGGCTACCGAGCGGCCGGCAGGACCCTGCCGATCCGAAAAGAAGGAACCCCGCGTCAGCAGACGCGCTGGCCGAAGTTGTGCCTGCGGATCCAGGCGTGCATCGCGATTGCCGCAGCCGACGCCGCGTTCATGGACCGGGTGGAACCGTACTGCTCGATCGACAGCGTGGCGACGGCGGCGTCGTGCACTTCGGGAGTCAGGCCGGGGCCCTCCTGCCCGAACACGAGCACACAGTTGCGCGGAAGGTCGTAGGTTTCCAGCGGCACGGAATCGGGGAAGATGTCGATGCCGATGATGGCCAGCCCTTCCCCCTGCGCCCACTCCACGAAATCCTCCACGGTGGGGTGGTGGCGGACGTGCTGGTAGCGGTCGGTGACCATGGCCCCGCGACGGTTCCACCGGCGTCGTCCGATGATGTGGACCTCTTTGGCGAGGAACGCATTGGCCGTGCGAACCACCGTGCCGATGTTCAAGTCGTGCTGCCAGTTCTCAATGGCGATGTGGAAATCGTGCCGGTGCGCATCCAGGTCCGCGACGATCGCCTCGTGCTTCCAGTACCGGTACTTGTCCACGACGTTGCGGCGGTCGCCATCCGCCAGCAGGTCCGGATCCCAATGCCCGCCTTCCGGCCAGTCGCCTTCCCAAGGCCCGACGCCGACCTCCGGTTTCGCTTCGGACTCCCCCTCGGTGGCGGAGACGAACGACGAGTCAGCAGTGGCGTCGGTAGGGGCAGGGTTCTGGGGCCGGTCAGTCACTCTTCAACACTAGCCCGGGCCGCCGTAACGCAGGACACCCGGGTGTCTCCCGGACCGAAAGATGAAAGACTTGGGACGAGAAGCAGCCAATACGCGGAGGAAAAGCATGGAGAACGCAACCGAGGCCCCGACAAGCTCAGCCATTTACCGCAACGGACACGAAATCGAATGCTGGCTCACGGATATGGACGGCGTCCTCGTCCACGAAAACCAGGCGGTTCCCGGTGCGGCTGAACTGATCCAGCGCTGGGTGGACACCTCCAAGCGATTCCTCGTCCTCACCAACAACTCCATCTTCACCCCGCGGGACCTGGCGGCCCGGCTGAGCTCTTCCGGCCTGGAAATCCCGGAGGAGAACATCTGGACATCAGCCCTGGCTACGGCCCAGTTCCTCAAGGACCAGGTGCGGGGCTCGGAGTCCGGGAACCGGGCCTACACCATCGGCGAGGCAGGCCTCACGACGGCGCTGCACGAGGCCGGCTTCATCCTCACCGACCAGAACCCGGACTTCGTTGTGCTCGGCGAAACCCGCACCTACTCCTTCGAAGCGATCACCATGGCCATCCGGCTGATCCTCGCCGGGGCGCGCTTCATCGCCACCAACCCGGATGCCACCGGCCCCTCGAAGGACGGGCCGATGCCCGCCACCGGCGCCATCGCCGCGCTCATCTCGAAGGCGACCGGCCGCGAACCATACATTGTGGGCAAGCCGAACCCCATGATGTTCCGTTCCGCGATGAACCAGATCGACGCCCACTCCGAGACCACGGCCATGATCGGTGACCGCATGGATACCGACATCATCGCGGGCATGGAAGCCGGGCTGCACACCGTCCTGGTGCTCAGCGGCATCACCCAGCGCGAGGACATCGCGGCCTTCCCGTTCCGGCCGAACCAGGTCCTGAACTCGGTAGCTGATCTCAAAAGCCAGATCTAAGAAGAAGGGGCTGCTGCCATGGCTGTGCTGAACCTCCGTTCCCTGGCCGGTGGCCGTATTCTGAGGGGCAGCCAGCCGTTTGGCATGGACATCGCGGCGACGGGCGCCTTCCTGGAACGTCATGGCATCCAGGCGGTTGTGGACCTTCGAAGCGAATTTGAACGCGCCATTGTGCCTTGGCAACTGGCCAACGGCTCGATGTCCAAGGCTCCAGTGGAGCTCGTGGAGAACCCCCTCGATCCGCGTACCGCTTCCGAGGGGCTTCAGTCGATCCACACAGCCGAAGACCTTGGGGAGCTCTATCTCGGCTGGGTGCGAGCCCGCCCGGATTGGGTGGCCGAATCGCTGCGTCCCGCGGCCCAAGGCAAGCGGACCCTCATCCACTGCTCGCTTGGAAAGGACCGCACCGGCGTCGTGGCCGCTGTGGCTCTCCTCGCGACGGGCGCTGACCACGCGGCTGTCGTGGCGGACTACGCGGCAAGCACCGCTGCCCTCCCCGCGATGCTCGAAACCATGTCAGCAGCATGGCGGCTGGCTGTCCCCGAGGTTCCGGAGGAGGCATTCAGTCCCTCGCTCATGCTGCTTCAATCCCCCGAAGCTGCGATGGAGTACTTCCTGGACCGTTTCGGGCAGGAGTTCGGCAGCGCGGGGGATTACTTGCGCGACGCCGGCCTCAGTGGTTCCGAGCTGGCTGGATTGCGGCTCAGGTAGCGGCGTTCTTTCTTGAGGAACCGCTCAGTAGAACACCACCCGCGAGCCGGCGCGGGGCAGCGGAAAAAGCTCGTTCTCCAGGTCCTGGATGATCGGATTGTAGATAAAGGGATTCCACTGGGGGCTCGCATGGGCGGGTCGGGCGCCGTCGGTCCTGCGGCCCGTGGACGCGATGTTGAGGGGAAATGTCTTGGCCCACGCTGCCCGGGCCGTTCCGTAGTTCACGGTGTCGTCATTCGGGTTTCCGATAAAGGCCATGCGGGCGTCCCCCAGCCTGTCGACAAAGCGCGTGCCGTCGAAATGGTAGATGTAGTCCGACTCGCTTTGGATCAACACGCTCGACGGCGCGATCGGCGAGAGCTGCTCCAGGGTCTGGTTCCAGATCTGCCCCCACGTGCGTTCATGCTTGTTCACCACGCGCTCCCCAAGCTCGTAACCGCCGCGGAGGACCGACGGAACCTGGAAGCCGCTCTCGTACAAGAACACCACGCCGTCGAACCAGCTTTGATCGAGGATGTCGTACTTACTGAACGGCGAGGAATCCAACAGGATCAGCTTGACGCTGACGCCGTTCCTTTCGCGCAGGAGCGCGGCCACTTCGGTGGCCAACATCCCGCCGAAACTGTGGCCGTAGAAATACAGGGTGTTCAGCTTCCGCGCATTGATGTAGGCGAGCACGGCGTCCACAACCTCGGTGACTTCCAACCCCAGATTGGAGTATCCGACGGCGGCCATCTGGGCCCGCTGCCGCAGCGAACCGCGTATCGAGTTGAGGATCCATTGGGCCTCTTCCCAGCTGGTCTTGTAGCCGGGAAAGAGAATCCAACTCGAGTTGGGGTAGTACGACTCTGCGAAATCGTCCCCCACCGGAAGGATCTTGGTGGTGCGACGTTCAGCCTGGACCTGGCGGGTGAACAGCATGTCCGCTGCGAGGGCCGTGGAAGCACCCGCTCCAATCAGGAAGGAGCGACGGGAGAAACTCTTCAGCTCGGCGGCTTGGCGGAGCACCCGGGCGGGGGAGCCCGGGTCCTGCCAGCGTTGCTGCTTCCGGGGAAATTTTCCCGCCCGATAGTTCACGCAGCCAGCTTAGGCTTTTCGGCCGCCGGGCACACGGGCCCGTTCAGCCCCGCCTAGCGCGGGAAGCTTAGTCGAGTCCCAGCTCGTCCTTGCCGAAGGCGAAGAGGTACGGCACGCCGGTTTCGGCTTCGATCTTTTCCTTGGCGCCAGTGTTGCGGTCCACGATGACGGCCACGGCCACCACGTTGCCGCCGGCCTTGCGGACGCCTTCGACGGCGGTCAGTGCCGAGCCGCCGGTGGTGGAGGTGTCCTCGAGAACCACGACGTTGCGGCCCTCCACCGAGGGACCTTCCACCTGGCGGCCCATGCCGTAGGACTTCTGCGCCTTGCGCACGACGAAGGCATCGACGGCGCGGCCGGCGTCGGCGGCGGCGTGCATCACAGCGGTAGCGACCGGGTCCGCACCCATGGTCAGGCCACCGGCGCACTCAACGGCGATTCCGGCGTCGTCGATCATGGACAGCATGACCTGGCCGACCAGCTTCGAAGCCTCGTGGTGGAGGGTGATGCGTCGCAGGTCGATGTAGTAGTCCGCCTCGGCACCGCTGGAAAGGATCACTTTGCCGCGGACGACCGCCAGTTCTTTGATCAATTCAAGGAGGCGGGCACGGGCAGCGGCAGTGGCGGTGGCAGCATCAGAGGCGACAGTCATGGTGCCTATTCTACGTAAAGCCGTTGGACGCGAGGGAATGGGCGGCGTCACGGAAAGTCCACGGTGCGTCCGCGTCACTCGCCGTAACCTGTGAAATATCCGCGTCGCATACCGTGTTCCCGCACATATGACAACAATCGGAATCATCGGTGCAGGACACATTGGCAGCCAAATCGCCCGCAAGGCGGTCGAACTCGGCTATGACGTAGTGATAAGCAACTCGCGGGGACCGGAGACCCTGGCGGGACTAGTGGCGGAGCTTGGCACTCGTGCCCGGGCCGCAACGCCGGCCGAGGCAGCGGCGGCAGGCGATTTCGTCGTCGTGACCGTTCCCCTCAAGAGCTACCAGGACATTCCCGTGGAGCCGCTCGGCGGCAAGATTGTGATCGACACGAACAACTACTACTGGGAGCGGGACGGCCGCATCCCGGAGCTCGACAAGGGCGAGGCCACCACGTCGGGCATGCTGCAGAAGCACTTGCCCACGTCCAAGGTGGCCAAGGGTTTCAACCACATCATGGCGAAGGAGATCGGCACCGACGGCACCCCGGCGGGCTCCGAGAACCGCCGCGCGCTGGCCACCGCCAGCGACTACCCCGAGGCCGCCGAACTCGTAGCGAAGCTCTACGACGAGTTCGGCTTCGACACTGTCAACATCGGACCGCTCGATGAGAGCTGGCGCGTGGAGCGTGACCGCCCGGCCTACGTGGTCCGGCAGAACGCCGCCGAACTCAAGGAGAACCTGGCCAAGGCAACGCGCACCATCTAGGAACCTCCAAACAACACAGCAGCCGCGTGCCTCGGAAAGGCAAGCGGCTGCTGCTGTGTTAAGTGTTGAGGAGCGGCCCGGTCAAGATGCCGAAGCGGGATCGACGACGGCGAACCCCGCCAACGCGGCCGCCTTGCGGACGTACGCCAGGTTCGACGCGGTCCGTTCCTCCAACGGAAGCACGGTGGAAAAGTCTTCCAGCGTGACCCAGGAGTCGTAGCCGACCTCTGCGAGCGCCCGGAAGTAGCCCAGGACGCTGCCCTGTCCCTCGGCCAGGGGGGCCCATTCGTTGACCCACACGGCCGCACCCGATTCGTCCTTCCCCTCGGTGCGGACCCAGCGGGCGTTCTTCACGTGGACATGTGCCAGATAGGGCCCGAGGAGCTGGAGTGCGGGCAACGGCGATTCCCAGCCCTCGATCAGCAGGTTGCCGAGGTCATGGATAACGCCGACATGCTTGGGGTCCAGCCCTTCCAGCAATCGCCGGGCCGAGGAGGCCGACGCGGTCACGGTTCCATGGTGCAGTTCCACGAGCGCTTTGACGCCGTGGTGTGCCGCGCGGGAAGCGACCCACTCGTAGTGTTCCCGGGTGGCGGCAAAGAGTTCCGGGTAGGACAGGCCGCTTGGTTCCTGGCCGCCCATGTTCGAGTTGCCCAGCGGCAACACGTTCACGCGGACCTGCTTTGCACCCAAGGCTGCGGTCGCGGCGAGGACCCGATCGACGTCGTCGTGGTTGTCGCAGCGGGCGTAACCGCCGAGTCCGGAGAATTCCAGCCCTGATTCCGCGGTGACACGGGCAATCTCGGGGATCGAATCCTCCAAACCCGTCATGGGCCAGGTGGCACGGTTCCCTGCCCAGAAGCCTGGTTCCGCTGCCTCCGCCTGGTCGGTGACGCGCCATTCGATGCCGTCCCACCCCTGTGCAGCAAGCTTGGTGGCGGCTTCCTGCGGCGACCATTCCGGCGTGGATGCGGTGAAGACGGAGAACTTCATGCCGATACCTCTTCGCGGTGCGAGCCAGTGGGGGCTTCCGGGTGGGAAGGGGCCCCGCCGGTGCGGACCTCCACATTGTTGTACTTGCCGGCAATGACGTCGGCGATCAGCACGGGCTGGCCCAAGGTGGCCGAGACATACAGGGCACGCACGGTAGCCAGAGCAGTCACGGCGTCCCGGACGGTAACGCCCGCGGGGCGTCCTGCCCGGATCGCCGCGATGATGTCGCGGTATTGCCGGACATGTCCGGCCGGGTACACCGTGGGATCCAGTGCTTCGACAGTGTCGTCCGGGTATTTGGCGAGTTCGACGGCGGCCTGGTTCCCGCCGCCGAGGATGCCCATGGCGCTGCTTTCCGAAGGATCTGCGGCGTCGGAGGCGTGGAAGTACGCGAGGTCGTCGTTGTCGATCACTGCGGAACCCTTGCTGCCCATCACCTGGAGGCGCACCGTCAAGCCCGGGTACGCCGCCGTCGTCGCGTGCAACACGGCAAGGGCGCCCGACTCGAAGGTGACAGTAGCTACGGCGGTGTCTTCCACCTCAACGCCTTCGTGTGCGAGAAGCGCGGTTTTGGCGCTGATCTCGAGGGGCCGGCCGAGGAACCACAAAAGCAGGTCTACGGTGTGGACGCCCTGGTTCATGATGGCCCCGCCGCCGTCCATGGTCCAGGTTCCGCGCCAGGCCCCCGAATCGTAGTAGCCCTGGCTCCGCCACCAACTGACGGAGGCGACGGCCGAGGTCAGTGTGCCGAAGCGCCCGGCTCGACGGGCCTCGTCCACTACCCGGCTGGCCGGATCGAAGCGGTGCTGGCTGATCACGGTGGCCACCAGGCCCTTGGCCTCGGCAGCCTTGGCCGCAGCCAGGATTTCGTCCGCCTTGCCCAAGTCAACGTCAAGCGGCTTTTCGATCACCACGTGCTTGCCGGCGTCGAGCGCTTCGAGCGCTTGCTCGATATGCAGCCCGCTGGGCGTCGCGATGATGACCACGTCAACCGGTGCGGCGGCGATCGCCTCGGCCAGCGTCGGGAAGACCGCAGGCCTAGGGTCGCCCTGGGCTTCGATCTTCGCGGCAAGCGCCTCGGAAGCCTCGGCAACCACATCCACAAGCGCCGTGATGGCCACCTCCGGGAATTCGCGGATCGCCGCCGAGTGGGTGCGGCCGATGACCCCGCACCCTACGATCGCGGCCCGGATCTCCGAAGCGCCGGGAGCTTTTGAGGCCTCGCTCACTTCGTCCCCACCCCTGCTTCGTGGAGGACTTTCGCGAACGCCCTCGCTGCAATGCCGAACGCGGTCGGGCCGGAGAATCCGCCCAGTCCATGGGCGCCGGCCAGGTGTGGCTCGAGGCTCGCGAAGCCGGTGTACCCGTCGGCCTTCAGGGCCTGAACCGTGCGGAGGACATCGCCGTCGCCTTCGCCCGCCGGCACCACGGTGGCGTCCGAGAACAAGGCATCCTTCACCTGCAGGTATTCAAGGTGCGGGCGGAGCTTGGCGTAGCCGTCGTCGAAAGGCTTGACGCCCACCTGGACGAAATTCGCCGCGTCCCAAGCCACTTTGAGCGCGGGAGACGCCACGGTTTCGACGATGTCCAAGACTCGTTCGGGGATATCGCCGTAGATGTCTTTCTCGTTTTCGTGCAGAAGCACGACGCCGGCCTCTTCCGCCACGTCCGCGAGCGCACGCATGCGTTCGATGACCGCATCCCGGATGCTCTCCACCGCGACGTCCTCGCCGTAGTAGAAGGAGAAGATCCGGATGTAGCGGGATTCCAGGACCTGGGCGGCGTTGATTGCCCGGCGAAGCCGTTCCACCTCGTGCTCCACGGGAAGGGAAATGTCCACTTTCCCGATTGGCGAGGCGATCGCGGAAACCTTCATGTCCGCGGCATCCAGCAAGGACTTCAGTTCACGGAGCTGTGCATCATCCAGATCCACGATGTTGGTGCCCCAGGCACTGCGGACCTCGATGTGCTTGGCTCCCAATGCCTGCATCACGGCAATCTGGATCTTGGGGTCGTCGTCGATCTCGTCGCCGAAGCCCGAGAGCTCCCATTCAACAGCTGGCGTGCTCATAGTTACTTGACTCCTCCGGCGGTCAGGCCGCCCACTAGGTAACGCTGGAAAATCAGGTACAGGATGACCACCGGGGCGGCACACACAAGGGAAGCCGCCATCATCTGGCCGTAGTAGGGAATGGCGCCGCCTTCTTGCGAGGCGCCGAAGACCTGGAGCGCGACGGCGGCCGTCTGGCTTTCGGGCCGCGTCATGACCGAGGCGAACAGGACATCGTTCCAGCCGAGCAGGAAGGCGAAAATCCCGGAAACGACGACGCCGGGCCAGCTCAGCGGGAGGATGATCCGCACCAGCACGCCCAGGTTGCTGGCGCCGTCGATCCTTGCCGCCTCTTCGAGTTCCCGCGGCAGGCCGCGCAGGTAGGTGACCATCACCCAGGTGGAGAACGGCATCGCGAACGTCAGGTACGTCACGAACAGGCCCCATTGCGTGCCGATGACCTGGATGCCCAGGTAGCTGGCGGACGAGGAGAACAGCACGAAGACCGGAAGCACCATGAGGGTGCCTGGAACCGACTGCAGTCCGAGGAGCCCGCGAAGGATCGTCAAGCGGCCACGGAATTGGTAGCGGACCAGGACGTAGGCGGTTGCGATCGACATCAGCGCGGAGACCACGGCGGTGGAACCGGCCACGAGGACGCTGTTGGCCAGGCCCGTGGCCAGTCCAACACTCGACCAGATGGTGGAGTAGTTCTCAAAGGAGACGCTGGACGGGAAGAACTCGCCCCGGGCCACGCCGATGTCCGAGTTCACGGACGCCAGGAAGATGTACGCCACCGGAATGAGCACCAGGGCACACAACACCGTCAGGATGATGGCGAGCATAGGCCCCGGCAAGAGTTTGGTGACCTCGTGCTGGCGTTTGGAGCCCGGGCGGAAGTCTTCGCTCGATTGGCGTCCGACGGCGGTAGTTGCGGTGCTCACTTTTTGCCTCCGGGAGTTTCGGCGTCATCGAGTTTGACGGCCCGTAGATAGACGAACAGGGGAATCGCGATCAGGATCAGCGAAACGAACGCCATGGCTGCGCTGAGTCCGAACCTGAAGCTCTGGAAGCTCGTGACGTAGGTGAGGATCGGGAGCAGCTCCACATCGGACGGGGCAGGTACTCCGAACAGGACGAACGGCAAGGTGAAGTTGTTGATGTGGTGCAGCATGCCGATCAGGAACGCCAAGGAGAGCGGTCCCTTCAGGTACGGGAAGACCACGTAGCGCAGCTTGTTCCACCACAGCGCACCGTCAAGGGCCGAGGCCTCGTGGACCTCATGGTCCACGGACTGGAGCCCGGACAATGCCAGCAGGTAGACGAACGGCCACGATGCCCAGATCTGGACCAGGATCAGGGTCCAATAAGACTGGGGACCGTTGAGCCACAGGCCGGGGTCGATGCCTACCGAGTGCAGTGCCGAATCGATCACGCTGCCCGGCTGGAACATCGTGCGCCACACCGTGGCCACCACGAAGGAGGGAAGGACGTACGGGACCAGGAAGATGGAACGGATCACAGCCCGGCCCTTGAACGCGTTCTGGGTCGCGACGGCGCCGGCGATGCCGAGCGGGATAGTGACCACCATAGCGAGCAAGGAGTAGCTGACGCTGAGCCAGATGGCGTGGAGCAAAGGCGATGCGGTCAGCGCTTCGATGAAGTTCTGGACTCCGATGAACGGAGCGCTGACCCACTGGCGCAGCGAATACTGGTCCAGGTCCAGCCCCGACATGAAGATGCCGAGGACGAGTGGCACCACGATGATGATCACCATGAGCAGCCCGCCTGGAATCAGCATCCACAAGGGGCGGTTGCGTTCGCTCAGCCCCTTGCGGCGCCGGGGCGTGTTGTCCGGCGACTGCGGGTCCGGCTTTGCAGCGCGGGACGATTTGCGGCGCGTGGACTTTCCCGCAGTCAATGAATCGGTGGACATGTCAGTTCCTACTTACTTCGATGCCCGGTCAAGTGAGGCCTGGCCCTTGGATTGTGCGTCCTTGAGGCGCGCCTGGAGGCTGGCGTCGTCCACTGAACCCTTGGAGAGGTCGGGGATCGACTGGACCACGACGTTGAGGAGGGCGAGCTGGATGTCGCCCCAAGCCCCGGTGAACGGGGTGGCCTTGGACTTCGCGGCAGTGTCGGCAACCGGTTGGAGGACAGGGTTGTCCAAAGCCTTCAGGGCTTCGGCGTTGGCCGGCAGGTCCCCGAAGATCTTCTGGTAGTTCAACTGCTCATCTTTGGACGTGATCAGGTTGATATAAGCGAAGGCAAGGTCCTTCTGCTTCGAGTAGTCGGCAACAACCACGTTGTCACCGGACAGGATGCTGGCCGCCTTCGCGCCATCGCCCTGCGGAGACGACTGGCCCGGCGCCGTCGTCGGCATGGCTGTGTAGGCGTACTTTCCCGCGACAGCCGACTTGTCCAGAGTCGGGAGGGAACTCGACGTCGTCATCATGAGGTATCCGGCCTTGCCCGAGGCAAAGGCGGCAACGGCATTGCTGTTGCTCCACCCGATGGAAGCCGGATCGACTACCTTGTCCTTGGTAAGCCAGCCGAAGTAGGTTTCGTAGGCTTTCTTGACGGCCGGGTCATCAAGCTTGAGCGTTTTTCCGTCCACGAGCGGGTTACCTGCCTGGACGGACATTGCCCAGATGAACTTCCAGGGGTCAAAGCTGTCCTTGTACCCGGTGGCCAGGCCGAAGGTGCCCGTGGACGGATCGGTCATCTTCTTGGCCTGGGCTGCAAGCTCGTCCCAGCTGGTGGCGGGCTTGTCGATCCCGGCCGCTTTCAGGATGTCCTTGTTGTACGCCATCACGAACGGCCGGCTGACAAAGGGAATGCCCGCCTGGTGCTGGGCGTCCGGGCCGGAAATTCCAAGGGCGGCCTGGTTGAACTTGTCTTTCCCGCCTACCTTCTTCCAGTCGTCGTCGGACAAAGTCACGAAGGCCTTGGTTGCATACGCGGTGGGCGTGAAGGTGGTACCGAGGCTGTAGACGTCAGGTCCCTGTCCGGAGACGACGGACGTCTGGATGCGGGTCAGTTCATCGTTGGCCGAAGCGAAGGTTTCGAATTGGACGTCGGCACCGGTCTGGGCCTTGAACTTGGCCGCAATGTCGGTGAACCATTGCTTCTGCTGGGCTGGATAGGCGGCGCTGGAGTTGACCAGGACGCTCAGCTTCTTGCCCTTGCCGTCAACAGGCCCGACGCTCCCCCCGGAGCTGGTGCTGCCGCCTCCACAGGCGGTCAAGGCTAGTGCGGCTGTTACGGCAACAGCGGCAAATTTGGCGGACGATGCAAACTTCATTGTTTTCCTCCCTGGAGCCCGATGGGCCTCATTGGCGTGGTGCGCGTCACATCGGGGTGATTGCTCCGAGTCTAGGCACGCGCAACAACGATGACAAGCGATTGCCAAAAATTGTCATCGGTGCTGCAATTGTGGGACAAGTCACTCGTTGTGGAGCGGCTGCGGCAGATGAGGAACACCTAGACGATGGCAGAACTTCAGCTCCAGTCACCGGGCAAGCAGCCCACGATCCGCGACGTCGCGGAGCTCGCGGGAGTGGCGACGTCAACGGTCTCGAGAGCCCTGAGCAATCCGGGGAGGGTGAACCACGTGACGCGCGAGCGGATCGAAGAAGCGGCCGCGCAATTGAATTACATTCCCAGCTCCCAGGCCCGCGGGCTCAGCTCCGGACGCACCCAGACTGTTGCCGTCCTGGTTCCGGACATCACCAATCCGTTCTACTTCGACATCATCCGCGGGGCGCAGCACCAGTTGAAGGCCGCCGGCTACACGCAGTTGCTCGTAGACACCGAGGAATCAGCGGAGATGGAGGCAGATGCCCTGCAGAAGATGCGCCGTTCGGCCGACGGATTCATCCTTGCCGCATCCCGATTGACGGATGCGCAGCTGGCCGAAGCGGCGGCGCAGCAGCCACTGGTCACCATCAACCGGGCCCCCGCAATTGCACCCACGGTGGTGATCGATACGCCGTCGGCCATCATCCAGGCGCTGGAGCACCTGGTCTCGCTGGGGCACACACGGATTTGCTTCGTCGGAGGCCCGGCCACCTCCTGGTCCAACGCCAAGCGGTGGCAAGCATTCCAGGAAGAAACCACGGAACGGAAGCTGACCACATTCAGTGTGGGACCGTTCGCACCCAAGACCACCTCGGGCGCGGCCGCAGCGGACGCCGCGGCACACACGGGGGCCACGGCCTGCATCGTCTTCAATGACCTGTTGGCCATCGGGATGCTGCAGCGGCTGCGCGAACGCGGTATCCGGGTGCCCGAGGACATGAGCATCGTCGGTTGCGACGACATCTTCGGAGCCGATTTCTGCAACCCTCCCCTCACCACCATGGCGTCTCCCATTGAACAAGCCGGTCGTGTGGCCGTCTCCATGCTCCTGTCCAGGCTGAATCCCCAGTACGGCGGCACGAGCCGGCGCTTGGCAGTCATGCCCACCCACCTGACGGTCCGGGCGTCGACGGGCGCCGCCCCTGTGCGCTGAACGGGCGGCGTGCCCGCCCAACTAGCTCGCAGTTGTTGTCGTTATGGGCGCTCAAAACGACAACAACTGCGTGCTAGTTGGGTGGGACCAGCGTTCCGGGGTAAAACACATGGGGTGACACAGTTGAGTGTTTCAAGTGCTGGTTACTAGTGTTGGGGACATGCGCACACTCCAGGCCACGATCATTGCGGAAATGGGCGTCCAGCCCCGGATCGACCCTGCCGAGGAGGTTCGTAAACGCGTCACGTTCCTGAAGGAATATCTCAAGGCCACGCAAACCAAGGGCTTTGTCCTGGGTATTTCCGGCGGACTGGATTCCTCCCTCGCCGGGCGGCTCGCCCAGCTGGCCGTCGAAGAGCTCGCGGCCGAAGGCGTCGAAGCAAACTTCGTGGCGGTCCGGCTCCCCTACGGCACCCAGCACGATGAGGACGACGCCCGGGCCGCACTGGACTTCATCCAGGCCAAGACGGAGTGGACATTCAACATTTCCCGGGCTGTCGACGGCTTCGAGGACGAGTTCGAAAAGACCACCGGCGCACGCATCTCCGATTTCCACAAGGGCAACACCAAGGCCCGGGCCCGCATGACCGCCCAGTACGCCCTCGCCGGCGAATACAACTACCTGGTGATCGGCACCGACCACGGAGCCGAATCCGTCACCGGATTCTTCACCAAGTTCGGCGACGGCGGCGCGGACATCCTGCCGCTTTTCGGCCTGAACAAGCGGCAGAACCGCGCACTCCTCGCCGAGCTGGGCGCCCCGTCCAGGGTCTGGGAAAAGATTCCGACGGCGGACCTCCTGGACGGCACTCCCGGACGTACGGACGAGGATGAACTCGGAGTCAGCTACGACCAGATCGACGACTACCTTGAGGGCCGTGACATCCCCGAGGCCGCGGCGATGCTGATCGAGCAGAAGTACACGCGGACGCGCCACAAGCGCACTGTTCCGGTCACGATTTTCGACACATGGTGGAAGTAGCACTCGCCTGAACCCGGGGGCCTCCGTCACGCTGGGCAACTTTTTGCAGCGCACGACGGCGGCCTGCCGCGCCGTGGCGGGGGCGCCGCCGTCGTAATCCCGCAAAAGTCTGCCCGGCGTGACGGGACGCATCCACGCCACACTGCCTCTTCCAAACCCTTGGATGTCCTAGTATATTGCAGGTGAGGCGGATCACACGGCCAGCTCGTTTCCGGTCCGCGCCTACCGATTCCACGCAGGGCGAAAGGCAGACAATGACAGTCACCGACGACTTCCGCGCAGCCCGCGACCGGCTCCTTGAGCTACGCACCGATTACGCCAAGGCTTACAGCGACTTCCAGTGGCCCCGCTTCAGCGAGTTCAACTTCGCCCTCGACTGGTTCGACCAGATCGCAGCGGATCCCGCCAAGGCCAACAACCCGGCGCTCGTCATCGTCGAGCAAGACGGGAGCTCCACCCGCCGCAGCTTCGCCGAACTCTCCGCTCGGTCCTCGCAGCTTGCCAACTGGCTCCGCGGCAAGGGCGTCCACCGTGGCGACCGCATGATCATCATGCTTGGCAACCAAGTGGAACTGTGGGAACTCATGCTCGCCGGGATCAAACTCGGCGTGGTCTTGATTCCCACCACCACGCTCATGGGTCCGCGCGACATCACGGATCGCGTCGAGCGCGGGGGCGCCCGCTGGGCCGCCGTCGGGAGCGCCAATATTGCCAAGTTCGCCGCGGTGCCGGGCGACTACACCCTCATTGAAGTGGGCGACGGCGGCCCGGCCGGTAGCCAGAGCCCGGCCGGTAGCCAGACCGCCAATGCCCTCCAATATGCCGAAGCGGATTCCGCGGAGACCGTGTTCGTGCCGGATGCCCCCACCGCCGCCGACGAAACCATGCTCCTCTACTTCACTTCGGGCACCACGTCGCGGGCGAAGCTGGTGGAGCACACCCACACGTCGTATCCCGTGGGGCACCTCTCCACGATGTATTGGATCGGGCTGGAACCTGGCGACGTCCACCTCAACGTGGCTTCCCCCGGCTGGGCCAAGCACGCGTGGTCCAACGTTTTCACGCCGTGGATCGCCGAGGCCTGCGTTTTCGTCTACAACTACGACCGTTTCGATGCCAAGGCACTCATGGAACAGATGGGGCGTGAAGGCGTCACGAGTTTCTGCGCCCCGCCCACCGTATGGCGCATGCTCATCCAGGCGGACCTGACCCTGCTCAAGACGCCGCCCACCAAGGTCGTTTCGGCGGGCGAACCCCTCAACGCCGAGGTGATCGGGCAAGTGGAGAGGGCCTGGGGCCAGACCATCCGTGACGGTTTTGGCCAGACGGAGTCAACGGTCCAGATTGCCAACACCCCCGGCCAGCCGGTCAAGACCGGCTCGATGGGACGGCCGCTGCCGGGCTACGACGTCGTTCTTGTTGATCCTGCCACCGGCGAAGAGGCCGACGACGGCGAGCTGTGCTTGCGCTTGGACCCCCGCCCCGTGGGGCTCATGAAGTCCTACTTCGGCGACCCGGAGAAGACGGCCGAGGCTTTCCGTGACGGCTATTACCACACGGGCGACATGGCCAGCCGGGACGGGAACGGCGTCATTACCTATGTGGGCCGCGGCGACGACGTCTTCAAGTCCTCCGACTACCGTTTGTCGCCTTTCGAACTCGAAAGCGTCCTGATCGAACATCCCGCTGTGGCGGAGGCCGCCGTCGTGCCCTCTCCGGATCCGGTCAAGCTTTCGGTGCCTAAGGCTTTCGTGGTGCTCGCCGCGGGGTACGAGCCCGGTCCGGCCGTGGCTGAAGACATCCTCAGGTACTGCCGGCAGCACCTGGCGCCGTTCAAGCGCATCCGTCGGCTCGAATTCGGCGAGTTGCCCAAGACGATTTCCGGCAAGATCCGCCGTGTCGAACTTCGGGGCATGGAGGTGGCCCGTCACGGAGACGGCCCGCTGCCTGCCGGCCTGGGCGTCGAGTACACCGAGGACGAGTTCCCGAGTCTGAAAGAATAGACAGCCAATCAATGTCAGGAGGCACCGTGGGCAGCCCGCTCCCCCGCGACCCCATCGCCGACGCCCAGCGAAACTGGGAACGCCACGGCTGGGGCGAAGTCGCCGCGCCCATGGCGGCCATCACCGCCATCATGCGCACGCAGCAGATCCTGTTGGCGCGGATCGAGGGCGTGTTGAAGCCGTTCGGCCTGACCTTCGCGCGTTACGAGCTCCTGGCGCTGCTGAGTTTCGCCCGCAGCGGCGCGTTGCCGATGAACAAAGCCAGTGCGCTGCTCCAGGTGCATCCGACGTCCGTGACCAACGCCGTCGACCGCCTCGAGAAGGCAGCCCTCGTGGTCCGCTCCCCGCACCCCACTGACGGGCGCACCACGCTGATCGAGCTCACCGCGGAAGGCCGTACCCTCGCGAAGCGCGCGACGACGGCACTCAACAACGAGGTGTTCGGCCAGTCCGGTTTCGGGGACGACGACGTCGAGCACCTGATCCGCGTGCTGGGAGACTTCCGCAAGGCGGCGGGGGACTTTACGGACTGATCCCCGGTGACCACATTGCGAGATTTGCATATCAAATAATGAGACTCGCACGTAGCATTGTGTCCATGCAGAGTTCAGACGTGGAACCTTTTGTCGACCTCGAATGGTTGTCCCAAAATCGTGGCCGCCTGGTGCTGGCGGATGTGCGCTGGTACCTCGACGGGCGCTCGGGCCGGGCGGCGTACGACCGCGGGCACATCCCCGGCGCCGTTTTCGTCGACCTGGATCGATGGCTATCAGCCAAGGGATCGCCGCTCGAAGGAAGAAACCCGTTGCCGGCGGCCCATGATTTTGCCGTTGGGATGCGGGAATCGGGAATCAGCGACGGCGACATCGTGGTGGCGTACGACGACGCAGGCGGGGTAATCGCTGCACGCTTGGTCTGGATGCTACGCGCTACAGGCCATTGCTCAGCCATTCTGGATGGCGGGATGGCCGGCTACGAAGGGCCACTTGAAACCGAATCTCGTTCGAGGCCCGCCGGCGATTTCACCGCACAAACGTGGCCCAGGAACCGCCTGGCGGAGATCCATGAACTCTCCATCGAAGCGAACCTCGTGGTGGACGCACGCAACCGCGACCGCTTCGAGGGCAAGCAGGACCCCATCGATCCAAGGCCCGGGCATGTGCCCGGCGCGAGGAACGTCCCCTGCAGGGAGAACCTGGACCCCGCCGGGAAGCTGCGCAGCAAGGCAGAGTTGCTGCGCATCTTCGCCTCGGCAGGCATCACAACGGCCGAGAACGTGATCAGCTATTGCGGCTCCGGAGTGACGGCCTGCCACAACCTCTTGGCACTGGAGCATGCCGGCCTCGGACACGGCAGGCTTTTCACCGGAGGGTGGTCCCAATACGGCCACGCGCTCGAATACCCTGTCGAGCTCGGCCCCGCGTAGCGGACCCGGTGGTCAACGGTGCTTGAACTCCGGCTGGCGCTTCTCGGTGAACGCTGCCATGCCTTCCTTTTGGTCCTCGGTGGCGAACAATGAGTGGAAGATCCGGCGCTCAAACAAAACGCCCTGGGACAGGCCGGTTTCGAAGGCCGCGTTGACGGCTTCTTTGGCCACCATGGCAACCGGCTTGGACTTCGACGCGATCACTTCGGCGGCCTTCAGAGCCTCCTCCACCACGGAATCTGCCGGCACGACGCGGGAAACAAGTCCCGCACGCTCGGCTTCCTCGGCGTCCATGAACCGCCCGGTGAGGACCATGTCCATCGCTTTGGCCTTGCCCACGGCATGGGTCAGCCGCTGGGAGCCGCCCATGCCGGGAATGACACCGAGGTTGATTTCCGGTTGGCCGAACTTGGCGTTGTCCCCGGCAATGATGAAATCGCACATCATGGCAAGTTCGCAGCCCCCGCCCAGGGCAAAGCCGGACACCGCGGCAATGACAGGGATGCGCAGGCGCGTGAGGTTTTCCCAGGCGCGGAACCAGTCGGCGGCGTACATTTCCATGTACCCCTTGGATGCCATTTCCTTGATGTCGGCGCCGGCCGCGAAGGCCTTTTCCGAGCCGGTGATCACCACGGCACCCACTGCGGGATCCGCATCCATGTCCGACACGGCGGCCACGATCTCGTTCATGGTGGCCTGGTTCAACGCATTGAGCGCCTTGGGCCGGTTCAGGGTCACCAAGCCCACCCGTCCACGGAGTTCCACCAGGATGTTTTCGTGCTGCTGCGCCAAGCCGTGCCCCTTTTGTCGTAACTGACCCACCCGCCAAGGCTACTTGGCGGACTTGTCCCGGATGTCCGTGATGATGCCGGAGAAGTCGCGCTCGGCTCCGCCTTCGGCCGCGAAAGCATCGTAGATCTGCGATGCCAAGTGCCCCATTTTCCCGTCCACTCCGGTGCTCTCGAGCGCGTTGACCGCTAGCCGGAGGTCCTTCGCCATGAGCGCTCCGGCGAATCCGGGCTTGTAGTCGCGGTTGGCCGGACTCGTGGGAACCGGTCCGGGAACTGGGCAGTTGGTGGTCAGCGCCCAGCACTGCCCAGAGGCGTTGGACGCGACATCGAACAACGCTTGGTGCGTCAGTCCCAGTTTCTCGCCCAGGACGAACGCCTCGCTGACGGCAATCATGGAGACGCCAAGGATCATGTTGTTGCAGACCTTTGCGGCTTGCCCGGCTCCGTGGTCACCGCAGTGCACGATCCTCCGGCCCATGTGTTCCAGGATCGGCTTCACTGTTTCGAAGTCCTCGGTCAGCGCCCCCACCATGAAGGTCAGGGTCCCGGCTTCGGCACCCACCACGCCTCCGGAAACGGGCGCGTCTACGGAGCGGTGGCCGGCTTCCAAGGCAATGGCAGCGGCCTCGCGGGCCTCGTCGACGTTGATGGTGGAGCAGTCCAGGAACAGTGTGTTCGGCGCAGCCACCGAGAGCAGGCCCGGCGCTCCGTCCACTCCCCGGTAGGCCTCCAGGACGTGCTTGCCGCTGGGCAGCATGGTCAGGACAACGGAAGCACCGACAACGGCCTCCGGAGCGGAATCCACCGTGGCAATGCCGTGTTCACGGGCTGCCTCGAGCGCTGCCGGCACGGGATCGTACGCGACCACTTGATGCCCTGCCTTGATAAGGTTCACGGCCATAGGACCGCCCATGTGGCCAAGGCCGAGGAAAGCGATGGTACCGGAAACTGCGTCAGACATGGTCGGACTCCTTTGAATGAAGTTTGAGTTCACGGTCGCCGAGAGGCGCGAAGAAGCCCTCGACGGCGGCCGGCGACACCTCCGCCAGGGAAGCTGGCTTCCATTGTGGGTTGCGGTCCTTGTCCACCACTTGGGCGCGGATGCCCTCCCGGAAATCCGGCCCGGCCAGGCACCGCACGCCAACACGGTATTCCTGCTCCAAGGCCTCCTCGAGGGAAAGCCCCCGGACTCGCCGCAACGATTCCAGGGTGACTTTCACGGCTGTAGGCGATTTCGCCTCGATCGTGACCGCGGCTGCAGCGGCGTCGCCGCCGGCGGCGTGCAGCCTGGCGACGATTTCCTCGGCGTCGCCGGAAGTATAGGCGTCATCGATCCACCCGCGCTGGCCGGACAGCGTCGAGGCGGGCGGCTCCTGAACAAAGCGCCCGACGGCGGCCTCCGCCGTCGAGCTTTCCAGCGCTTCCGCGAGCGCGGGCAGGCTCTCGGACGGCACGAAGTGGTCCGCGAGCCCCAGGAACAAGGCGTCGGCCCCGCTCAAGTGGGCGCCCGTGAGGGCTGCGTGTGTACCGGACTCGCCCGGTGAGCGGGACAGCAGAAGGGTCCCGCCGACGTCGGGCACAAAACCAATGGTGGTTTCCGGCATGCCGGTACGGGTCCGCTCGGTGACCACGCGGACAGAGCCGTGGGCTGAGATCCCGACCCCGCCACCGAGGACCAGCCCGTCCATGAAGGCCACATACGGCTTCGGGTACCGGGCAATGAGCGAGTTCAACCGATACTCCGCTGCCCAGAAATCCGCGGTCCGGTCCCCGCCGCGCAGCATGTCGTCGTAGATCGCCACGATGTCCCCACCCGCGCAGAGTCCGCGGTCCCCCGCGCCGTGCACCAAAACCGTTCTGACGGCGTCGTCGTCCGCCCAGGCGGTGAGTTGCTCCAGCATGGCGTGCACCATGCCGGCGGTGAGTGCGTTGACGGCCTTCGGTCGGTTCAGCGTGATGACGCCGAGGTGGCCGCGCTTTTCGAACAGGACCTCGGCCATTAGCTGCCGGCCGGCATCACGAAGCTGGCGCCCTGGCGGATGCCCGAGGGCCAGCGGGTGGTGACCGTCTTGGTCTTGGTGTAGAAGCGGAAGGCGTCTGGGCCGTGCTGGTTGAGGTCGCCGAAGCCCGAGGCCTTCCAGCCGCCGAAGGTGTAGTAGGCAATCGGGACCGGGATGGGAACGTTGATGCCCACCATGCCCACTTCGACTCGGCTCGCGAAGTCGCGGGCAGCGTCGCCGTCGCGGGTGAAGATCGCGACGCCGTTGCCGAACTCGTGCTCGGAGCAGAGCCGCAGTGCCTCTTCGTAGTCGGCCGCGCGGAGGACGCTCAGGACCGGGCCGAAGATCTCCTCCTTGTAGATGGACATGTCCTTTGTGACGTTGTCGAAGAGGGTCGGGCCAACCCAGAAGCCTCCGGCGTAACCGTCCACCTTCAGGTCGCGTCCATCGGTGACGAGGGTGGCGCCCTGATCGACGCCCGCTTGGATGTACCCCTCAATACGGTGCTTCGCCGAGGCGGCCACTACAGGCCCGAAGTCCGAATCCGCGGCCAGGCTGGGACCCACCTTCAGGCCCTTGATGCGGTCCTGCAGCTTGGAGACGAGCTGGTCCGCTGTCTCCTGGCCAACAGGCACAGCAACCGAGATGGCCATGCAACGCTCTCCGGCGGAGCCGAACCCGGCACCGATGAGGGCATCCGCGGCCATGTCGAGATCGGCGTCGGGCATGATCACCATGTGGTTCTTGGCACCGCCAAAGCACTGGGCGCGCTTCCCGTGGGCCGCGGCCGTGGCGTAGATGTACTTGGCAATCGGCGTGCTTCCGACGAAGCCGATGGCCTTCACCCGCGGATCTTCAAGGAGGGTGTCCACGGCTTCTTTGTCGCCGTTGATGACGTTGAAGACGCCGTCCGGCAATCCCGCTTCGGTGAAAAGTTCCGCCAGGCGCAGCGGCACGGACGGATCGCGCTCCGAAGGCTTGAGGATGAAGGCATTGCCGGCAGCCAGTGCGGGGCCGGACTTCCAGAGTGGAATCATGGCCGGGAAGTTGAAGGGCGTAATGCCCGCGACCACCCCAAGGGGCTGGCGCAGTGAGTGGACGTCGATGCCCGTGCCGGCGCTGTCCGTGAATTCACCCTTGAGCAGGTGCGGGGCACCGGCGGCGAACTCCACCACCTCGATGCCACGCTGGATGTCGCCTTTGGAATCGAGGAAGGTCTTGCCGTGCTCGGAGGATAGGAGCGTAGCGAGTTCGTCCATATGTTCGTTGACCAGGTCCACGAACTTCAGCAGGATCCTGCCGCGGCGCTGCGGGTTCATGGCGCCCCATTCGAGCTGGCCCTTCTCCGCGCTCGCAATGGCGTTCCTGACCTCGTCAGCACTGGCGAGGGGAAGCCGTGCCTGAACCTCGCCGGTGCAGGGATTGTAGACGTCGCTGAATCGTGTAGAGGTCCCGTCGACCCTTTGGCCGTCGATGTAGTGGGAAAGTTCGCGCACCATGGAATGCTCCTTTGCATAGGGGGAATGCCCGCCATCGGCCTCGAAGGCACATGTCCAACTGCGCTCCGGGACGTCTTTGATCCCGAATATACTCGGACTTCCTACTAATTTCTAGAGGACTTCTGCTGCGGCCCTCCACACCCGACCACATTTGGGAATGCCCGACGCCGGAACCCGCCGCAGGCGGGGAGGTGCCGCTCTGCGGCGGGGCCAAAAATGGTAGGAAGTGGTGGCCCGGTTCAACGAGGCAGCGAGCCGTAGGCATCCAGCGCCTCCCGACGCGAGGCTTTGAGGTCCACCACCGGCTCCGGATAGTCCGCCGTGGCCAGTTCCGGGATCCACTGGCCGACGTAGCTGCCGTGGGGATCGAATTTCGCTGCCTGGGTCTCCGGATTGAAGATCCTGAAGAAGGGCGAGGCGCCGGAACCGGCTACCCACTGCCAGTTCGCGGGATTGGACGCCGGATCGGCATCCACCAATGTGTCCCAGAACCATTGCTCGCCCACTTGCCAATGGATGCCGAGGTTCTTGACCAAGAGGCTGGCGGAAACCATGCGGACCCGGTTGTGCATCCATCCTGTATGCCACAATTGCCGCTGGCCCGCATCCACTAAGGGGAAACCGGTGCGGCCTTCCTGCCATGCGCGAAGGAGGTTGGCAGCCTCTTGTGAGCCGGCCTCCTGTGACTCGGCCTCCCGGGCCCCTGCGCTGCTGGCCGAGTCATGCGAGCCTGCACCCTGAGCACCCGGCCAAGCCCACGGATAGTGGTCGAACCCCGGACGCAAATTGGCCGTTGCCAGGTCCGGGTGGTGGAAGTATTGGTGCCAGCAGAATTCACGCCACCCGAGTTCCGAGGCGAAGACTGCAGCGCCCTCGCCCAGTTCCCGACGCCGGCGCTGCTGGGCATGCCATACCTCGAACGGGCTGAGTTGCCCCCAGCGCAAAAAGGGCGACAACCGGCTGCTGCCCGGCAGGTCCGGACGATCCCGGTTCACCGGATAGTCCACCAGCCCGTGCTCCACGAAGGCATCGAGGAGCTCATGGGCCTGGGCCGAACCCGGCTCCCAAACCTCGGATAATCCGGCAGACCAATCGGGGTTCCGCGGCAGCAATCCCCACGTGTCCAATTCCTCGGACTGAGGGAGCCGGCCCGAGTATCCCCGGCCCGGTTCCGGAGCTTCCAGCGGTTCACGGAAATCCAGCCCGGACACGGTCCGCCAAAATGGCGTGAAAACCTTGAAGGGTCCGCCTTGCTTCGTGGTGACGGCCCACGGTTCGTGCAGCAAAGAGGCCTGGAAACTCTCCGCGTGCATCCCGGACCCGCCCGCCCAGGCCTTGATGCCGGCGTCGAGCATTCGCTCTGCCTCGCCGTAACGGCGGTTCCAGTACAGCGATCCGGAACCCATCGCCGTCGCGGTTTCCCGGACAATCTCCGCCGCCGGTCCGCGACGCAGCACGAGTGGTACGCCGAGGGCGGCAAGGTCTTCGCGAAGGGTGAGCAAGGAATGATGCAACCACCAGCGGGACGCGCCGCCGAGCGGCCTGATTCCGGGCGATTCCTCATCGATGACATAAAGCGCGACGGCTGCACCGTCGTCGGCTGCCGCGCGCAGCGCCGGGTTGTCCGTGGTCCGGAGGTCGTCCCGGAACCACACGATTGACGGCTTCACTCATCTCCCTTGGATCTTTTGCGCAACGGACATGCCCCTTAAGACGAATCCTAAGGGGCATGGCCTGTACCTCATCTGCCGAGATCTATTTCGGCATCAGGACGCTGTCAACCAAGTAGACCGTCGCGTTGGCGGTGTGGACGCCACCGCAGATCACGGCGGAGCCGCCGTCAACCTTGAGCGCGTCCTTGGTTCCCGTGACGGTCACCGAGTCGCCTTCAACAGTCTTGTGGGTGCCCACGATCTGGTCCGGAGTCAGCTGGCCGGGGATGACGTGGTAGGTGAGGATCTTGCTCAGGAGGGCGTCGTCGGTCTTGAGGCCGTCGATGGTGGCGGCGGGGATCTTGGCGAAGGCGCTGTCCACAGGAGCGAAGACAGTGAACTGGCTGCTGTTCAGCGTGTCCACCAGGTTCACCTTGGGGTTCAGCTTGCCGGACACAGCGGCCGTGAGGGTCTTGAGCAACGGGTTGTTGGAAGCGGCCACGGCTACGGGGTCCAGAGCCATGCCGGCAACCGAACCTGCACCGCTGGGAACCTGGGAAGCGTAACCTGCGCAGCCCGGGCCAACGAGGTCTTTAGTCGGGTCCATCGCGGCGCTTGCCGAGGCGGAGGGTGTGGCTGCCATGGTGGTCGCAGCGGGAGCGGCCGACGACGGTGAAGCCGTGGAAGCCGAGCCGCCACAAGCAGTGAGGCCCAACAGGGCGGAAGCGGCGAGGCCGGCGATCGCAAAAGACGTGCGCTTTGTAGAAAGCATGACATTTCTCCTTCAAACGGACTGACATTCGGTGCCGGTTGATTCCGGCGTGAAGTCCTTATGCCAGCTATTCGGAGGTGGGAGCCGGGTGGATGGGTGAGTTTCAAAACTTAATTTTGGGCGCGCCTCCAGAACTGACCACTTTTGGGAGCCTCCGACGCCGGATGGCGGCATTCGCGCCAAGGTTGCGGCTCAAAGGTGGTCGGTTCTTGCGGAGCTCATGCGGTGGGCTTCTTCCATGAGCAACTTGCCGAGGAATTCCTGGCGTTCAGGACGGAATCGCGGCTCGATGCCTGTGAGGGATAAAGCGCCGACTGGCCGGCCCAGCTGGTCGAAGACGGCAGCCGCCATCCCCCAACTGCCTTCGAGGATCAGCCCGGGATTCACCGAGTACCCGGCCATCCGGGTCTGCTCAAGGTTCCGGCGCACCACCCTCTCGGTGTGGCCAGTGGCAAAGTCCCCGGCGTGCTGTTCCCAGCCGGACAGGATCATTTCCTGTTCTTCATCCGGCAGGAACGCCATGATTGCCGTGCCGGCCGACGCTACGCCGAGCGGGAACCTGACTCCCTCGTGCAAGACGAATGAACGCACCGGAAAGCTGCCTTCCTCGCGGAGCACGCACACGGTTTCGTTGCCACGACGGATCGAATAGAAGGCGCTTTCCCCGCTCTCCTCGGCCAGGCGGCGCAGGCTGGGCCGGGCCAAGTCCTCAAACGGGAACCGCGCCGCCGCCACGGAGCCCAGCAGGAAAATCTCGGGCCCCAGGATCCAGTTCCCGGTCCGCTGGTCGTGGTCCAGCAGGCCTTCGGCGGCGAGGGACGCGAGCAAGCGGTGCACGGTCGGGCGGGTCAGCCCGGACTCGCGGACCAGGCCAGCGATGGACATGCCCTCCGGTTTGCGTCCCACGAGCCGGAGGAGCGCGGCAACCCGGGCGACGACCTGGGCCCCCTGGACCGGCTTGGTTTGCGGCTGACGAGTCGACAATCCGATCTCCTCTCAAAGATATCCTCCACAATGTGGACACTTCAAAGACTAGCGTCCACACTATGCGAGTCCAACCCTGCTGGCCATGCGAGGCCGTTGACCCTCCGCACTGGGCAACCCTAAGCTCCTTTTCAGACCGCTAGCTCAGACCAGTGTCCACAAAGTGGATATCACTGAGTGACCCTACTCAAAGACGAGGACAACGCCATGGCCAAAATCCAGCCCAGCGCAGCCGTTGCACTAGAGGACGTCCTGCGCGACGGCCAGACGATCGCCGTCGGCGGTTTCGGACTCAGCGGCATCCCCGCAGACCTGATCGAGGCCGTCCGCGATTCCGGCGTCAAGGACCTGACAGTGGTCTCCAACAACATGGGCATTGATGGCAAGGGGCTTGGCATCCTCATCGAAACGGGCCAGGTCTGCAAGGTCATCGCTTCCTACGTGGGCGAGAACAAGCTCTTCGCCGAGCAGTACCTTTCCGGGCAGCTCGAGGTCGAATTCGCTCCCCAGGGCACCCTGGCCGAACGCCTCCGCGCCGGTGGTGCCGGCATCCCCGCCTTCTACACGCGGACCGGCGTCGGAACCCTGGTTGCCGAGGGCAAGCCGCTCGAAGAGTTCGACGGCGTCACGTACGTCCGCGAGCGCGGGATCGTGGCCGACATCGCGCTGGTCCACGCGCACACCGCGGACACGGACGGCAACCTGATCTACCGCTACACGGCCCGGAATTTCAACCCTGTGGTGGCCACGGCGGGAATCGTGACCATCGCCGAGGCCGAAGTGATCGTGCATCGGGGCGAGCTGGATCCGAACCATATCGTGACCCCCGGCGTCTACGTCCAGCGACTGGTCCAGGCCCGCAGCCGCACCAAGGACATCGAGCAGCGCACCGTCCGGCCCCGCACTGAAGCCCTGGCCGTCTAAGCACCCACCAGCGAAGGAGCACCACCATGGCATGGACCCGCGACGAAATGGCCGCCATTGCGGCCCAGGAACTCAACGACGGCGATTACGTCAACCTCGGCATCGGCATTCCCACCCTCGTTGCCAACAACCTGCCCGACGGCGTACGGGTTGTCCTGCAAAGCGAGAACGGCCTTCTCGGCATGGGGCCTTTCCCCTACGAGGGCGAGGAAGACGCCGACCTCATCAACGCCGGTAAGCAGACCGTCACGGTCCTGCCCGGCGGCAGCATCTTCGACTCCGCGACGTCCTTCGGCATGATCCGCGGCGGACATGTCAAAGTTGCCATCCTCGGCGCCATGCAGGTTTCCGGCAACGGGGACCTCGCCAACTGGACCATTCCGGGAAAGATGGTCAAGGGCATGGGCGGCGCCATGGACCTCGTGGCCGGCACCCCGCGTGTCGTGGTCCTCACCGAGCACAACGCCAAGGACGGGAGCGCCAAGATCGTCCGGGAATGCACCCTGCCGCTGACCGGCCTGGGCGTGGTGGACCGCATTGTCAGCGACCTCGCGGTGTTCGACATCTTGCCATCCGCGAACGACGACGGCGGGCGGCAGCTCACGCTGACCCGCCTCGCCCCCGGAGTCACCGTGGAGGAGCTCCGGGAAAAGACGGAGGCGGCATTCGACGTCGCATTGGTAACCACCCCTGCATTGGAAGGAAGTGTGGCATGAGCCTGAAGGACCAGTTCGGCAAAGACGTCCTCCTCACCGGATGGGGACACAGCAAGTTCGGCAAACTCACGGACGAGACGCTCGAGTCCCTGATCGTCCAGGTGTCCGCGGAGGCCATCGGGAACTCGGGCCTTGAGCCACGGGACATCGACGAGATCTACCTCGGCCAGTTCAACTCGGGCATGCAGCCGTTGGGCTTCACGTCCTCGCTGGCCCTCCAGTTGTCCGAGGACCTTGCCAATGTGCCCGCAACGAGAACCGAAAACGCCTGCGCCTCCGGTTCCGCAGCATTCCAGCAGGGCGTGAAGGCTGTCTTGGCCGGGACTGCCCGCAACGTCCTGGTGATCGGGGCCGAAAAGATGACGGACGCCGGAGCCGATGTCGTAGGAGCAGCTTTGCTCGGAGCCTCCTACGAAATGGCGGGCAAGGCCTCCACTACCGGTTTCACGGGGCTGTTCGCCGAGGTGGCCCGGCACTACGAAAAGCGCTACGGCGCGGGCATCGAACGCCCTGGTTTTGCCGGGTCCGGCCTAAGCGACGTCCTGGGTTCCATCGCCGCCAAGAACCACCACAACGGCATGGACAACCCCTACGCGCAGATGCACAGGGACTTCGGCGAGGAGTTCTGCCGGACGGTTTCCGAGAAGAATCCCATGGTTGCCGAACCGCTTCGCCGCACCGACTGCTCCCCCGTGTCCGACGGCGCCGCCGCCGTCGTGCTTTCCCTGGGCCCGGCGTCGGGCGCTGCTACCGAACCCGTACGGTTGGCGGGCTTCGGGCACGCGAACGACTTCTTCCCGGCAGAGCGCCGCGACCCCACGGAGTTCGCCGCCACGAGAGTGTCCTGGGAACGCGCGCTGGGGATGGCCGGCGTCAGGATCGAAGGACTGGACTTCGCCGAGGTGCACGATTGCTTCACGATCGCCGAATTGATCATGTACGAAGCCATGGGGCTGACGCCGCGCGGTGAAGGATCCCGGGCGGTGCAGGAAGGGTGGGTCTACAAGGACGGCAGGCTGCCCGTCAATGTGTCGGGCGGACTCAAGGCCAAGGGCCACCCCGTTGGCGCAACAGGTGTGTCGCAGCACGTCATCGCGGCCATGCAGCTGACGGGCACCGCGGGAGCCATGCAACTGCCCAACGCCCGCCGCGGAGCCGTGCAGAACATGGGCGGCGTGGGCATCGCGAACTATGTGAGCATCCTGGAGTCTGTCTAGCGGAGACTCCCCAACGCCGGGTCACTTACGGCCCATGCCGGGCAGCAACTTGGGCCGTAAGTGACCCCGCGTTGCGGCGAGTTTGTGGGTTCAGCGCTTTCGCCGCGCATCACCAGCTACAAAGTGGAGGTCATCCCTGAGCCCGCTGTCGAGGCGGTCCAGCACGTCACCCGGGAACTCCGTCACAACGGTGGTACCGCTGTGAAGGACTTGGACGCCCGGACCTTCCTCTCTGCGCTTCTCCCCGTCCTGACCCTCAACAAGGGCTGGGCTGGTCGCAAAATCGCGCGGCACTTGCAATGGGCGCTCGAGAGTCCCAGCGGCGCACGCCCCGTTCGCGGCATCAGGCTCTTAGCCTCTCCCAGTTCCCGCGCCAATACTGACTGCGACGCAAACGACGTCGTTGGCCCCGCGGAAACTCCCCAACGCGGGGTCACTTACGGCCCATGCCGGGCAGCAACTTGGGCCGTAAGTGACCCCGCGTTGCGCCGGGGAGTTCCAGCGGCCCCCTTCACCAGCTTCCGGCCCGGGTCTAAACTGACCCTATGTCCGACACCGCAGGACGCAAGTTGTTCCAGCATTCAGGAACGGCGCTCATCTTCCGGGGAGCCTTGGCCCTTCTCCTGGCCTTCCTTGTCGCTTCCCTGCCGGTCGCCACGGTGTTTGCCCTCGTCTACGTGTTCGGCGTCTTCGCCATCACCGACGGGCTCACCAATATGGCCCACTACTTCTACGATCCGGCGCGCCATTCCCGCTGGAGCTTGATCGGCGGCTTCATCTCCGTCGCGACCGGCCTTGTGGCCGTTTCGTGGCCGGGCATCACCGCTGCGGCACTGGGCGTCCTCATAGGAGCATGGGCCCTGGTCCTCGGCATTTCGCAGATCATCCTTGCCATGGACACCAGGACGACGGTCCGGGCTTGGTGGATCTGGATGCTGACAGCCTTGGTCACCACGTTGTTCGGACTTTTTGTGCTCGTCAATCCAGGCGCTGGATTCCTGAGTGTGGTGGCGCTCCTGGCGACATACGCCGCGGTCAGCGGTGTGTTGTTGATCGCCTCCGGCATCAAGCTCCGCAGGCGCGCCTCTTCTTCGGTGATGCTCGCCCACTAGTCCCCGCGGTAAGTTAGTGGCTGTGAAGATAGCTACCTGGAATGTGAATTCGCTCCGCGCACGCGCCGACCGCGTCGAGGCTTGGCTGCAGCGAAGTGACTGCGACGTCCTCGCCATGCAGGAAACCAAGTGCAGGGACGACAACTTCCCATGGGAGCTCTTCGAGCGCATGGGCTACGAGGTTGCCCACTTCGGTGTGAGCCAATGGAACGGCGTGGCGATCGCCTCGCGTGTAGGGCTCGACGACGTCGAGCGGACCTTTGTTGACCAGCCCGCCTTCGGAAAAGCCGGCAAGGATCCTGTCCAGGAAGCCCGTGCCATTGCCGCAACGTGCGGCGGGGTCCGGGTGTGGAGCCTGTACGTTCCCAACGGCCGTTCCCTGGACGACGAACACATGCCGTACAAGCTCAAGTGGCTGGACACCCTGAAGGGCCACGCCGCCGGTTGGATCACTCAAAACCCCGAGACGCAGGTGGCCCTCATGGGCGACTGGAACATCGCGCCGCTGGACGAGGATGTCTGGGACATCGACTTCTTCCGGGCAAACGCCATGACCCACGTCAGCGAACCCGAGCGTGAGGCCTTCCGGGCGTTCGAAGCCGCCGGATTCACCGACGTCGCCCGCGCTTACACCCCGGGTCCGGGCGTGTACACCTACTGGGACTACACGCAGCTGCGGTTCCCCAAGAAGGAGGGCATGCGAATCGACTTCGTCCTGGCCTCCCCCGCGCTGGCCGCCCGCGTCATCGGAGCCTCAATCGACCGAGAGGAACGCAAGGGCAAGGGCGCTTCGGACCACGCTCCCGTGATCGTGGAGCTTACGGACTGAGCAGCGACAATGACGGAGGAGGCGGGCCCGCGATGAGCGGAAAGCTATTCGGAAGCCAGGCAGGGCTGCCCTTCTCTTCAGCGTTGCGCGTGTACGAGCCGCTCGAAGCATTCCCCGAGGACCAGCGGCAGCAGCTCGTGGCGAGTGGTAGCCGTAGCGGTTCGCGGGCCGCCGTCGAAAATGCCGAGCTGCTCGCTTCCCTCGGACGGGTCACACGCAAGGGCGGTGATCCTTTCCCGACGGGCAGCACGGATCTGGTCCGCATTACCAGGATTCCGTCCGGAGACCCGAACGATCCCGACGCCGGGCGGCTGCTTTACTGCCCCAGCCAGCTGGTCATCCGGGCAGGATTGGCGGCCAACGCCCTCATGGAAGGTATCCATGGACCGCTCGCGGACTTGCTCATCCCCGTGGACCAGCGCGACCGGCACCAGGCACGCATCGACCGTATCAACGCCAGCCACGACGCGAAGCGGGTGCACACACGGGCCTCCACCTGGGGGATTCCCTTCAGCTGGTTCTCGCTTTTCCAGGAGTCGGACCGCAAGGATGTCGTGGAATCCGGCGGACGCATCCTGACGGTCAGGGTCTGGGCCTCGCTGACGGATGCCTTGGACCGGGCACGCTTTGCCGTAGCCAACCTCGCCCTTGCCGCCCCGGACTTGGACATGCTGGACGACCTCACGCAGCTCACCGAATGGCTCGAACTATTCCATGTTCAGTCAATGGTCGAGCTGGACTACGGCGCCGTGGCGGACAAGGTGTACCCGGACGATTCGCCCATGGACGTCAGGCTCGGCATCGAATGCCTGGCCGAGGGCGACATGACAGGAGCGGCCGCGGCTTACCGCAGGCTGGCTTCCCGCTGGATCCCCATCAGGCAGTTGGCCCGGGCTTCCTGACTCCGCTTTACCGGCCGCCGGGACCCTGGCTTCCGGGGAGTTGGTCCTTGGGGCCCTCAGCTTCTGGGGCGGGGCGGTGCGGTGGTTTCCCGCACGATGAGCTGGTGGGGTGCTTTCATGGACCGCACGGAACCTGCAGCCCCCGCCAATTCGTCCAACAGCATGCGCGTCCCCAACTGGCCTTGTTCCACAGGGTCCTGGGCCACGGTTGTCAGGCCCATGGCCTCGGCGAATTCATGGTTGTCGATCCCGATGATGGACAATTCTTCCGGTACACGGACACCACGGCGCCGCGCCTGCAACATGGCTCCCATGGCCATTTCATCGGAAGCGCAGAAGATCGCCGTCGGTTTGGGCCCGGGTTTGCTCCATAGCTCATCGAAGGCTTCCTGGCCGCTGCCCACCGTGAAGTTTCCGAAAATGTCCCATTCCGGAGGCATGGAAAAGCCCGCGCTCGTCATGGCGTCCGTGAAGCCGTCAACGCGCAGTCGCGGCACAGTGAAGTTCAGGTCGGAATCGTCCTGGCCGTGGAGCAGCGCGATCTCCCGATGGCCGAGGTTCAACAGATGCATGGTGGCTTCCACCGAGGCAGCGTAATCGTCGATGCCGATGCTGGGGCAGTCCTCCACCGGACCGCCGACAATCACCAAGGGGATTTCGATCCTTTGGAGATCGGCGATTTCCTCGGGCGTCAGGGACATGCAGAGGACCAGGAGTGCGTCGATCTGCTTATAGACCATCGTCTTGCTGAAGAGCCGTTCCCGCGCTCCGCGCTGCCCGCCCAAGTTGAAGAGGGAAAGGTTGTAGCCGCGGGCGTGGAGTTCGCGGTCTACGCCCTCGATCGCCTTGAAGAAGAACCAACGGTCCACGTAGGGGGCCAGGACACCGATCGTCCTGGTGCGGCCTGTGGCCAGGCCCGAAGCGGACGACGACGCCACATACCCAAGTTCCCCGGCAACCCGGAGGATCTTTTCCCGGGTGGCAGGAGAGACCCGGGGAAGGCCGCGCACTGCGCGGGAAACGGTGGCGGTGGAAACGCCTGCGGCCTGCGCGACGTCTTCAATGCTGGCTCCGGCGTGGCCGCCACGCTGGGACCGTTCACTCGTTTTTGCCACTCAAGCCCCCTCAAAGAATCCGTGCGGAAGCCGGGGGTTCCTTCCCAGACGGCAGATAACCAGCGTATTCCGCCCGGTTGTCCTCCGCCGATTCCGCGCTACTTATTTCGGCTCGCCGCTCACCTGATGCGCCTGGATGTCCGCGCGGGGAGCCGCCGGCGAAGCCGAAGCATCCCCCACAGGGCCAGCAGCACGGCCAGCAGGCCCAGGGCCCAGCCCAGTGCGGGCTGGGCCGTGAGCTCTGCGGCCACGGTGATGACCAGCAGGACCAGGGCCCAAAAGCCGAGGAAACCTATCACGAGGTCGAAATCTTCCGCCGATTTCACCCGCGAGTGCTGCTCCTTGGCCGGGCCGCCGAGGGACGGCCCGGCCGAATCCGGAGTATGCGTCATTTGACGGCGCCGGCTGTCAGGCCCGCCACGATCTTGCGCTGGAAGATCAGGACGAGGATCACAAGCGGAATCGTCACAACCGTTCCGGCTGCCATGACGGCGGTGTACGGCTCTTGGTGGGCCTGGGCACCGGCGAAGTAGGCGATAGCCACCGTGACGGTCTTGGTTTGGTCATTGGACAACTGGCTCGCGATGAGGAACTCATTCCATGAAGCGATGAACGCCAGGATTGCCGTGGTGAAAACAGCCGGCGCAGCGAGCGGCATGATCACCTTGCGGAATGCCTGGCCCTGGGTGCAGCCATCGATTCGAGCTGATTCCTCCAGCTCCCACGGCATTTCCCGGAAGAAGGACGTCAGGGTGTAGACCGTCAACGGAAGCACGAACGAGATGTTTGGAATGATCAGCGCCTGATAGGTGCCGTACCAGCCGATGTTGGTGAACAGCTGGAACAACGGCGTCACCAAGGCGACGCCCGGGAACATCGATGCCCCAAGGACAAAGCCGAGCACCAGGAACTTGAAGCGGAATTCAAGCCTGGACAAGGCATACGCCGCGAACACCCCGAAAAGCAGGGCAATGACGGTGGTTACCCCTGCCACGAAGAGCGAGTTCAAAAGGTTCCGGCCGAAGTGGTTGCCCAGGTTCTCCGAGAACACCGTGTTGAAGTTGTCCAACGTGACGTGGGTGAAGAAAGGCGTCGAATCGAAGGTGTATCCAACGTCGCGGAACGCAGTCACGATCATCCAGTAGAAGGGAATCAAGCACCAGATGAAGATGAGCGCTGCGCTGATGTACGTGCGTCCGCTCGCCCAGCGTTCCCGCCGTCGGGCAGCTGTCTTGGGCGCGGAGTCAATGCTCACAGCGGTCATTTTTCCTGCCCCTTGGTGGTCTTGGGTGTGGCTGAGGCGACTGCGTTGGCTCCCAGGAAACGAACGAAGATGAACGCAACCAGGAAGATGATCAAGAAGGTGATGGTTGACAAGGCCGCTGCTGAGTTGAATCCCTGACGGATCTGGTCAACCACAAGGATGGACAACGTTGTTGTCCCGTTCGAGCCCTGGGTCATGATGGCCGGGAGGTCATACATGCGCAGTGCGTCAAGGACACGGAACAGGACAGCCACCATGAGCGCCGGCTTCACGAGCGGCAAGGTGATCTGCGTGAAACGCTGCCAAGCCGAGGCACCGTCGACCTTGGCGGCTTCGTACACCTCTGCCGGGATGATCTGCAGGCCAGCCAGAATCAGCAAGGCCATGAACGGCGTCGTCTTCCAAACGTCTGAAATGATGATCGCCCAACGGGCAGGCCACTCGCTGCCTGTCCACAGGATTGCCGTGCCAAAGAGCTTGTTGGCAATTCCGTCGAAAGCGAAAATGAAGAACCACAGCTTCGCCGTAACGGCAGTCGGGATGGCCCACGGAACCAGGACAGCAGCACGAAGGGCACTGCGACCGCGGAAACTCCGGGCCATGATTACGGCCATCCAGAACCCGAGGACAGTCTCCAGGACAACGGTGACCGCAGTGAAGAAGAATGTCGTTCCCACGGCGCTCCAGAACTGGGAGCCAAGGGTGCCAGGTGCACAGGCCGCAGAGCCGCATTGCTGGGCCAGCCAGTGGACAAAGTTATCGAAGCCGGCGGGTCCGCCCTGGACGAAGACCTTGGTCACCGGATCCAGGCCCTGGTCCTTCTGGAACGCCATGATAATCGCGTTGACCACCGGGTACACAATGACCACGGCAAGCAATACCAAGGCAGGGGAAATCAACCAGAACGCCCACCGGCCTTGAGACTTCGCCGCCCGGTCCTGTCCTACTTCTTTTTGAACTTTTTTGGTTTTGGGGCTTGGTGTCTCTGGCGCCCGCTTAGGCTGCGCAAGGGTGGACATTTCCCCTCCTTCCGGAAATTGATAGCGTGCCCCTCGGGCGACCGTGCGCTTGAAGCGCCAGCCGCCCGAGGTTCACTGTAGGTGTCGCTATTGGCTGGCCGAGTTGATGGCCGTGTCCATATCCGTCATTGCCTGATCGACGGACTTGTCACCCTTGATGGCAGCGTAGGCATTGTCCTGGATGGCCTTGGTGACCGCCGGGTAGAACGGCGTGACCGGGCGCGGCACGGCATTCGAGATCGAGGTCTTCAGCACAGGAAGGTACGGCAGCTGCTGGACGAGGGCCGGATCGTCGTACAAGGAACCGAGGACCGGAGCGAGCGAGCCCTGCGTGGCGTAGAACTTTTCAGTCTCTTCACTGGTCATGAAGGTCAGGAAGTCCTTGGCCGTAGCCTTGTGCGCCGAGTAGACGCTGACGGCGAGGTTGTGTCCGCCGAGGGAAGAGGCGCCGGGGCCGCTCTTACCCGGGAGCGGAGCCATGCCGAAGGTGTCTTTCACCTTGGACGAGCCGTCCGTCTTGGCGAGGTTGTACACGTAAGGCCAGTTGCGCAGGAAAAGGAGCTTGCCGTCTTCGAAGGACTGCCGGCCCTGTTCTTCCTGGTAGGTCACGCCCTGTGTGGGGATGTTTCCATTCTTGTAGGCCGTAACCAGATTGTTGAGGCCAGCCTTGGCCGACGCGGAGGTCACGGTGGACTTCCCGTCGTCTCCCACGATCGTGCCGCCTGCCGAGTTGATGGCTTCAGCCGCATTCACGGTGAGGCCTTCATACTTGGCGAACTGTCCTGCGTAGCAGTCGATGCCGTGCTGCTTCGCGATGGAGCACATGCTCATCATCTCGTCCCAGGTCTTGGGCGGGGTAGGCACCAAGTCCTTGCGGTAGTAGAGAATGCCGCCGTCCGAGGTCTGGGGTGCCGCGAAGAGCGTGTTGTTGTAGGTTGCCGTCTTGACCGTAGCGGGCAGCATCTTGGAGGTATCGATGCTCATCTTGTCCGTGAGCGGCTGCAGCCAACCCTTCGCAGCAAACTCAGCGGTCCAGATGACGTCCACGTCAACAACGTCGTAATTGACGTTCTTGGCCTGGAAGTTCTGGACCAGGTCATCGTGCTGCTGGTCCGCCTGGTCGGACTGCTCCTTGAAGGTGACCTTCTGGTCCGGGTGCGCCGCATTCCACTTATCGACGAGCGGGCGGACAACGTTGCTGTTGTCCTTGCCTTGGACATAGGTGATGGGACCCCGCCCGTCAAGGTTTGCTGCGGCATCTCCGCCGCTTGAGGCTGTGCCGCCGCCACCGCCGCCACCACAGGCGGACAGGGACATGGCTAGCACGCCGGCAACGGCGGCCGGCAAAAGGTACTTGCGTGTGTTCATGCTGGGAACTCCTCAGTGAGTGGACCAGGTATTTCCGCTGTGCGGTTGATGTGGTGAGCCTCACATTAGTAAGCTTCCGGGTAGGAATGCAAGCGTTTACACAAAAATATGTCATCGAGAGGAATCCAGTGCCGCACTCCCCGATCCCAACCCCCGGTTCCCGCAATTCCGCGTGGTGGGCAAGCGCCGTCGTCTACCAGATTTATCCCCGTTCATTCGCCGATGCCAACGGCGATGGGATGGGCGACCTTGCCGGGGTCACCGCGAAACTGCCCTATCTGCAAACGTTGGGCGTGGATGCCGTATGGCTGTCCCCGTTCTACAAATCGCCGCAGGCTGATGCCGGATATGACGTGGCGGACTACAGGGCCGTAGATCCGCTCTTCGGTACCTTGGATGACTTCGACGCCATGCTGGAGAAGGCGCACAGCCTGGGTATCAAGGTGATCGTCGACCTCGTGCCCAACCACACCTCGGATGAGCACGCCTGGTTCCGCGAAGCCCTCGCCGCCGCCCCCGGCTCCCCTGAACGCGAGCGCTATATGTTCCGCCCGGGCAAAGACTCCACACCGGGTTCCGGGGACGGGACCCTGGCCCCGAATAATTGGAAGTCCATCTTCGGTGGGCCCGCATGGACGCGCGTAACGAACGACGACGGCACTCCCGGCGAGTGGTACCTGCACCTTTTCGATACGAAGCAGCCGGACCTCAATTGGGACAACCCCGAAGTCCACGAAGAGATGCGTTCGGTACTGCGCTTCTGGCTGGACCGCGGAGTTGACGGCTTCCGGGTGGATGTTGCCCACGGCCTGGTCAAAGAAGCCGGCCTGCCGGACTGGGAAGGTTCTGCCGCCATGGTCGAAGGTGGTTTATCGGCGCCGGGCGCCCACAGCGAAGCAGTCGAACCGCACACCGCACACGCTCACGCTCACGTCGCTTCCGGAGCCGAGCCCGCGGCGGCGGCCGTGGCGACCGCCGTCGAACACAAGGTCAAGCCGCCGCTGGACCCGCCCTCGCCCTTCTTCGACCAGGACGGCGTCCACGAGATCTACCGCGAATGGCACCGGGTCCTCGCCGAGTACGACGGCGACCGCATGCTGGTTGCCGAGGCCTGGGTCGAGCCTGCGGAGCGGTTGGCCCGATATGTCCGCAAGGATGAAATGCAACAAGCGTTCAACTTCGATTTCCTCCTGGCAGGCTGGGACGCGGAGCGCATGGCGGAGGCAATCGAATCTTCGCTGGACGCGGCGGGATCCGTCGAGGCGCCCTCCACTTGGGTCTTGAGCAACCACGACACCGTCCGGCACCCGAGCCGCTTTGGGCTGGCGGATCCCACCACATTCCCCAAGGGAATCTCGGCGGAAGACGAACAGCCCGATGCCGTACTGGGCCTGTCGCGGGCACGGGCAGCTTCCATGGTGTCTTTCGCGCTGCCGGGGTCAGCCTATTTGTACCAGGGTGAGGAGCTCGGCCTTCCGGAGCACACGTCACTGCCGGCCGAGGCGCGCCAGGACCCCTCATTCTTCCGGACCAAGGGCGTGGAGCGCGGCCGCGACGGGTGCCGCGTACCGTTGCCCTGGAAATCCAAAGAGCCTGGTTTCGGATTCTCGGAAGCGGCATCGCCTGGTACGGGCGGCGCCGGTGCTGCCGGCAAGGCGCCCGCAGCACCGTGGCTGCCCCAGCCCGAGGCGTTCGGCGAGCTGGCTGCGGACGTCCAGGCCGGCGTCGGGGGCTCCACCCTGGAGCTGTACCGCTCCGTCCTGGCATTCCGCCGGTCCCACCTCCTGGGCTCGGGCACGTTCCAGTGGGCTGAGGAGCACGATCCCGCCAACGGAGTCCTTGCCTTCCACAACCGGGACGTGCTGGTGGTGGTCAACATGGGCACCACAGCTCTCCCGGTGCCGGCCGGGTTCCGGGTGGAACTCTCCAGCGATGGCGGCTCGGGCGCGGCTTCGATTGTCCCGAACAGCGGAGCGTACCTCTTGGCGAAGTAGGGACTTCCCTTCCCAGGCCTTCTCTGGCACGGTCGTGGGGCCTACGTGCCGCCCTTCAACGAACGCGCTCGGCCTTGCTGAAACGGGTCCGCGCGCCGGCCCCGATATGAATCAAGACGGGAGTCCTGCGCCCCACCACCGCGTCCAGCGCCTCCACCAGCCGGGAGACGTCCGCGGCCAGCAGGTGCGGGGAAACACCTTGACGGGGCTGGACCCTGATCCGGAGCCCGGGACGACCGTTGACTTCGTAGGTTGCCACCGTCACGCCCGCGAGATCCGTGCGTTCCGCGAGCGCCGCCTTGAGCGCCTGCTCGGCCAGGTTCCCGCCGATGCTGACGTCGCCGGGCGTCCGGGCGTCGTCGTACTCCGACACGATGAGGTTGGCGCGGCCTTTACCCTGCTGCGACACCCATGCCACCATGAGCACGATCAGCACAACCAGCACCGCTGCAGCGGCAACCCAGAGCCAGCTTTCCTCCCGGCCTGGAATGCGGGTCTGGTCAGAGAGGTACTTGGCGTGTTCCCAGAGCCCGGTAGACCACCCTTGCCACCAACTTCCCACAGCGGGAACGGTGGCCAGCAGCATAAGGAGAACGCCGATGGCGAGCAGCTTCAGGCCAAGGATGCCGATCAGGATGCGGTTGAGGACGTGCGGAGTGCCGTTCATGCCCCGATCACCCCCGACGTAGCGACATTGACCCGGACAGAAGGCATGGGCACGGGGGCCATCCTTTGGAGTTCATCCTCGACGGCGGCGAGGACCCGTTCCCGGTGCAAGGGCACGCCCGAGGTGGGCCGGACGTTGACCACAACCAGCCTTTGCGAGACCACCACCATGACTTGCTCCTGGGTGACGTTCGCTGCGGTCCGGGCAGCCCTGGCAAGTGCCGAAGCGATGACCTCGTCGTCCACCACTACTCCGGCCCGGGGATCCTCAAGCAAGTGCCGGGACTTCCGGCCGGGCAGTACCGCGTTCAAGAAGAAGATCAGGCCCACCATGGCCACGACTCCGCCGAGGGAACCAAGCAGCAAGGGCGAAATACCTGCGGGCAGCGCCGTGAGCCGTTCGGCAGCCGTTTGGGGGTCGATGAGCCACGGCGGTTGGCCAATGGCGCGCAAAGCGGATTCGAGGAGGGCGTAGACACAGGCCGCGATCACAAGGGCAGCGGCGAGCCCGGCCATTGCCGCACGCGAGGAACGGGTTTCGCGCCTGAGGATGCGCTGGAGTCCGACGTCGATACGGTCGCCGGCGCCGGAGGTCCCTGGTGTTCCGACGCCGTGGGTGTCGTCTGCCTGGACGCCAGGTGTCTCCCCTTCGGTCGACTGCGGATGCGCAATGTCCGGGTGGCTGCGCCGGGCGTGCGGGGTCTGGGCGTGGCTCATTGAACGCGTGCTCCTTCGCTGATGCGCGCGCCGCTGATCCGGATATCCACGCGGCTCAGGATGGAACCGCTGAGGTGGCTGACACGCTCAAGGATGGCCGTCTTGGCGGCGACGGTCCGGTCCCAGACCGTACCGCCGTATCGCTCTACCAGCAACGGATCCCTGAGGACTTCGATAAGTGAGGGCACACGGATCGGGGCCACAATCGAAAGTGCCAGGAGACCGTCGTCGTCCGACCATTCGGCACGAACATCCTGCGCCGAGACCCCGAGCGCTTCCGCGGCGGCCGCCTGGGCCAATGTGGTGAGGGCCTGGGTGCTGATGCGGTTGTGGCCAGCCAGGGAACCGGCCGGCTGCACAGCCTCAGCCGCGGAACTCATGACGATGAACGGCGGCCGGTGAGGGCATCCAGCACGCTGCGCAGGTCAAGCTTTCCGTCCGCGGCGCGGCCCAGAAGTGCACCGATGCCCATGAAGAGAAGGGCGATGATGAAACCCCACAGCCCGAACTGGAAGGCCATGAACGCCACGAAGGCGCCGATCCCGATACCGACAACGGTCAAGTTCACTGGAGTGGCTCCCTTTCCGATAATGCGACTCTTGATCCGGCTTTGATGGGCGGAGCAACGTAGACGTCGTTGATCTCAACGTTGACCTCGATGACTTCCAGCCCTACCAACGATTCGACCGCCTGATAGACGGCCGCGCGGACCTGGTTGGCGACATCATGCAAAGGGTATCCATAGACAGCCACAAGAGTGAGGTCCACGGCCACTTGGGTTTCTCCGACCTCGGCGCGGACACCCGCAGCGTGGTCCTGGCTGCCGACGGCATCGCGAATGGCTCCGAGGGCGCGCGAGGGGGCCGATCCGAGGGAATAGACACCAGGGACAGCCCTGGCGGCAATGCCTGCAACCTTGGCGACAGCGGAATCAGAGATCACTGTGCGGCCACTTCCTGCCACCGTTTGCCGGTCTTCTGGTACCGGAGCCCCAACGGCTTCCGGTTCAGGCGCGGTGTAGCTTTCCTGCTGGTCCATTGAGCCCTCCCCTTCTCTTGAGTACCACCCTAGCGCTTGGCCAAGACAAGGCGGAGACAAGCCGGCCGACGCCGTCGGATTCTGCTGGATCATTCGGGGTCGCTTAGCTTGCCGGCCGCGTGATTCCAAGGGGCCCGGGTTTGTCCATTCGAGTGATTGAGCAGAATCGATCGCGTGCGCAGGAAAATGGCACGCGTGCACGGAAATGTCCGCCTTTTAGGCAGAAACCGAATAACCCCGGGCTTTTCCCGTGAACGTTAAAAGAAGAAAAGCGCCAGTTCCGAAGAACTGACGCTTCCCAGTGGTGGCTCCGACCGGCGTCGATCCGGTGACCTTTCGATTTTCAGTCGAACGCTCTACCAACTGAGCTACAGAGCCTTAGGTGACAATGTCACCATGATTGCCGGAATTTCTTCCGGCAATCAGAGCGACCCTGACGGGACTTGAACCCGCGACCTCCGCCGTGACAGGGCGGCGCGCTAACCAACTGCGCTACAGGGCCTTGCTTGCAGTATCTCTACTACGATTGCGGTATCTCTACCGCTTTTTTCAAGGCTTCCAGCCTACCAGACTTTTCAGTCCCGCTTGACCAGTTCCTTGCGTACCCCCAACGGGATTCGAACCCGTGCCGCCGCCGTGAAAGGGCGGTGTCCTAGGCCGCTAGACGATGGGGGCCTGGAACAATCCGAATTCGCGACAGTCAACAACGCTATGCGTTTCCCGCTTCTCGCTCGTCCGAACTGGACTCTAAAACTTTAGAGCATAGTCGGGGATATTCCCAAATCGCGGGCTGCGGAACGCAAACGAGGCTCAAACCAGGAACCCAAACGGCCGTTCAAATCCGCCACGCCGGAGTTGGCGGTTTCTTGTTGAAAGACGTCCGAATTCCGCCAGTCGGTCCAGCCCGCTGCGGGCTAGATTGGCATCATGGCCACAAGCACTCCAACATCTCCGGCGACCACAACCTCCCGGACCATCAGTAAGCTCGGCATCGCCGCCGTCATCGTCACCGTTGTCCTCTGGGCATCCGCCTTCGTGGGCATCCGGGCCGTGGGACCCAGCTTCTCCCCCGGCTCCCTGACGCTCGGACGGCTGGTGGTTGCCGCCGTCGCGCTCGGCATTGTCGCCCTGCCCAGGCTCAAGCGGTGGCCCAAAGGCCGCGAATGGCTGCCCGTCCTGGCCTACGGGGTCATGTGGTTCGCAGGTTACAACCTGGCCCTGAACGCCGCCGAACACATGCTCGATGCCGGAACCAGCGCCATGCTCATCAACGTTTCGCCGATCCTGATCGCCGTCCTCGCCGGCGTCATCCTGAAAGAAGGCTTTCCGCGCTGGCTGATCATCGGCAGCCTCGTGGCATTCGGCGGCGTTGCGCTGATCGCGCTCGGTTCGGGACAGCGCTCGACGGCGGACGTCGCCGGAGTGCTGCTGTGCCTCCTTGCCGCCGTGCTCGCCGCGGTGAGCGTGATTGTCCAGAAGCCCGTGCTGCGGAAGTTCTCCGCGGCCCAGGCTACCTGGTTCGGCATCGTGGTGGGGGCCGTATGCTGCCTGCCGTGGGCGGGCCAGCTGGTCGCCGAAGTGCAGGCCGCACCCCTTCCGGCCACTCTCGGCTTGGTGTACCTCGGGATCTTCCCCACGGCCATCGCTTTCACCACATGGGCCTATGCGCTGTCCCTCATTGAGGCCGGGAAACTCGCAGCCACGACGTACCTGGTTCCGGGCGCCACGATTCTGATTTCCTGGGCGGTCCTCAAGGAGATCCCCACCATCTGGGGCCTGGTGGGCGGCGTCATCTGCCTCGTGGGCGTCGGGTTGACGCGGCGCCGGTCCCGCTAGGATCGCCGCGCGCCGGCAAGGTGCCCGGGGCGCCGTCGAAGCTCCGCCGCCACTACCTCGCCATCCCGGCGAGAAGCTCGCGGTGCGTGGGCGGGTTGGCTCCCGGGCGCCCCACGGTAATGGCCGCGGCCATGGAGGCGGTCTGCCCGATGCGTTCGAGGACCGTGGGCGCAAGCCCTTGGCTGCCGCGCAGCAGCAGCCCGAGGATCAGTGCCGACATGTAGGAATCGCCGGCTCCGATGGTGTCCGCAACCACCGAGGTGACCGCGGGAACCGTGAGCTGGGTGTGCGGCGTCGCCATCAAAGAGCCTTGGGCGCCTCGCGTGACGACGGCCAGGCCTGCACCGAGGCCCAGGATATGCGTTGCGGTCTCTTCCAGGGACTTGCCCGGGTAGAGCCAGAACGCGTCATCATCGCTGAGCTTCACGACGCTGGTCAGCGGTACGAGCTCCTCGAAAATCCGGAGTGCCTCGCCGTGGCTCCCCAGGAGATCGGTGCGGATGTTGGGGTCGTACGTGACGATGCACCCGCCCTGGGCCTGCTCCAGGAGGGTCCTGACGACGCCGGCGCCCGGCTCGAGGAACGTCGCGATCGAGCCCGTGTGGAGGACCTTCGGGGCGTAAGGGAGTGCGGCGGGACCCAGCTTCCACTCGATGTCGAAGGTGTACTGGGCCGAACCGTCCGCGGCGATCTCCGCCGTCGCCGTCGCAGTCTTCGCGAGCGACTGCGAGCCGGGCAAGACAACCACACCGGCGCTTGCCAGGTGCGCCGCAATGGACTCGCCCCGGGAATCGCGCCCGACGGCGGTCAGCAGCCCGGCCTTCACGTCGAGCCGCCCGAGGCCGTAGGCGACGTTCGCGGGCGAGCCGCCGGGGTATTCGGTCTGCCCTTCGGGCGAGTTGACGATATCGATGAGTGCTTCGCCGACCACGACGACATCGAGCGGCTCGGACGCAAGGGGCGAGTGGTTCATGCGTTTCCTGTTCGTTGGTTGGGGGAACTTCGGTGGTTGCTAGTGGTTTTCGGCGGCGCCGCCACCGAATCGCGTTCGATGAGGGGACATTCAAAGTATTCGGTACTGCCGTCACGCTCCGCGCCGCCCAGCAGCCGTTCGACGGCGCGGCGGCCCATCTCAAGGAAGGGCAGTTCCAGGGTGGTCAGCCCGGGCCGCAAATGCGGGGCGAGCGTTTCCTGGTTATCGAAACCCACCAGCGACACATCATGCGGGATGGACAATCCGAGCTGGGCCAGCGCTTGGTAGGTGCCCCAGGCGGTGCGGTCGTTGGCGCAGAAAATGGCGGTGGGTGGCTGCGGACCGGTCATGAGTGCGAGGGCATTGTCGAAACCGCCCGATTCATGACCGTCGCCAATGCGGTGGAGCCCGGGGTCGGGGTGCACGCCAGCCTCCTGGAGGGCCCGGAGATAGCCGGCATGGCGTCCGACGGCGGCGGGAAGCTCACCCTCCACCGCGCCGATGTTGATCATCGCGATGCGCCGGTGGCCTGCGTCCAGCAGCCGTTTGGCGGCGGTGTACCCACCCAGTTCCTCTTCGGGAGCGATGCTCGGAAAACGCCCGGCACGGTCGCGCGAATTGAGCACGACGGCGGGCACCTCCGCCAGGACGTCCGGCACGTCAAGTACACGGTGGTACATGGCGGCGTAGACCACTCCGGCCACCTTGTAGGAGAGCATGGTCTCCAGCGAAGCGGCCTCGAGGGCCTTGTCCCCGCCGGTATTGACGGTCAGGAGGAGCAGCCCGGCCTCCCAGGCCCGGGCTTGGGCGCCCTCGATGATCTTGCCCGCGAATGGCGCTGTGGCCACGAAGTCGCCGACGAAGCCGATCATCCCGGCAACGCCGTCCCGGAGCACCTTGGCGTGGGCGTTGGTCCGGTACCCCAGTTCGTGGGCGGCAGCATGGACCTTGCGCCGGGTTTCCTCCGAGAACCTGGTTCCAGCGGCGTCGTTGAGCACCAGGGAAACCGTGGCCTGGGAAACACCGGCCGCGGCAGCGACGTCGTTCATCGTCGTGCCGGAGCGGCTGCCGGGGCGGTTCATGGGCTGGCCTGTCTGTTGAGGGCACCGGGGTGCTTGTCACAGGATCCGCACGCCTGGTTGGGCTTAACCTGGGGCCGGGTTATACGAATTACCAGCCCGGAAAACTGTAGCTGTCATCACATCCGGCGTCAACGACCTGGCCGCGGACTAGAGTCAGAACATGCCCGCGAATCTACCTCCCGGCCTGCCAATCGTTCCCGACGGTGATTCCCCTGGCGGCCAGCGCATTTCCTCCCGGCTTCCCGGTACCGGCGCGAGTTCGTTCAATACCGTTCCATTCGAGATGTCGCCGGAAGACTTCGAGGCGGCCGTCAGCGATGCCTTGCTCCTCATCCCGGACAAGGCGGCCCGCGCCATGGACAACGTGGCCATCTTCATCGAGGACGACTACATCCCGCAACCTGGCGACGAGCCGGACACCGTACTCCTCGGCCTGTACGAGGGCGTGCCCTTGACGGAACGGGACTCTTGGTGGGATGCCGGTTCCCTCCCTGACCGGATCACCATTTTCCGGCAGCCGATCCTGGATATCTGCGGATCCCGCCAGGAGGTAATCGACGAAGTGGCCATCACCGTCATCCATGAGATCGCCCACCACTTCGGCATCGGCGACGACCGCTTGCACGAGCTCGGCTGGGGATAGCTGCCGTCAGATCGTGGGCGCGGGCCGGGCGCTGCGTTCCGGAACGCAGCGCCCGGAACCCACCCGCGGTCTCAGCTAGATTGCCACCGTTCCCGCGGCGCCATCCACGGTGATCGCATGGCCTGAACTGATCCGGGAGGTGGCATCCGGGACGCCCACGATTGCGGGAATCCCGTACTCACGGGCCACGACCGCGCCATGTGAGTTGGGCCCGCCCATCTCCATGACGAGTCCCCCGGCAGTCAGGAAAAGGGGGGTCCAGCCGGGATCCGTGGAGGGCGCCACCAGGATTTCTCCGGGTTCAAGATGCGCGCCAACGGGATCCATGATCACTCTGGCCACAGCAGTCACCGTTCCAGCCGAAGCCGGGGTTCCCTTCAGCATGCCGTCCGGAAGTGCGCCGCCCGACCCGCCGCCCAACCCGCTGCCCGGGAAGCCGGCGGGCAGGGCTTCCGGCTCAGTGCCATCCGAGAGCAGTACACGTGGCACGTGCCGGCGCTTGAGTTCAAGCTCGTAGGCCTCACGCCGCTGCGCCACCAGATCGTGGAGATCCCTGCCTTCCAAGCCGCGGCGGGCGTCCACGAAATCCAGGAAGAAGACGTCGCCCGCGTCTTCGATGACTCCCGCGTCCGCCAAGGTCTCCCCTACTTCCGAAAGCCGGGCGCGGACCGCGGCGAAGCCACGCACGAGGTGGTACTTCGGAAGCTCACGGAGTCCCGCAAACATGCGTGTCCGCTCCAGGGCCGTTTTCACGATGAAGGCGTGGAGCGGGCTCTTGGACCTCGCACGCGCCACGAGGACTGCGAGCTGTTCCTCGGCGTCGCGGGCAGCTTTTTCAAACTGTTTGTCCGGCGCCAGGCGGGGATCGTCGAGGCGAAGGTAGTTGACCAGGACTCCGATGATGTGGGTGGGGTCATCGGACCAGCGGGGCATTCCCAGGTCGATTTCGGCGATGGCCCGGTGCCCGTAGCGGCGCAGGAATGAGGCCAATCCCGATTGCGCGACGAACGGCAGCCCGCCGCCGCGATAACTCTCCGCGAGCACCGCCGGCTCGCCGGCGGTAAAGGCCCCAGCGGAGGCGGGATCGTCGCGGATGCTGGTCGAGAGCCGCCACAGGGCGAGGTCCATTTCAGTGGTGACGTTGTTGGGCAGGCCGCGGATGATGGTTTGGAGTTCGCCCCAGGAGGCCTGTTCGCCAAGCATTTTCCGGACCAAACCGAGCATCGCAAACCCAAGCGCTACCGGTGGCAGGATATTGGGCAGGATGGGGAACAATTCCTCGCGGAGTATCCGCTCTGCGTGGTCCAGTTTTTCATGCGGAGTGGCTTCGGCAGGCACTTCATGCGTGGCCTTCAGATTCTCGTCCAGCCGTTCTACCTTGTCGAGGGCAGCGTCCGGCTGAAAGAGGGCGCGCAACAGGGTCTGCGGAAGGCGGAAGCGGAGCACGATGGGGGCAACGTGCCTGAGCAGTTTGAAGGGCGTCTTGCTGGTGACGGCGAAACGCGGGTCCTCGAACAGACCGCGCATGATGGCCGCCGAACGTGCCTCCATGACGTCGAAGATCCTGGGCACGATGGCCCGCCCGGCCTTGCTCCGGAACACCGAGGTGAGGTCAAAATAGATCCGTTGCCCCGCCTCGTAGTAGGGCGAAGGCCCGTCCCGTGGTTCGGAAACCCGGAATCCCGCCGCGCTGGCTACCGAGGACCCCATGAGCCTGATGGCGGCCAGGCCCATGGGAGTCAGGGGACGCGTGAGTCCTTGGGCGAGGCTGAAGCAAAGGTACGCATGCGGACCGGGGATTGCGGGCTGCCGGGTCATTTGCGGGTAGAGCGTGGTGATGGGGCGGGCTTGGGTGAGCCATAGTTTGCCGTCGCCGTCGATGGCCCATTCCGTGTCCTGCGGTGCTCCGTAATGCTCCTCGACGCGCTGGCCGAGGGCAGCGAGCGCCCTGATCTGGGAGTCGGCAAGGCAGGCATCCCCGGCTGTTCCGTCTTCTGCCTGCGCCGTCGCGTCGAGCCTTTCGGTCCCGCCTCCGGGGATGGAGCGGATCACCAGCTTCCGGTCGCCGATCCTTCGTTCCGTGATCCTGCCGGTGAGGGAATCCACCACAAAGTGGTCCGGATTCACCGCGCCGGAGACTACGGCCTCACCGAGCCCGGGATTGGCGTCGATCACCGCTTCGCGGCGCCGCCCGGTCACCGGATTGGCGGTGAACAACACACCTGCGGTCTCAGCATCCACCATCCGTTGAACGACGACGGCGAGCGTCACCGCGGCGTGGTCGATCCCGTTGCTTGCCCGGTAGCTGACCGCCCGGTCCGTCCACAGGGACGCCCAGCACTTCCGGACGGCTTGCAGCACGGCGTCGGCCCCCACGACGTTCAGATAGGTGTCCTGCTGGCCCGCGAAACTCGCAAAGGGCAGGTCCTCGGCCGTTGCAGAGGACCTGACGGCCACCGGGACTTCCGAGCCCAGCGCGGAGTAGGCCGAGCGGACGGCGTCTTCGACGTCGGCCGGGATCCCGGCGTCGAGCACAGCCTCCCTGGCGCGGGCCGCGAGGGAAGCGAGCCCCCCAAGGTCGCCGGGCTCCACGGTCTCAAGGCCACGCAGAATGTCCGGGAGCGTCGCAAACGCGGGGCCACCGCCGGGAATTACCTGATTATCGCCAGGGGACGCAGAGCTGGCATCGGGCTGAAGGGCGCGCCGGTAAGCCGCGGTGGTGAGGCAAAACCCGGGCGGGACCGGAAGTCCCGCCCAGATCAGTTCGCCGAGATTTGCCGCCTTGCCGCCGACCTCCGGAAGCATGGTTGCCCGGATCCGGCGCAGCTCGACGATCAAGCGCGAACCCTCCCCGGGCTGTGCGTGCTCCACCATTGCCGTCCGCCTGCGTCCACCGGTCCTTGGATTGCCTGTTATGCGGCGAGCATCGGACCGAATTTGGCGCGGTCCGCCAGCCTGGGGTCGTCACGGTCGGGGACAACCAGCACTGGCCCTTTGGCATGGTGCAGGACTCCGTCCGACGTCGATCCGAGGAGCATTCCTGCGAAGCCTCCCCGCCCGCGCGTGCCCAGCACCACGAGTTCGACGCTGCGGCTCGCTTCCACGAGAACTTCCACGGGCGAACCATCGAGCAGTTGGGTTTCCGCTGGAAGGTTGGGGAAGTGGCTCTTGAGCCACGCCAGGCCCGCGTCGAGCTGAACCCTGATGTCCTTGAAGAGTGCCTCCCGGTCCAGCGGCGCCGGGACCCACGCGAGGGAACCGCTGTACTCGGGTACAGCGCAGATGACGCGCAGCTTCGCTCCCATGCGTTGGGCCTGCTCTGCGGCTTCCAGGACGGCAACACGGGCGTGTTCCGAGCCGTCCACGCCGACTGCGACCACATTTTCGATCACGCGGGAGCCGGCCTTCGCGCGCTCGGCCTTGATGTGCTTGTCCTCTGTGGTTTCACCCAGTCGGTCCGCGCAGAAGAGCGGGACGGTCACGGTGGGGCACTTGGAGTGCGCCGGCAGCGCACTGCTCACGGAGCCCAGGAGCCTGCCCACGAATCCGCCGCGTCCCCGGGTGCCGAAGACGAGGAGCTCTGCCGTTTCGGACAGATCGAGCAGCACGCCGGAGGCATCGCCGTTCTCCACCGAGCCATCGACGTCGATGGCGTAGCCGGAGACCTTCTCGAGGGCCTGCTTGACGATTGCTTCGGCGCCGTCCCGGATAACAGAGTCATCCACTGTTGCGTAGCCGCCGTCCAGGCCGGAAGCGGCGAAGATGGGCACGGAGTAGGCCGTGACTACATGCAGGGGTAGTTGCCTGCGTTCGGCCTCCCGGGCGGCCCAAATGAGGGCGCACTGGCCGTGTTCGCTGCCGTCAACGCCCACCACAATTCCGCCGGGGGCAATGGATGGTTCCTCTCCACTGCCTTCGGTCTCTCGTCGATGGCTCTCAGAGTGTTTGCCGTGCTGGTCCATGGGGCCTGCCTCCTCGCACTGCTGGCTGATGTTGCGGCTATTCTGCCAGAGCCCGCGCCCACAGCGTGTTTCTCGCCTGACTGCCGTGAGTTGCGGTCTCCAATGCTCACTATTCTCGTTTGCAAGGGCCGAATCAAGCGGGAAGAAGCGTATGCGGGAAGCCCCGCGGGAGGGTGGAAATCGGCCGAATCGGAGCGCGAAAAACGCATCGGCGGACATGCCGATGCCGGGGCTATCCACCACGCGATTTCTTCTGTATTGTTCGAGGCACTGGTGACCGGGGATCGTGTTTTTCAACACATCAACGGCCATCATTCGCGACCGCTTGGGGACCCGGACGCCCCCCGCTGTTGCCCTCGGCAACGCACCTTCAAAGAGGAGCCAAGCTGTGTCAACCATGCCTGCTGCGAGTACGGAACGCACCACCACCGTGGTCATCGGTGCCGGCATGCCCGGCCTGGCCGTGGCCAGCGAACTCAGCCGCTACGGCGTAGACGCCATCGTGGTGGATGGAATGCATGTCCCCGCACCGCTGCAGCCGCTCAACACCGGCATCCTCCAGCGCTGCGACGCCGCCGACGCCGCGTGCCTCCAGGAGCGCAGCGAAATCCTCCGGCACCTGCGCAACTACGCAGCCAGTCACGGGCTCGATGTGCGGAGCACCACGCGGGCCGTCCGCCTGGATCGCTTGGACGAAGCTGCCTTGGGAACGGTGATTTCCGGATCGGTAGTTTCCGGCTCCGGGCTTTCCAACCCCGCCGGACCGGATCCGGAAGCACCCGCTGTGGCTACCTCGGGTGTGGCCTCGTACCAGTGGGTCGTCCACACCGCCAACGGAGTGCTCTTGGCCGACCACGTCGTTGTCACCCGCTGTGGACAGAGCCAATTGCGGCGGATGCTTGCCGAGCTCGGCATCGCCATCGGCCAAAACTTCGTCGCAGCCATGCGCGCGATTGGAATGTACCTGGTTGGCGTCGGCGAACTTGCCACACCCACGCCAAAGGAAGTCCTGCGCCAAGCCAAGGTGGTGGGCCAGGCGATTTCCGCCAAGGTCTACCCGGAGAGCGTCCACGGGGCCCTCACGGGTACCTTCGCGGCAATTCCTGCCTCCGCCTAGAAGGGGCTGACGCTCCTATGAGTCCCTGTCGTCTTCGGAAACCGCGGCGCCCCCGGAGTTCCCGTAACCGTCGGAGTTCCCTGAACCGTCAGAGTTCCCGGAACCGTCAGAGTCGCTGAAATCATCAGAATCGCCGGAATCCCCGCCCGCCAGCCTGCGCCGCGCCGTGATGCCCAGGAAAACCAGCAGGCCCGCGGCCACCACCGCGAAGACCACAATGCTCCAGGGGAACGGCTGGGAGGCATCGGGCACCTTCTCCGCCGTCGCGGTCGAACCAGGTGCGGCAGTGCCGGCCGTGGGCACCTCCACAGATGGTGCGGTGCTCGCGGAGCCGCTGCCCGCCGTCGTACTTCCTGCTTTGGCAGTAAACGTAAAGGTGCCTTCAATGGGGTGCGAATCCGAACTGACAACCCGCCAGATGACGGTGAACGCGCCGGCCGGCGCGCCAGGCCTCAGCTTCTGCGACACCACGGCGTCCACAATCTCGACGGAGCCATCCGCCCAGTTCTGGCCTGAGGCGTCGTTGACCCGGATCTGTGATCCGAGCAGGAGCGGCCGGTTGTTGAACGTGATGGACACGGAGTCCGGGACGCTGGCAACCGTTGAGCCATTGGCCGGTGACGTTGACTCGGCGACGTCGTGAGCGAAGGCCGGTGCCGCCGAGAACAGGGCGGCAGAGAAAAGAACCGCTGCGAAAGCGACGACGACGGCCAGCAGCTGGCGGATAGGGCGCATGAGCGAGTGACTCCCTCGGTGTTGGATTCCTTACAGAGTAGGCGAATTCGCGGGCGGGCCGAAGCCGCGGGCATAGGATTTGAGAGCACACTTCCCCGATCCCCGGAGACTTCCATGCTCAAACAGGGCTCAGCCATCGACCGCTACTTCAAGATCTCGGAACGCGGATCCAACTACTCGCGAGAAATCCGAGGCGGCTTCGCGACGTTCTTTGCCATGAGCTACATCGTGGTCCTCAATCCTTTGATCCTTTCCGGGGCGGACTCGAGTGGAGCTTCCCTTGGCTTTGCCGCCGTCGCCGCCACCACCGCTTTCGTGGCCGGCATCCTGACGATCCTCATGGGAGCCTGGGCCAAGCACCCCTTCGCCATTGCCACCGGGCTGGGCGTCAACGCCTTCGTGGCAGTCACGATTGCGTCGCACCCCGGCCTGACGTGGCCGGACATGATGGGCCTGGTGATGCTCTCGGGCCTGACCATGCTGATCCTGGTGCTCACGGGTTTCCGGACCGCCGTTTTCAAAGCCGTACCCGAGGCCTTGAAAACTGCGATCGTGGTGGGCATCGGCCTCTTCATCGCGCTGATCGGCCTGGTCAATGCCGGCTTCGTGCGCCGCATCCCGGACGCCGCCCATACCACGGTCCCGCTGGGCCTGGGCGTCGACGGGAAGCTGCTTGGCTGGCCCACCCTGGTATTCGTCGTCGGCCTGGTCCTGACCGTCGCCCTGGTGGTCCGCAAGGTACGTGGCGCCATCCTGATCGGCATCATCGTCTCCACGGCCCTTGCCGCCATCCTTGAATTCACCCTGCACATCGGACCGAGTTTCGACGGCAAGACCTACAACCCGCGCGGCTGGTCCCTGGTTGCGCCCAAGTTCACCGAGTGGGCCGCTCCGGACCTGTCCCTCATCGGCAAGGCGAACCCCCTCGGCGCGTTCCAGCACCTTGGCATCATCGCCGCCACGCTGTTGGCATTCGTGATCCTGCTCAGCATCTTCTTCGACGCCATGGGCACCATGGTGGGCCTGGCCAGGGAAGCAGGAAACATCGACAAGCACGGAAACATCCCCAACGTGGACCGCGTCCTGCAAGTGGACGCGCTCGGTGCGATCATCGGTGGCGGCTCGTCCGTGTCCTCCAACCAGATCTTCGTGGAATCCGGCGCCGGCATCGGCGAAGGTGCCCGCACCGGCCTCGCATCGATCGTGACCGGACTGCTGTTCCTGGTGGCCATGTTCTTCACCCCGCTCATCAACCTGGTCCCGTTCGAGGCCGTCGCCCCGGCCCTGGTGGTGGTGGGCTTCATGATGGTGTCCCAGGTGGGCAAGATCCACTGGCAGGACTGGGGTGTCGGCATTCCTGCATTCCTGACCATGGCCCTCATGCCGTTCACCTACTCGATCGCCAACGGCCTGGGCGCCGGGTTCATTTCCTTCGCACTCATCCGCACCTTCCAGGGCCGGGCCCGCGAAGTCCATCCGCTCATGTGGGCTGTGGCCGCGGCATTCCTGCTGTTCTTCGGGATCGGTCCCGTCGAGGAAATCCTGGGAATCAAGTAGGCCTTTCCGGAATACCGGACACCCTCGGCCCGCAAGCCGTGTTTTTCGCTGCCGTCATGCGCTGAGCTTGAATCATGGAGATTTCCCCCGCTGTTGCCGATGTCCGTCCGACGCCGTGGACCGGCCGCTTCGACGGTGCCGGCGATGAGCACCGCCGGTGGTGGCAGGCCGTGGCGCCCCACACTCCCGATGTGGCCGCCCCCGGCGGGACGGATGCGGGCTCCCGGCCCGCCGTCGTCGTGGGCTTCCGCAGTGACGAAGGCGTGCGGCGCAACAAGGGCCGTATTGGCGCGGCCGCCGCGCCGGAGGCAATCCGCCAAGCGTTGGGCCCGCTGGCTTTCCATCTGGACCGGGACGTGTTCGACGCCGGCGACATCGTTGTGGAGGACGGCTCGCTGGAGGCAGGCCAGGAGCGCGCGGGCCGGGTGATTTCGGAATTGCTCGACGCCGGCAAGCTCACGGTGCTGCTCGGCGGCGGGCACGAAACTGCTTTCGCCAGCTACCTGGGCGTGGCTGGCTCGGAGGCCGTGAAGAGCGGCAAGCGCCTCGGCGTCCTGAACCTGGACGCGCACTTCGACTTGCGGGACGATCCCGTGCCGAGCTCGGGCACGCCGTTCCTGCAGATGGCTCGAGCGGAAGCCGCCGCGGGCCGCGAACTGAACTACGCCGTCGTCGGCATCTCCGAGCCCAACAACACACGCACCCTCTTCGATACAGCGGACCGGCTGGGCGTGAAGTACCTGCTGGATGAGGACTGCTCCGCAGCGGCCGTGCAGGATTTCGTGGCTGGATTTTTGGACGGGGTGGATCTGGTGTACCTGACGATCGACCTGGACGTGTTGCCGGCGTCGGTGGCTCCCGGAGTGAGCGCCCCCGCAGCGTATGGCGTGCCGCTGCCCGTCATCAGTGCGGTGTGCAAGCAGCTTGGCGCGAGCGGGAAACTCCTGCACCTGGACGTTGCCGAGCTCAACCCCGGTTTCGACATCGACTCGCGGACCGCCAAGGTGGCCGCGCGCCTGGTGAACACACTGCTGGGGTAGGCGCCTCCTGAGGCGCCGTGCCCACCCAACTGGCCTCAGCCGGCGGCACGAGGTCGCCGTGTCGCGGGAGGTCACCTGAAGCAACGCCGCGCAACCCGGCGAAAGGCTTCTAAACGAATGTTGGTTCACGCCCCGCTGCCTGCCTAACCTCGATGCACGTGGTGTACCCGAGAGGCCAGGGAGCTGCCTGCAAAGCAGCGCACGCGGGTTCGAATCCCGCCACCACGTCTGATGTGTCGTCCTGCATCCCAAGCCTTTACTGCCCGCCCCGCGCCAGCCATCATGAAATCAGGCGCAGGACTTCGCCGACCGCTACAGCACGGCCGCTCCTTGCGCGGCGGAGGCGCAGCGACATGTCATCCAGGATCGAGCACGCGGACCACGCCTTGGGAGGCACTTCCCCAGGGGACCCGGACCGGTTCCTGACCGACTACTACGAGCACGTGGGCGATGATGATGTCCGCAACTACGCCACGGACACGCTCCTGGAACGTGCGCGGTACCACCGCTCACTGGCGGAACGGCGGGCTCCAGGGCAAGCTGTGATCGGCGTCCTGAACGAAGCCGACGCCAGCCTCGTAGCGATTGTCACCGACGACATGCCCTACCTTGTCCCCTCGGTCACCGCGGAAATTGCCAGGGACAACGCCTCCATCCGGCTCCTGGTCCACCCCACTTTTACGGTCACCCGGGATGCGGGTACCCATCGCCTGACCGACATCCGCCGCGGTCCCCTGCGGACGGGACTGCCCTCCGGCGTCGAGCCTTCCGCCTGGACCACCCCTATGGACCACGACGACGGCGGGCCGCTCACGGAGGCTTGGATCGCCGTCGAGATTTCCCGGCTCGCTGACGAGGCGAGTGCAGAACACCTCGTTGAACGGCTGCAGACAGTCCTTGGCGATGTCCGGGCCGCCGCGGAAGACGCGGCGGCCATCCACCAGGAACTTGCCGAGGAGATCCGCAGTTTGGACGCGGTGTCCCAGGCCGCCCCCGCAGCGCGGGAGGCCCAGGAGCTGTTGCGCTGGCTGGACGACGGGAATTTCGTGTTTCTCGGGTACCGCGGCCGGAGGAGTCTTGGGCTGCTCAGGAATGTGCCGGCCCCCGCGCCCGCAACCGCATCCGCAGGCGAGCCGCCCGCAGGCGAGCCGCCCGCAAAGCCTGGCACACCTCCCGTCCTCACGCTCACCAAATCGACGCTCCGCTCGACGGTCCTCCGGCGCGCCTACCTCGACGAAATCAGCCTGGCCTCGGGTGGCAAAAGCGAGCGCACTTTCGTTGGCCTTTTCGCGCCCAGCTCGGCGTCCCGCTCGGCACTCCAGATTCCCGTCATCCGGGACACTGTGAACGAGGTGCTGCGGACGTTCGGCTACCCGCCCGCTTCACACCGAGGCAAGGAACTCCTGGCGGTGGTGGAGGCCTATCCCCGCGACGAACTTTTCCACATCGACGCGCGGCAGCTGGCCGAGCACGCGCGGGACATCCTGCGCCTCCAAGAACGGCACAGCACCCGGTTGTTCCTTCGGCTCGACTCGCACAACCGGTTCATGACGGCACTGGTCTTCCTGCCGCGCCAACGTTTCAGCACGGCTGTCCGGCTCAACATTGAACGCGAACTTCGCGAGGCCTTCGGCTCCGAAGCGATCGAGTTCGAGCTCCGCCTGGGCGAATCCGCCATGGCCCGGGTGTTCTTCCGGGTTCTGTTGCCCCGCGAGGGGGCGCCCGCCGTCGTCGACCCTGCTGCACTTGAACAGCGGATCATCGCCGCCACAAGGTCCTGGGCCGAAGGCCTGGACGAAGCCCTGCGGGCGAGGTTCCCCGCGGCCGAGGCTGCCCGGCTGTCCCGGCAATGGGCCACCGCCTTTCCGGCCAGCTACAAGGCAGACTACGAGGTGGACGACGCGGTTCAGGACATCGTCCGGTTCGAGAGTTTCGCGCCCCGCGACGGGGACAAAACAGACAGCGGCACCGCAGACCCGCTGCTCACCGTATACCGGCGTCCCGGGACTGCCGTCCTCGCCGAAGATGCGCGGATTCGGCTCTACCTGACCCGCCCGCAGAGCCTGAGCCAGATTTTGCCGTTCTTCCACAACCTGGGCTTGCGCGTCCTGGACCAGCGTCCGTTCGATGTGCAGCGTGCCGACGGGCGGTCCTTCTTCCTCTACGATCTCGGCCTCGTCTATCCGCGCGGAGTTGATCCCGTCGGTACCGGCGATCTGCTGGCCGCTTCGTTCTGTGCTGCGATGCGGGGAGATGCGGAGTCCGACGCCTTCGATGCCCTGGTCATCCGGGAGGGGATCGACTGGCGGCGGACGGCCATCCTGCGCGCGTATGCGAAGTATCTTCGGCAGCTGGGGAGCACCAATTCCTACGGGTTCATCGCGGATACCCTCCGTGAGAATGTGCGTGCAACCCACGCCCTGCTTTCGCTTTTCGAAGCGAAGTTCGATCCGGACCGGTTCGAACCCGATCTGTTCGATCCTGAACTGCGCGCGCCGACGCCTGCTGAGCCCACGCCGTCTCGGCAGATCCCGCTTGGAAGCGATCTGTTCGAAACGGACCGCAGCAGGTACAGCTCGCGGACCCAGGCCACGAACGCGGCCCGCAAGGAACTGGCGGAAGCGATCGACGCCGTACCGGTCCTCGACGCCGACCGGCTGCTTCGTTCTCTGGCGAGCCTTGTGGAGGCCACCCTGCGCACCAACTTCTACCTGAACAAGCCGTATTTGAGTTTCAAGCTCAATCCATCCTCCATCCCCGCCGCACCGGCACCCCGGCCGCAGTTCGAAATCTGGGTCTACTCGCCGCGGGTGGAAGGCGTCCACTTGCGTTTCGGCCCGATAGCGCGCGGAGGATTGCGTTGGTCCGATCGCCGTGAGGACTTCCGAACGGAGGTCCTGGGACTCGTGAAAGCCCAGACGGTGAAAAACGCCGTCATCGTTCCCACCGGAGCCAAGGGCGGTTTCTATCCCAAACAGCTCCCGGACCCGGCCGAGGACCGGGCGGCTTGGTTGGCCGAGGGCCAGGAAAGCTACCGGATCTTCGTTCGCGGACTGCTGGACATTACGGACAACCTGGTTGCCGAGCCCGACGGCGGTTCGAGCGGCCGGGTCGTTCCGCCGGCCCGGGTGGTGAGGCACGACGGCGACGACTACTACCTCGTGGTCGCCGCAGACAAGGGCACGGCCACGTTCTCCGACATCGCCAACGCCCTGGCCGCAGAGTACGGGTTCTGGCTGGGCGATGCGTTCGCGTCCGGCGGTTCGGTGGGCTATGACCACAAACAGATGGGCATCACGGCCCGCGGCGCCTGGGAATCCGTGCGGCACCACTTCAAAGAACTCCTGATCGACGCCGACGCGGAGGACTTCACGGTGGTGGGCATCGGCGACATGAGCGGCGACGTGTTCGGCAACGGCATGCTGCTCTCGAACCACATCAAGCTGGTGGCAGCCTTCGATCACCGGCACATCTTCCTGGATCCCACCCCGGACCCAGCCACGTCCTTCGCCGAGCGGAAACGGCTCTTCAAGCTCCCCCGCTCGTCCTGGGCCGACTACAACCCCGCGAAGCTCAGTCCGGGTGGAGGGGTGTTCTCCCGGGCCGAGAAGTCAATCAGCATCACCGACCCGGTGCGCCTCGCCTTGGGACTGGATGAGGGCACGACGGCGATGAGCCCGCCTGAGCTGCTCAGGGCCGTCCTCACGGCCCCCGTCGACCTGCTTTACAACGGCGGAATCGGCACCTATGTCAAGGCTTCCACCGAGACGCACACCGACGTCGGAGACAAGTCAAACGATGCCATCCGGGTGGACGCAACGCAGCTGCGGACCCGGATCATCGCCGAGGGAGGCAATCTCGGCATCACCCAACGCGGCAGGATCGAGGCTGCCCTCGCCGGAATCCTTGTGAACACCGACGCCATCGACAACTCCGCCGGCGTGGACTGCTCGGACCGCGAGGTGAACATCAAGATCTTCCTGGACCGGATGATCGCCGCGGGCAAAATGTCCTCGAACGAAAGGACGAAGTTCCTGCACTCGCTCCAGGACGAGGTGGGACGGCTCGTGCTCAAAACCAACGTTGACCAGAACGTCCTCCTTATCAATGACAAGCAACTGGTGCTCGCGTGGAGCCCGAGCTTCGAACGGACCATGGACTGGCTCGACGCGGCCACTGACCTGGACCGGGAGCTCGAATGCCTGCCGACTACCGAGGAAATCCAGGCGCGCGTAGGGACCGGAGTTGGACTGACCTCACCGGAACTCGCCGTGCTGGCGGCCTATGCCAAGATCGAGCTGGCCCGGGAACTGACGGAGGGCGGGCTCGCAGACGATCCATGGTTTTCGCAGACGCTGCGCGAGTATTTCCCCCGCCAGCTTTCGGAACGGTTCGGCGATGAGCTGTCTACGCACCCCTTGCGCCGCCAAATCGTCGCCACGGTGGTGGCCAACGACATGATCAACCTCGGCGGCATAGCCTTCGCGTTCCGTGCCATGGAGGAAACCACGGTTTCGGCGGCCGCTGTGGCGCGTGGATTCGTGGTCATGCGCCGAATCTGGGACTTCGATTCGGTCACCGAGGCCTTGGCCAGGGTGCCGGCAAACATCCCCATCGAACATGGATGCGCCGTGGCCCTGGACATGCGCCGTCTCCTTGACCGGTCCACCCGTTGGTACGTCACCCACGATTTCCGCGACAAACCCGTAGCGGACGCCTTTGCCCGGCTCGAACAGCCCATGTCGCTGATGCGGGCTAATTTCACGCGCTTCCTGCACGGGATCAACCTCCAACATTCGTTGACGCGCCTTGCCCACTCGGATTCTGTCGGCTTGCCGCACGAACTGGGCCTTCGGGCCTCGGAACTTCTCGTCAGCTACGGCCTCCTGGACATTTCCGCGATTGCCGAGGAATTGCAGGAGCCCGTTGAGGGCGTGGCCGAGGTCTACTTTGCCGTGTTCGAACGGATTTCGGCCATTCCCTTGTTGGAACACATCACGCTGTTGCCGCGGGACACCCACTGGGAGGCCTTGGCCCGGGCAGCCCTCCGCGACGACATGTACCTGGTCCTCGCCGACATGACCAAGGCCGTGGTCCGGCACACTCCCCGCTCCCCGGAGGCAACTGCCGACCCGGTGGAGAGGATCATGGACTGGGAACGCGGAAACATCGAACAACTCGCCCGCATCCAGGACACCATCAAGGAAGCCATCAAGCCTGGTCCGGTGGACATCGCGGCACTCTCCGTCGCAGTGAAGCTCCTGCGCGCCATGGTCCGCCGGTGATCCAGCTCCCAGAATGACAGACATCCCATGACTCTTTGCTATCTTTTATGCAGGAATTGCCGCTCCCCCCGCGGCATCCTGCAGAAGGAGGCCCCCAATGAGCACTGCCATATTAGAAAATAACGAGATCCATCTGTCCTTTGCGTCCGTGGACGAAGTCCATGCAGGACTTGACGAAGCCGTCAGCACGCTCATCGAAGCTGCCGCCGACAACGGCCGCTGCGGGATCCTGGTGACCCGCCGGGAGCCCGGAAGCTACACGGTTGCCTTGGACGAGTCGGTCCCGTTCGGCCAGACCCGCGAGGTCCTCGCCGCCTAGGAACGGTCCTAGGAAAGGTACAGACAACAAAACCGGGGCTTGTTTTCCAGACCACGCCAAGACGGCGCGGAATGGAGAACAAGCCCCGGTTTTTAGCCCGGCTTTTTGCAGGTCACTACACCCGGCGCAACTCCACGCCGTCGGACTTCATGAAAAGCTGTTTGGCGGCTTCATCGGCGCCAGGTCCTGCGGGTTCAAGCCACACAACGTTGCCGCTGCCCGAGACTTCCTGCACCTCCCCCGCCGCGACCACATGTGCGTGCCTTACGACTTCGATCCGCTCCCCCACCGTCAGCGTTCCCCAGTTGGAAACGACGGCGGACTGTGCGATTCGCCTGGACAGAACTGTCCCGCGTGCCTTCATTGAACTTCTACCCCTTTGTGGATGTTCGTTACTTCAGTTGTGCCCCGGCAGGCCCACGACATCGTCGGCGTGGACATGCCGTACCCCATAAGTTCTACTACACAGAAAGCGCCCCGGGGCACGTATTGCCAAACATTTCCGGGGCGCTTCCTATTGTTCACTCGAACAGTATTTTGTTCGGCGTCAGGCGAGAATTCCGACGGCGGATTCGGCGGCCGTTCGCACGTCGCCAGCGCCTACCAGACGGTCCGCCGCTTCCAGCTCAGGTGAGAGGAAACGGTCAGTTCCCGGACCGTCGACGACGCCGCGCAGCGCCTCGATCACGGCGGCGCCCGCAGGCCCCGGAGTGAGTTCGCCGCCGGACAGTTTGGTGCGGATGTCGAGGGCGCGGGCGCTCGTGACGAGTTCCACAGCCAGGACGCGGCGCAGGTTCTCGGTGGCCTTGCGCAGCTTGCGGGCAGCGTGCCACCCCATGGAAACGTGGTCTTCCTGCATGGCGGAGCTCGGGATGGAGTCCACCGACGCCGGGACGGCCAGGCGCTTGTTGTCCGAGACGAGTCCGGCCTGGGTGTACTGGGCAATCATGAGGCCCGAGTCCACTCCGGGATCGTCGGCAAGGAAGGCCGGGAGTCCGTGTGAGCGGGCCGGGTCCAGCATGCGGTCCGTGCGGCGCTCTGCCATGGAGGACAGGTCGGCGACGGCGATGGCCAGGAAGTCCAGCACGTAGGCGACCGGGGCGCCGTGGAAGTTGCCGTTGGAGGACACACGGCCGTCCGGGAGCACTACGGGGTTGTCGATGGCCGCGGCCAGCTCTCGGGAGGCCACGAGTTCAGCGTGCGTCACGGTGTCGCGGACCGCGCCGGCCACCTGGGGTGCGCAGCGGAGCGAGTACGCGTCCTGGACCTTGGTGTCATTGACGCGGTGCGAAGCAACGATCGGCGAGTTCGAAAGCACCCGCAGCATGTTGTCCGCGCTGGCAGCCTGGCCCGGGTGGGGACGCAGGGCCGCGTGCAGTTCCGGGAGGAACACCTGGTCCGTCCCGAGCAGCGCCTCGACGCTGAGCGCGGCGGTGATGTCCGCCGTCGTGAGCAGCAGGTGCAGGTCGGCGATGGCCATCAGGAGCATGCCGAGCATTCCCTCGGTGCCGTTGACAAGCGCCAGGCCTTCCTTTTCCGCGAGGACGACCGGCTCGATACCGTGCGCGGCGAGGAGCTCGGCAACCGGCTTCTTTCCGGCGGCGCCGTACAGTTCGCCGTCGGGCCCGGTGGCTTCGCCTTCGCCCATCAGGACCAGGGCGCAGTGGGAAAGCGGGGCGAGGTCGCCGGAGCAGCCCAGGGAGCCGAATTCACGGACAACGGGGGTGATGCCGGCGTTGAGGACGTCCACCATGGTCTGCAGGACCACGGGACGGACGCCCGTGCGGCCCGAAGCCAGGGTCTTGGCGCGCAGGAACATGATGCCGCGGACCACTTCGCGCTCCACTGCCGGGCCCATGCCGGCGGCGTGGCTGCGGATGAGCGACTTCTGCAACTGGGTGCGGAGTTCGTTGGGGATGTGGCGGTTGGCCAGGGCACCGAAGCCCGTGGAGACGCCGTACGCCGGAACTTCGCTGTGGGCGAGGCCGTCGATGTGGGCGCGGACCTTGGCGACCGTGTCCAAGGCTTCCTGGGAGATGGTCACCTTGGCGTCGTGGCGTGCGACAGCGACGACGTCCTCCGGCGTGACTCCGCTGGAGCCGAGGGTGACGGTCAGCGGTTCGTGGGTAATGGTAGTCATCGGGGTGTTCCTACTTGCTTTCTTCCATGGGGATGCGGACGCCGCGTTCGTGGGCGACGTCGATGGCGCGGTCGTAGCCGGCGTCGGCGTGGCGGATGACGCCCATGCCGGGG
>NZ_JBFBKR010000023.1:0-66461 GCF_040686575.1 Arthrobacter sp. NPDC080073
CGGAACTCCGCCCCATAAGCCGTGGGCATGGTCAACATCCTTCCACGAGCACAAGCTCGCTAGGTCAAGGAGTCAACAAAACCGGGGGCAGCCCCCATCGACGGCAAAGACACAGCGGACTCCCAAAATGCGGCTGTTCAGCAGGCGCTTGCCTTGAAGCCTGACGGGATCATCACGTTTGCGATCAACCCCTCGACCATCCAAGGCTCTCTCAGCCAGGCCCGTCAGCAGGGAGTAAAGGTCGTCGCATCCTCGGCGACGTCTTCTAATCTGGTTGATTTCTCTAACAACCCTAGCGAACAGGCATGGAACGATAGTGGCTCACTGCTTGCCGACTACGCGATCGTCAAGACTCAGGGGGCAGTCAAGGCACTCGTCCTGCACGACACTGGGTTCGACGTCCTTAATGCGCGGCATGGTGCATTCGTAGAACGACTCAAGAGCTGCTCGACTTGCCAAATTCTTGAGGACCAGACCTTCACATTCTCGGATCTTGCCAACGCTGTTCCCCGTCTTGTGCAGCAGATGGCCCAGCGAAACCCGGACTTCAACACTATCTACATCGACTACGACTATGCAGTCCCAGCAGTTCTTCAGGGGCTCAGATCTATTGGAGCTGAAGGCAAGGTGGTCCTCGGATCAGACGGAACATCCGCCGCTATTCAGCTCATCAGCAGCGGCGGCGGGCAAACGGCCACAACCGCGTTCGCCCTCGGATGGATCGGCTGGTCCGACGTGGACGCAATAAATCGCATTTTCGCCGGCCAGGACCCTAAACCTGCTGCTGATGTCTTGGGAGTAAAGGTCATCGATCAGGCTATCGCCAAGACAATCCCCGGTCTCTGGGAAGGGGACGTGGACTTCCGGGCAGCGTACTTGAAACTTTGGGGTGTGAAGCCGTGACGTCCGAGCAAGTCGTGGGTCTGACGGGCGTAACAAAACGATTCGCAGGTCAGACGGCACTGGATGGGATAGATATCGATTTTCGCCCGGGTGAGATCCACGGTCTGGCAGGAATGAACGGTTCCGGAAAGTCAACGCTTGTAAAGGTACTAGCCGGCGTTCATCAAGCTGATGAAGGACATGTCGTTGTGGATGGCAGATCCATCGATGACATGAATCCTCAAAAAGCACACGACCTCGGATTCCGCTTCATTCACCAGGATCCAGCCGTCTTTACAAGCCAGACGGTCATGGACAATGTCGCACTCGGCGCTCGATACCGGCACAGTAGCCGAGTGATCCTCAATGAAGCTACCGAATGCGCAGCGGCTCGCGAAGCAATGTCACGCCTCGGTATCGAACACATCAATCCCCGGTCGCGGATGGGAGATCTATCACAGACCGAACGGACTATGGTCGCGATTGCTCGAGCCGTACAGGATCTCTGGGCAGGCCTGGATGTTCGGCTCCTTGTGATGGACGAACCTACAGCCTCCCTGCCAGAGAATGAAGCCCGCATCGTATTTGATATTGTTCGCAAAGTTGCCGGTCAAGGCGTGCCCATACTTTACATTACGCACGATCTAGGCGCCCTTGTCTCACTTGCATCACGAGTAACCATTCTTCGTGACGGCAAGAGGGTCGACACGAGAGATACCTCGACAACTAGCGAACGCGGGCTAGCAACGCTCATGGCTGGTTCCGCGTTTTCGGCCACGCAGCATGCAAGGCAACGGCTTCCGTCTGAGGAAACGCCCGTCGTAATGAGCTGCGAGTCTCTAGCAGGGGGGCGAGTAAGTGGTCTAGACCTTGCACTGCGCGAAGGAGAGATCCTAGGAATAGCCGGCCTGCTCGGATCAGGGCGGAGCACAGTCATGCGGCTAATATCTGGAGCGCAAACACGGTTGGGGTCCGTCAAAGTTGGCGATACTCCCGTTCCTCCAGGCAGTCCCCAGGCAGCGGTGCGGGCTGGCATCGCGTTTGTTCCCGAAGACCGGCGAACCCACGGAGCCTTCAACAACATGACCATGCTTGAGAACTTGAGCGTGGCATCTCTCGCCGGATTCTCTAGCCCAAAATGGATCGACCGTAAAAGCGAACGAAAGGAAATGGGCCAAACTATGGACGCCTTTGATGTTCGTCCGCGACAGCCTGACAAGCTTTTTCGTCTCTTCAGCGGTGGCAATCAGCAAAAGGCGATCATTGGCAGATGGGCGCGGCTCGCACCTAAGATTCTCCTTCTAGATGAGCCAACGCAGGGCGTCGATGTGCACGCCCGCGTACAAATACATAACGCAATCCGCAACATGGCAGCAGACGGAATGAGTATCGTCGTCGTCTCATCAGACTTTACCGAACTCAAAGAACTCACCGACCGAATCATAGTGATGAGGCAAGGCCGGATACGTTCCCAAATAAATACAGAATCTGTCTCCGAGGACGAAATTCTTCACCTCGCTGCAACGGACGAAATTCCTCACTCCATTGCACCGAAGTGTAACTACAAGGTAAGGCTGGGCAATGACGACAAAAATAACAGAACGACCACCTGTTCGGCCAACGCGGGAGGACGATAACGCACGCCCGTCAAAGGCGATCAGGTTACTCAACCCTCGGTGGTATGGATTCTACGCGCTCTTGGCACTTGTATTGATGTTCAGCTTGATGCTGCCTCGCACCTTCCCAACGTCCACCAATGTCACGGCGATCCTCAGTAACGAAGCAGTCGGGGTAATGCTCGCAGTGGGGATGCTGGTTCCTGTCGTCGCCGGCTATTTCGATCTCTCTCTGGCCAGCATCCTGACCCTTTCGATGATCATTTCGATCGGGCTATTTCAATTCTTCTCGGTCCCAACATGGGTTGCGTGCCTTGCAGGGGTGGCGGCGGGTACACTCGTCGGATTTATCAATGGCATGTGCGTCGCATGGTTGAAAATCAATGCCATGGTGGCGACTCTGGCCACGGGCAGCATCGCACTCGGTATCGCGTTGTGGTGGACAAATGGATCCATTTTCGCTTCAAACGTTCCTAAGAGTTTTCGAATCCTCGGCGATCGTGTATTCGGCATCCCTCTCCCGATCGTTTACGCGGCCATCCTCTGTCTTGTCATCTGGTGGGTCCTCGAAAGGACGCCCACAGGGCGATACCTGTATTCAATGGGTGACAATCCGGAGGCGGCCCGCCTTGTGGGTCTCCCCACGACACGACTAACCATCAGCGCGTTCATGGCCTCAGGAACCGTCGCCGGCCTAGCTGGTGTCGTGGAGGGCGCGATACTCGGCTCGGGAAACCCGCAGGTTGGGGCGAACTTCCTTCTCCCAGCGTTTGCAGCCGTTTTTCTGGGTGCAGCGATTTACACGATTGGTCGATACAACGTCATCGGAAGCATTGTTGCAGTCCTCATTCTCGCGGTGCTAGTGGCAGGACTGCAACAGTTCGGACTTCCGTTCTATATCGAATCACTGCTCAAAGGCGGAGTCCTCCTAGCGGCTGTTGCGTTCACCTCTGGCCGATTCGCGAGGCGATAGTGGCGCCGTCGGACACAAATTTGGAAGACCGTCTAGGCCGCCTCGAAGCTCTCGAAGATCTGCGCGGACTGAAGAACTTGTATGCGCAGATCTGCGACACCGGCTACAACGGAGGGGCTTTGGCTGAATTATTCACGGAAGACGGAACCTGGGAAAGCAATACTTTCCCCCTCGTACGAGGACGCTCGGAAATCAAACGCTTCATGGATCGTTTCGGCTCAGGAGTATTTCCCTGGGCGGTACACTATATGTCCAATCCTCGCATAGAGGTTAGTGGAGACCTGCAAAGCGCCCGAGGTCGATGGGAACTGCTCCAACTGGCGACGAAGGCAGCTGAATCCGGTTCGTTTGAACCCATAATTGCCATGGGATCGTACGATGACGAATTCATCAAGATAGACGGAACGTGGCGCTTCGCCAAGGTATCAGTCCATTTCCACCACGTGGGCAACATATCCAAAGGTTGGGCGGCCGAAAATAGCCCCAAGATTGCCGCACTTACGGTGGAGAAGTAAATGGGACCTATGCAGAATTCCCTTGCTAACTACCTGGAGAACTTGGTTGATGTTTCGGGTCTGGTCGTTTTCGCTACTGAACTTGCAGAAGCCCTCGAGCAACTGCCTGCCTCTCCACCATTGCCCCTCTCAACGACGCTCCATAGGAGGCAGTTGCCAAGGAAGAAGATAGACGATCCGCTGAACGCTATCGTACGAGAAATCGATGTCCGAAGTGAGGCGAGTGGCCCGTTGGAGGGTCTGCGTGTAACTCTGAAGGATTCGATCGCCGTTGGCGGAATTGAGATGACGTGTGGATCGGCGGCGCTGCAGGGCTTCGTGCCGGCAGGAGATGCAACGGTCACACGTCGGCTGCTCGATGCTGGTTCCTCGTTGGTCGCAGTCACAAATATGGATGATCTCGCTCTTTCCGGCGGAGGTGACACGAGTTTCTACGGTCCAACAAGGAATCCATTTGATGCACATCGATCGGCTGGAGGCTCGTCGGGAGGTGCCGCTGCCTCTCTTCGCTACGAAGATGTCGACGTAGCAATCGGTACCGATCAGGGAGGCTCCGTTCGTCTTCCCGCCGCGTGGTGTGGCGTGATTGGTCTCAAACCCACACACGGCCTGGTCCCATACACGGGTGTCGTTGGAATGGACTCGTCCTTGGACCACGTCGGAATCATGGCCAAGAACGTGGGCGTAGTTGCAGATGTACTTGAAGTAATAGCTGGCGCCGACCCACTGGACCCCCGCCAACGCAATCTTCCGTCGCCAGACAGGGACTCATACAGCATTCAGAGCGTTCGTGGGATTGGTGACAATCGCTGGCGCGTTCGGGTGCTGAAGGCTGCCGTGGATAGATCGGATCACGCCGTGCGGTCTGCCTTTGAAACGGTGATGACGAAGTGGCGGGTCAAAGGCATAGAGGTAGACGATTGCAGCTTGGATGACGCCAGCTTCGGCCCTCTCTCAACAGGAATATTTGTTGAAGGCATGATTGCAACTCTGGCTGGAATACAGCCAACTTTTGCACAGGATGCTTATCATTGGACCGAACTAAATGATGCGCTCAGCCAAGGAGTCGCCGACAACTTCGACAAGCTCAGCCCATCTGTTATTACGGCGCTTATCGCGGGAAACGATTTGCAATCCAGGCGTCCGGGGCGGTCTTACAGCCAGGCCGCGAACGCCATCCACTCACTTCGTACAGCATATGATGGTGCGTTGCGCGACGTGGACTTCCTTGTGGCGCCTACTTCACCGTCTCTCCCCCACGTTCTTGACGCTTCAGTGGACGATGTCTCCCGAACTCGACGCGGGTGGGACGTACTGGCCAACACCGGCGCCGTTAACTTAACTGGGCATCCGGCGCTGTCCCTTCCCGCTGGTGTCTCAGACGGGTTACCTGTTGGCGTGATGATAGTTGCACCAAAATGGTCCGAAGGGCGGCTGCTCCAGTTCGCCAGCCAGCTCGAAGATAGCTTCATACGTTAAGGGAGAAATGGCGTAGGAACTGCCTTATGAACGGCAACGACCGTCGTTCGTGGCTAGCTCCGACGCCCCAAATTGGCGGCCCTTCGTAGATGAGCGTGGTTTGGGCCGTCTGACCTGAGTTGGCTCACGGGTCGTGGTCTCGGGCTGGGTCGGCGCTCTGACGCGAAGATTGAATTCGCGTCAGAGTCCGCTGCTGCGGTCAGCTAACGCGGTCGAGGTTCACTTGGTAGCCCATGGTTTCGAGCTGGTGGACTGCCCGGCTCTTTGCCCGTTCCGGCTGTAAACCGGTGTAGAAATCGCTGCCGGGGTCCTCGTAGAGGGTCCCGTCCATGCCCATGTGCCATATCGAGACGAGCATTTTGTGCTGGATCGCGACGTTTGCCTTCTGCGGACCCCGCCGGGAAGCGATCCGACGGTATCGGGCGCCGAGGTAGGTTGTCGGGTTCTGTGCACAGGCCATTGCCGCGGCGCCAAGGGCTCCTTGGAGGTAGGGGTTGCCTGGACGGGTCCTGGTGGATTTGACCCGTCCAGCGGACTCGTTACTGCCCGGGGTCGTGCCGGCCCAGGATGCAAGGTGGCCGGGTGTGGGGAATCTGGACATGTCCCCTCCGATTTCGGCGATGATCACCTCGGCGGTCAAGACGCTGATGCCGGGAATGGTGGTGATCAGCTCTCGGAATCCTTGAAAGGGTTTGATCACCGCTTGGATACGCGCGGTGATGTCCTCGATCGCGGCCGAGTGCCGGTCGATCAGGTCCAAATGCACCTGGGCGAGGAACGCGTGGTGCTCGCTGAACTGGCCGGTCAGCGCCTCGATCAGCTCCGGGATCTTCGAGCGCAGCCGTCGCTTGGCCAGCTCCGCGAGGACGGAGGGGTCGCGCTGGCCCTCGATCAGGGACTCGAGCATCAGCCGTCCGGAAACACCGGTGATGTCGGAGGCCACCGCGGAGAGTTTGATCCCGGCGTCTTCGAGGAGTTTCTCGAGCCGCTGGATCTCACGGCCTCGTTCACGGGTGATCGCGGTCCGGGCCCTGGTCAGGTCCCGTAATCTACGGATCGGCTCTGGTGGAACAAACGAACCGCGCACCAGGCCGTGCGCACCGAGCTGAGCTAGCCAGGTGGCGTCGGAGACATCGGTTTTGCGGCCTGGAAGATTCTTCACGTGCCGGGCGTTGACCAACATCACCTCGACGCCCGGCAGGTCTTCGAGCAGGTAGTAGAAGGGCTTCCAGTAGTCTCCGGTCGCTTCCATCACCACACAGGTGACCCTCTCAGCGGCAAGGTGTTCTCGCAATGCGAGGATCTGGTTGGTCATCGAGGCCCAGGTCGTCACTGTCTCGGTTGTTTTGCGACGCCCTGACGCGGCGATCCGGACACAGACCTTTGCGTCCCTCTTGGAGATGTCGAGCCCGGCACAACGGACATGGACGACTTCCATGGCTACTTCCTCCTCCATATCAAACAGGACCATCACTGATGTCCGTCGCGGGGAGGGCAGGGAGAAAAGGTAAGTCTGACGCTCGTGCTCGAAGGCAACAATCCACGGTTCCCGTGGAGCCCATCCACCACCATGCTGACCTACAGGCTCAGCGGCACTACAGAGCAATCGGGGTCGACCACGACGGACCCTTTCAGTGTGCGCCACGTAGGCGAGCAACGACCACAGACCAGCCGCTGCCAAATCTTCGCGCACCACGGCGCGCCCAGGAACGAAGGCGCCGCATTGCTGACCTGCGGTGATGACGGTGGATTGGTGCTTTTTCACGCACTAAGGGGTTTTGTTCTAGTGTCACCGTTGTGGCGTTCATCGGGAGGGTTCGGACGGCCCCGGGGGCGACGGCAGTGCAGATCGCTGATTTTGTGCCGGGTTGTCAGCAGATGAAGGCGCATCCGCCTTGGGGAAGTCCGCGGATTGAGCGGGCTGGGTGAATGGTGCATTGTCACCACGGAAGTAGCTGCGACCGGAGCGGCCGGATCGTGCAATGTTCCTGTCTGGGACGAGGTTGCCGACTCGGGCGAGGAGTCGGCGTTGGCGACCAGTCTTGTCGGTCGCAAGGGGTCGGTCGGCGTGAAGCCCGGGGTGACCGGGCGTGGTCCTGTCGCGCTCGAACTCCTCGGAACCCCGCTCGGTTGGCAAGTTGTGGAAATTGTTGCAAATTCGTATGATACACACAGAATTGCATCCTGCATCGGTGCTTCCGCTAGACGAAGATGTCCAGTCGACGCATCGGCACACCGGTCAAACCGCGCAGGAGCCGACTAGTAGAGGGCACTGAAGGCGATGGTTGGTCCAATGAAGCAGCCCCCCGAGGTCAGGCGCCGAAGAATCCTGGAACTCGTCAGCGAAGGGGATTTCCTCAGGCCCGCCGACATTGCAGCCATGATGTCTGTCTCGGGCGAAACCGTGCGCAGGGACCTTATGGCTTTGGAGAGGTCTGGGGAGCTCAAGCGCATCCATGGCGGAGCGATGCCTCCTGTCAAAGTGACGGAGAGCGAACCCGACAGGGCCAACCGCTCAATGGAAAACCCTCAGGAGAAGGGCGAGATCGGGGCCGCGGCTGCTGCGCTGGTCGGCGACGCCGACACCATCTTCCTCGATGTCGGAACCACCGTGGAAGCAGCGGCGAGGGCACTCTCGCCAACGTTCCATGGCATTGTCATCACCAATAGCCTGGTGGTGGGATCCATCCTGAGCGACCGTCCACAGATCGAACTATATGTGCTTGGCGGTCGTGTCCGAGCGGGAGAGATGACAACATACGGCCCGGACGCCCTTGCGCAAGTCCGAAGCTTCAACGCGAACTGGGCATTCCTTGGCGCTGGGGGAGTGGACGTACGGGCGGGCCTCACCGACTACTCATCCGAGGACGTGGCAATCAAGCAACTTATGATAGAAAAGTCCGCCAAAGCCTACGCTCTGGCAGTCGGTGACAAGCTCGGACGCGTCGCTGTCCGCCACGTCTGCGATCTCGACGAACTAACGGGAGTCATTACCGACGGCAAGGCCACTAGTCCCCGAATCAAGTCCCTGAAGGACGCCGGTATTGAAGTCCTCCAAGGTGGCGCCCCGAGCGAGGCGTCCCCCTAGTTCCTGCGGACCAGGCGGCGACGTTTGACCCGCACAATCCTGCCCGGCAGGGGCCCGCTGTGAACATACCCCGCACGAAAGTGCGGGGTATCAGCATTTAAGCCGCCCGGCACTCTACGACTTGGAGCAACGGTAAGCCCGTTGGGTTTTGTGGGTTCGCTCTCAGCCAGGGATCCTGAGGCAGATCGTGGAATTATGTGGACACATGTTAGTCAATGTTTCGCTGTGGATCCCCGTAAAACCAAGGAAAACCTGGGTGATTGTGACACTCGCAACAATTGTCTCTTGACGTTCTGGTCTTGCAGATCCATACTTTTCCTTATGAATCCTCATAAATCCACAAAATGGGTGGATGCGATTCCAACGCACGTGGCTCCCCCCGCCCCGTAGGCCGTACCCGGCCGCTGTCATGTCGCCATGAACATGAGGCACCACGGAACAACCAAATTCCAACGAACCAACACCCCGCCCGGCCTGACCCAGCAACGACGCTCCGACGGGCACTCATCGAAGGACATTCGCTCCAATGACACACAACCCCCTACCGGCAGACAGTATCGTGCCCGGCACGGACACAGACGTTGAAGAGTACGGCTACAAGCAGGAACTGAAGCGCGGAACGGGCAAATTCGCCTCTTTTGCTGTAGCTTTCGCGTTCGTTTCCATAGCCACGGGCATCTTCACTACCTATGGCGCGGTCCTCAACAGCTCCGGGCCTGCCGGCATCTGGACCTGGCCGATCGTCACGGTCGGGCAACTCATGGTCGCGCTGATCTTCGGCTCGTTGGCCGCCCGCATCCCGGTGACCGGCTACTCCTACCAATGGATGTCGCGCCTGGCCAACCCGGTGCTGGGCTGGATCATGGGCTGGATCTCCTTCACGTTCCTCGCCATCGTGGTGGTCGCCGTCGACTACACCATCGCTTCAACGGTGCTGCCTGTTCTCCTTGGCTACGAGGGAACCCCAGCGAACGCCTGGCTGATCACCAGCATTGTGCTGGCCCTGCAGGCCCTGTTGGTTGCGTTTTCCACGCGCTGGACGGAACGGGTGAACAACTTCGCCGTCTCGGCCGAGCTCATCGGCATGATCCTGCTCGTCGTACTTCTCATCGTCGTCGGCGCAGTGGCCAAGGAACTGAACCTGGGCAATCTGTTCTCCACAGGTTCCCTCCCGGCGCAGGATTACTTCAGCGTCGGTTCCTTGCTCCACGTCGGTCCTTGGATGATGGGGACTTTGTTGGGCGCGTTCACGATCGTGGGATTCGAATCCGCCGCCAACCTCGCCGAAGAAACCAAAGACCCTGCCAGGGTGGTGCCCCGCGCCATGTGGCAAGCCGTCCTCGCTTCCGGCATCCTGGGCTTCCTCTTCCTCCTGGCCATTACCATGCTGGCCGGCGATCCCGTAACCCTGGCCGGGTCCGGAACTCCCGTTGCCGACGTCATCAACCGTGTTCTCGGACCGGTCGTAGGCACCGCGCTGCTGGTGATGGTCGTCATTGCAATCTTTGCCTGCGGCATGGTGATTCTCATGACCGGAGTCCGGCTCGTGTGGGCAATGTCCCGCGACGATCGCTTCCCGGGCCACGCCGTGTGGCGCAAAGTGTCCCCGCGCTTCGGAACCCCCACCGCGGCAACCGGACTCATGTTCGTCCTTGGGGAGCTGATCCTCGGCCTCTTCGCCTTCCAGACCGACGCGCTCTTCAGCCTCTTCGGTGCCGCTACCCTGCTGCCCGCGGTAATCTATGCGGCTACGGTTCTTCTGTATATCGTCAAGCGCAAGAGCCTTCCCGCGAGCAAGGGATTCACCTTGGGCAAGTTCGAGGTACCAGTCATCATCCTTGCGGCCGCGTGGCTGATCTTCATGCTCTCTGTTTTCAGAGATTCATCCTTCATCAACTCCTGGTTGTACGTTGCCATCATGGTGGCAATCGGCGCTGTGTACCTGGTCTTCCTGCTCGTCCGACGCGGAGGTCCTTCCGGACTCGCGATGCCCGATCTGCACTCGATCGATGCCGAGCTCGACGCCGACGCCAAACATTCCGAAAGGACGCAGGGCAAGTGACCACCGTTCTATCCATCGACCAGGGCACGTCCGGAACCAAAGCCGTCGTCGTGTCTGAAGACGGCAAAGTCCTGGGCCTGGCCGAACAATCAGTCCGGCCGCACTACCTGCCCGGCAGCGGCGTCGAACAGGACCCGCAGGAACTGCTCGACTCCGTCCTTCAAACCGGAAGGGCCGCCGTCGCCCAGTCCGGTGCATTGATCGATATCGTCACCATCGCGAACCAAGGAGAAACTGTCCTGGCCTGGGACCCGGCGAGCGGCAAGCCACTATCGAACATGATCGTTTGGCAGGACCGGCGCGCCGAAAGCATCTGCGCCGGCCTCGCAGACCATCGGGATGAATTCGCAAGCCGCACCGGACTCGTCCTCGACCCGTACTTCTCCGCCCCCAAACAGGCGTGGATCAGGAAGAACGTCACCCGGGACGGTGTAGTGACCACCTCCGACAGCTGGCTCACCCACCATCTGACCGGTGAATTTGTCACGGACGTCAGCACAGCCAGCCGGTCGCTGACGACCAGTCTGGACAGCAGGGACTGGGACCCCGAACTGCTGGACCTGTTCGAACTGGGCGACGAAAAGCTCCCCAGGATTCTGCCGTCCGACGCGATCGCGGGCTCAACGACCGCCTTCGGAGGCCTCATGGCCGTCGGCGGCCTGATTGTGGATCAGCAGGCGGCACTCCTGGCCGAGAATTGCCTCGAAGCCGGCGAAGCGAAGTGCACCTTCGGCACGGGGGCGTTCTTGCTGGCCAACACCGGAACGTCGGCAACACGCTCGTCGGCCGGGCTCGCCGCGTCGGTCGCCTGGACTGTCAAAGACAAACCCACTTATTGCTTTGACGGGCAGGTGTACACGGCCGCGTCCGCCGTCAGGTGGCTCCAAGGAATGGGCTTCATCAAGTCAGCTTCAGAGCTCGACATCGTAGCTGCCGCAGACTCCGGCGGCGTGCTCAGCGTCCCTGCTTTCGCGGGCCTGGCCGCACCATGGTGGAGTCCGGAAGCCAAAGCCTCCCTCACGGGAATGACCCTGTCCACCGGGCCGGAACACATCGTGCTTGCCGTCCTGCAGGGTATCGCCGCGCAGGTCGCCGAGCTGGGCTTACTTGTCGCTTCAGACATCGGTCATCCACTCCAGCGCCTGCGGGCCGACGGCGGGCTGACGCAAAGCCGTGTTCTGATGCAGGCCGTCGCCGATCTCATGCAGATAGAGATCGACGTCTACCCCTCCCAGCACGCTACGCCCTTGGGCGCGGCTGCCCTGGCCAGAGTGGCGCTTGAACCATCCCTCCCACTCCAGGACGCCGTCGTTCCCTGGAGCCCCAGCACTGTCTATGAACCGAAGTGGTCGGCAGACCAAGCAGCCGAGTTCCGAGCGCGGTGGGCAACCGCCGTCGAGGCAACCCGGTGACGAAGGAGAACACCCGAATGAGCAACACCCAGAACAAAACCTACGATATCGCCGTGATCGGTGCCGGCATTGTGGGCTCAGCCATCGCGCGGAAACTGTCCGGGTACCGGCTCAGCGTCGCGCTCGTGGACGCGCGCGACGACGTAGGGGACGGGACGAGCAAGGCCAACACCGCGATCCTGCACACAGGATTCGACGCCAAGCCCGGAACCCTTGAGTCGAAGATGGTGCACGAGGGGTACCACTTGCTTTCCGAGTACGCCAAGCAGACGGGAATTCCGGTCGAGCACACCGGTGCCATCCTTGTGGCGTGGGATGACGAGCAGCGCGACGCCCTGCCAGGCCTGAAGGTCAAGGCCGAGCAAAACGGATATGCCAAGACCGAAATCATCGACGCTGCGGAAATCTACCGGCTCCTGCCGCACCTGGGCGAGGGCGCCCTGGCCGGGCTTTCCGTCCCGGACGAGTCCATCATCTGCACCTGGACGACCAACCTTGCCCTGGCGACTGACGCTGTGCAGCGGGGGACGGAACTCCTGCTCCGACGCAGGGTTTCCAGCATCGACAGGGTCGAGGGCGTCACGCACCTTTACACAAGCATCGACCGGATCAGCGCCCGCTGGGTGATCAACGCCGCCGGGCTGGGCGGGGACACGATCGACCAGCTCTTCGGCTATGACCGGATCCACCTGACCCCCCGACGCGGTGAGCTGTTGGTGTACGACAAGCAGGCACGGCCGCTCGTGGACAAAATCGTCCTGCCGGTGCCGACAGCATTGGGCAAGGGCGTGCTCGTCAGCCCCACCATTTACGGCAACGTGATGCTAGGCCCCACCGCCGAAGACCTCACCGACCGCACCGACACGGGAACGTCCGAGGGCGGCTTCGCCTTCCTGAGGGGCAAGGGCGAGAAGATCATGCCCAAACTCCTGGAAGAAGAGGTAACGGCCACTTATGCCGGACTACGCGCAGCCAGCGATTACCCCGACTACCTCATCGAGGTCGACACGGAACAGCAGTACGTGATCGCCGGCGGCATCCGCTCCACTGGCCTGACCTCCGGCATCGCCGTGGCCGAGTACGTCGACGAACTCCTCAGCGCATCGGGCGCCATTGAGCTTGTGAAACGCGACAACCTGCCCGAACCACCACACATGCCCAACATCGGCGAAGCCTTCCTCCGCCCTTACCAGGATGCGGCGAGGATCGCGGAAGATCCCGCGTACGGGAAGATCGTATGCTTCTGCGAACGTGTCACCGCCGGTGAAATCCGCGACACGTTCAGTTCCCCTATCCCGCCGTGCACACTGGACGGGCTGCGCCGCCGGACCCGCGCCCAGAACGGCCGGTGCCAGGGATTCTTCTGCGGCGCGGAAGTAAGCGAGCTTCTCGAATCCCGCGGCGAGAGCGCCAACGTCCCCATTAATCCGAAAGCAAAAGTTGCCAGCGTGGAGGTCATCAAGTGAGCACCAACGACACGGTCCTGACCCCGACCGTCCTGATCATCGGCGCCGGGCCGTCCGGGCTCCGCGCCGCAGCCGAATTGGCTCCCCGCGTGAGCGGCGAAGTCCTCGTCCTTGAACGGGAAAGCGTCGCTGGCGGCATCCCTCGGCACAGCGACCATCCCGGCTACGGAATCCGTGACATGGCCAAATTCATCGACGGGCCCAAATACGCCCGTATTCTGCGTGAGCAGGCGACCGCCGCCGGTGCGAGGATCCTCACCAACGCCATGGTCACCGACTGGGCAGGAGGGCGTTCCGTCAACGTCACGATGCCCGAAGGGCGAATGCGCGTCGATGCGAAGGTGATCATTCTCGCTACCGGTGCCAGGGAGCGGCCCCGTCCCGCCCGGCTCATTCCAGGTGACCGTGGCAAAGGCGTTTACACCACCGGACACCTGCAGAACATCATCCACCTCAAGCACGGCAAGGTCGGCAAACGGGCTGTTATCGTCGGCGCCGAGCTGGTCAGCTGGTCGGCAGCGATGACCTTGAAACACGCCAAGTGCAAGACGGTACTGATGACCACCGAATACCCGAAAGCGGATGCCTACCGGCTATTCAGCGGACCCGGAAAACTGTTCTTCGGCACCAAAGTGGCCACACGCACAAGGGTCACACGGATCATCGGAAAGCCGAACGTACAAGGTGTGGAGATCGAGAACATCGACACCGGTCAACGAAGGATCGTCGACTGCGACACCGTCATCCTCACCGGCGACTGGATCCCGGACAATGAACTCGCCCGTGCGGCCGACGTCGACATCGATCCGATCAGCAAGTCACCACTGGTGGACGCCGCCCTGCGTACCACCAAGCCCGGCATTTTCGCCATCGGCAACATGCTGCATCCCGTGGACACCGCCGACGTGGCGGCCCTCGACGGCGCTGCCGTAGCCGGGCACGTTGTCAACTACCTCCGGGGAGATCGGCCGGCCGGTGCACCGCTAAGTCTGACGGCGGACGCTCCGTTCAGGTGGGTGGCGCCCGCCTTGTTGCGCCAACACGATCCGGCGCCGCCCCGCCGTCGGCTTCTGCTCTGGAGCGATACCTACGTCCCGTTCCCCGAAGTGGTCCTGCGCCAAAACGGCGAAGTCATCGCCCGAAAGCGGCTTTGGTGGCCCGCAGCACCGGGCCGTGTTTTCCGCGTCCCGTCCAGCATGCTCGGCCAGATCAACTGGAACGCCGGCGCCGTCACCATCGGCCTCGCCAAATAGTCACCAGCACCGCCGGCCGCGCCCCCTGTTGGGGCGCTGCCGGACCATGCCCTGCACCAGCCGGGCAAAACCTACAATCAGGAGAACCCTTGAACGAGCGCCAGAACATCTCATCCGGATCCGCCCGCGAACCGATCCTCGGCTACTCCCGCGCGGTCCGCGTCGGAAACCAGATCGTCGTGGCAGGAACCACCGCCGGCTCCAGTAACGGCGCAGTCGGCGGAAACGATGCAGCCGCCCAGGCACGCGAAATCTTCAACCGCATCGAGACCGCCCTCATCCAGGCGGGCGGATCATTCGCGGACGTCGTACGCACCCGCGTCTACCTCACCAACATTGCAGATTTCGACGCCGTTGGCGCCGTCCACGGTGAAATCTTCGGCGACATCCGTCCCGTGACCGCCGTCGTCGAAGTCGGCGCCCTGGCGGCCGACGACCTCCTAGTCGAAGTCGAAGCCGACGCCATCCTGCAATAGCACTCGGCACCGCGTCACGCCACGCACCCTTTTGGCGCCCACACTGCTCCGAAACCCCGGAATCCCGGGCTCGCAGTCCGTTGGCGGCGTCGAAAACCTGCTCGGCGTGACGCGGCGCGGACGTGCAGGGGGTGGCGAGCTACGCGATGATTGTCACGCCGCCGCCTTTTTCGAGTGCTTCACGGATAGCGCTTGGTGGTTCGGAGTCGGTGATGAGCCCGGTGAGCTCCTGGAGCCCGGCGACTCGATGACGTGCTACCCGTCCGAATTTTGATGAGTCCGCCAAGACATACGAAACGGCGGAGTTTTGAATGATGACTTTCCGGGCCGCTGCTTCCTCAAGGTAGTAGTCGGTTAGTCCTGCCGCTGCATCGATTCCACCGGATCCAAGGAATGCGATGTCCGGGTGCAGGTCCCTAAAGAAGTTTTGGGCGTTGGAGTTGGACAGCGCCATATCCCCGCCTCGGAGCCTACCCCCGGCCACGTGGACCACCACGTTCGGATGGTTCGAAAGTTCGATGGCCACAAGCAGCGAATTGGTCGCTACCGTGCCGCGAAAATCACTCGGGATTGCCCTCGCCACGCTAAGCGCGGTTGTTCCGACATCCAGGACTACGAACTGCCCCGGCTCCAGCAACGAGGCAGCCGCTTGGCCAATTCTTTCCTTCGCCTCGCTTGCCACATTGGCACGCTCCGCAAACGGCGGTTCTTCCCCTGGCGGCAGTGGGAGGGGAGATGTCGCGCCCCCGTGGACTCGGGACAGGAGGCCACGTTTCTCCAACACTGCAAGATCCCGACGAATCGTCTCGTGCGAGACAGACAACGACTGGGCGAGATCCTCCGTGCTAACTACTCCCGTGCCATGGAGTTTGTACACGATCCGACGATGTCTTTCAGCAACTAGCATCATTGCCCGTTTCTGAGGGTTTCCGTGGGTTCATGTCATTCAGTATGTCCATAGCAATCGTGTCCTGCAAGCCCGAAGCGGCAAAGTTTTGACTACTAATGACCGATTGAGTGGACTTTGGACAGCTTCTGCGGGGGATTCGGCAACGCCGCGATCAGGGACCCTGGCTCCGCGGGCAGCGTGCGGACGGTTGGCCCGCACTCCATCGCCGCCCGCTGATTCCCTTATTTCCGCTGGAAGAAATGCGAAGCGACTACCGCATTTGAGTGGTGACTGGCGTGCGCCTGAACATGGCTGACGTCACACAAGGATGTAACCCTTGACACACAGCTATCCACAGTTCCACAATAAGTTCCACAAAACCCCACTATTTCGGGCAGTTCCAGTCAATGCAACATTTACCCACAGGAGCACAAATTGACTTCACTCAGATGGCGTCTCTTCAAGGGCGCCGCTTTGCTCGCGCTGCCAGCCCTGGCTCTCACGGCCTGCGGCGGATCAGCTTCCACCCAGCCGGCGAACGGAGACGACGTCTCCGGTGAGCTGGTGTTCAGCATTTACCCGGGTGTCTTCCAGGACAACTACGTCAAGTCCGTGGTTGAGCCATTTGAGAAGCTTCACCCGAATCTGAAGATCTCATTCGTTCAGGCCCGCACCAGCGCCGAATCACTCGCGGCGCTAAGGGCCGATAAGAACAACCCCAGCGTCGATGTATCGCTTTTGGATCTGGCGGTCGCACGCACGGCCAACGCCGAAGGGATCTTCCAAGCGCTGGATCCGGCAGCCGTTCCCAACCTGAAAGACCTCGATCCGAAGGCCCGCATCAACGGAGACTTCGGTGCCGGGGTCACGTTCGACATCGTCGCGCTGATGTACAACAGCAAGGCGGTGAAGAGCGCACCCGAGTCGTGGAACGCTCTCTGGGAAGACCCGGCGGCCAACGGCAAGACCGCCATCATCGGACCGCCTGATTTGACCAGCACGGTGGGGCTCACCGTCATCACGACCCAGATGGAGGGCGGCGACTACAAGAAGTCGGTCGATCAGGGAATTGCCAAGCTGGCCAAACTTTCATCCCGCGTGGAGACGTGGAATCCACAGCCTGACCCATACACCATGGTTCAGAACGGGAGCGCGTCCTACGGTGTGGGCTGGAATGCCCGCTCGCAGCTCTTCGCCGACCAGTCCAACGGCGCCATGAAAGCCGTCCTGCCTAAGGAAGGGACCGTCCTGCAGGTCAACACCCTCAATCAGGTGAAAGGGTCGCCGAATCCCAAGGCCGCGGCTGCTTTCATCAACTACGCTCTTGGCACCGAAGCCCAGGGCAGCTTTGCCAAGCTCATGGCCTATGCCCCGACCAACACAAAGGTCCAGCTCTCGGCCGAACTCCTTTCGAAGATTCCGGCCGCTGACCCTGCCAAATCCTCCCGCGTCATTCCCCTTGACTGGGATGTCGTCGTCAAGCAGCGCGATTCCTGGGCAACCCGGCTCAAGACCGAAGTTGTGGGGGCCAAGTAATAATGACTTCCGCAAGCCCTGACACGCGGGCAGGTTACCTGAGCATCAGTGCTCTGACAAAGAAGTACAAGAACACCCCCGTGGCCGCCGTCGACAGCGTTTCGCTCAAAGTCGATGAGGGCGACTTCCTCGCTCTCCTTGGACCGTCCGGGTGCGGCAAGACGACAACCCTGCGCATGATTGCCGGGCTTATTGAGCCGACTTCGGGTTCCGTTCACGTACAGGGCAAGGACATCACCAGAGCGCCGGTGCACAAAGGTTCCATCGGCATGGTGTTTCAAAGCTATGCACTGTTTCCGCATCTGGATGTGAAGTCGAACGTGGCCTATGGGCTGAAGATGCGACGTGTTCCGAAAACGGAAATCGCCGTTAGGGTGCAGAACGTGCTCGACTTGGTCAGGCTGGGACATTTGGCGGACAGGAGGGTGACCGCACTGTCCGGCGGGCAGCAACAACGTGTCGCGTTGGCCCGGGCAATAGTTGTAAATCCCCAACTGTTCCTGATGGATGAGCCGTTGTCCAACCTTGATGCGAAGCTCCGGGACGCCATGCGCACAGAGATCCGGAGCATTCAACGCAAGATGGGCATCACATCGGTTTTCGTGACCCACGACCAGGACGAGGCGCTGACGATGGCGGACAAGATCGCTGTCATGTCCGAGGGCGTTCTGGAACAGTTCGGCACGCCGAGTGACATCTTCGAACGTCCCGCTACCCGTTTCGTCGCCGAGTTCGTGGGCCAAGCCAACCTGATCGACAAGGTCCGCGTATCCGGGAGTGCCGGACGGCACCTGATTGAGGTGCCCGGGGCTGGCCATCTGAGCGTCCCCCGCATCTCTGGAGAGCCAGCCGGCACTTCGACGGCGATGATCCGGCCCCACCAGCTGAAGGCACGCAGTGCCTCGGATTCTCCCGACGGGATCAGGGGTGATGTGCGTTCGGCAACCTATTTTGGCGACACCATCCAGTATGAAATCCAGACCGGACAGAACCTCCTGAAGGTCCAGATGCGGGCAGACGGTTCGCCGACCCTCGCAGTCGGTTCGGAGGCTGCGGTCACGGCAGCCACGGACAACGTCCACTTCATCGCCGCCTGACGGCCCCCAAAACAGAACGAGGAAGCCCTCATGCCAATCATCGAACGCCCGAATGGCGCGCAGATCACCCCCGAGCTGAAGTCCAAATTGACGCGAGTCAGTTACCCGACCCTTGGCCACTTCCACGAACGCGGTTTCGTGGAACCTGAAATCCGATCGCACCTTCCCGGCAGCAAGATTCTGGGGCGGGCAGTAACTGTCCAGATCCCCGGGCTGGATTCATCCCTCATGCACAGGGCAGTAGCCCTCCTTGAACCAGGCGACGTCCTGGTCGTCTCCACAGGCGGAGACCGCCGACACGCACCGGTCGGGGAGGTCGTCGCCCATGCGGTCAAAGTCGCGGGAGGGGCCGCCATCGTTATTGACGGTGTTATGACTGATCTCAACGAAGTTACCCGCATCGGCCTCCCAGTCTTCGCACGAGGAACGAGCGTGCTCACGACGAAGTTGCTCGGCGTGAACCAAGGCGGGGTTAACATTCCGGTCAGCATCGGCGGCGTGGCAGTCTGCGCTGGCGACATCATCCTCGCTGACGACAACGGAGTCCTCGCACTCCCTGCATCGGATGCCGAAATCATCATCGACGAGGCGCTCGAATCCGATGCCAATGAGAACATGCTCATCCGCAAGCTGGACGAAGGAACTCCCCTCCCGGACGTGACTATCGCCAACCGGGCCCTGTCCCCGCACCTCGGAGTGGCTGCAGACCATGTCCACTAAGGAACTGAACCGGCCCGTCGAGGCTGCGCAGGGAAAGGCCTCCCGCGGGCTGGCCCCAATCTGGTCAACAACCTTGAAGCTCGCTCCCGGCCTACTTCTCATCGGTGTCATCTTCGGGGTCCCGCTCGCGTGGCTGCTGAGAATGTCCTTCAACCAGTCCGAGGCCGGGGGCATCATCCATGACGGCTTCGCGTTTGATTCCTACGCCGGGTTCTTTCACAGCACCTTCAACCTGGGCCTGATCGGACGAACCCTGTACCTTGGCGTCGCGGTGACAGCCGGCGCCTTCATCCTCGGATTCCCGCTCGCGCTCTTTCTTCTCCGCACACCATCCCGGTGGAAGAGCGCTCTTCTGGTGCTTGCCCTGGCTCCGCTCCTGACCAGCGCAGTGGTCCGTACCTTCGGCTGGATGGCCATCCTCGGGGACCAAGGCATCGTCAATGAAGTACTTTTGGGAACCGGTTTTATCTCCGAACCGATCAAGCTCGCGAACAACGAGGTAGGGGTCATCATCGCCCTGGTCGAGATCCTCATGCCCTACATGATCCTCAGCGTTGTCACCGGTTCATCCAGGCTCAACGACACGACAATGGAGGCCTCGGCGACGTTGGGAGGAAGTCCTGCCCGCACCTTCTTCCGCGTGGTCCTGCCCCTCACCTTGCCCGGGATCCTCACAGGATGCCTGCTGGTGTTCGTCCTGACCATCAGCTCCTTCGTCACCCCGGCACTAGTGGGTGGCGGAAGAGTATTTACCATGGCCACCGAGATCTTCGATCAGGCTGTCAACTCATTGAACTGGCCGCTGGCTGCCGCTATTTCCTTCATCCTCATGGCCCTTTTTGCCGGCGTGCTGGTGGGCTACCAGCGCATCATGAACCGCTTGGATTGGAGCCGTTCCTCATGACAACACGTGTCCTTGGCCGGTGGCCTGTCCGCCTCGGTGTCACACTCCTGTACCTGTTTCTGCTGGCCCCGATCATCATCACTGTCGTTATTTCGTTCTCCGCCGACGACTTCCTTCAGTTCCCGCCCAGCGGATGGAGCCTGAAGTGGTACCAGGCCCTGTTCGCCAACGGCGGAGGCTTCGCAAGTGCCCTGCAAGTCAGCGTTTTAGTCGCCACCGGCTCGTCAGCCCTTTCGGCCGCGGTTTCCATACCCGCCGCAGTAGCCCTGTCACGCGGCAAGTTCCGCGGGCGCCAGGCGGTTGAAAGCATCTTCCTGGCACCGCTGCTCGTCCCCGCGATCGTCGTCGGGCTCGGCCTGTTGCTCGTCTTCAGTCCTCTGGGGCTCAAGGGAACGTACCAAGGTCTCATTCTTGCCAACGCTGGCCTGGTCATTCCGTACGTTATCCGGACTACCTTGCTGAGCCTGACGACTATGGACGCACGGTGCGAAGAAGCCGCGCAAACGCTGGGAGCCTCGCCCGCCGTCGTCTTTCGCACGGTGACACTGCCCCTGATACTCCCCGGAGTGTTGTCGGGATTTGTCCTGGCCTTCCTGCTCACCTTCGACGAGGCCGTCGTGAGCCTGTTCCTGGTTTCCAGCAGGGTCAAGACGCTGCCTATCGCGATGTTCGACTACGTACAAACCCGGACAGACCCGCTCCTCGCGGCCGTCTCGACCATGCTGATCGTCTTGAGCGTCGTCATCGTGATCGTCGTGGAACGGCTCGTTGGCCTTCGTCGAGTCCTGCGCTAGCGAACCCCTACTCCGAAAGAATGAACATGTCCCCGAAAGTAGCAGTCGCGCAATTCAGCGCCGGCACCGACAAAGCCCAGAACCGCAAAAACATCGCAGCCCTCATCGCCGAAGCAGCGTCCGAAGGATCCGAACTGGTTGTCCTGCCGGAAAACTCCATGTACAGCCACCCCGATTCGTCCGTTGATCTCTACCCCCACTCCGAAGACCTGGACGGTGAATTCGCCAGCTTTCTTCGGGAGGCCGCCCGGAGCAACGGCCTGTGGGTGGTGGCCGGCATGACCGAAAGCATCCATGGCACCCGGAAGGTCCACAACACCGTGGTGGTGGTGAATCCGGACGGAGTACTGCAGGCTACCTACCGCAAGATCCACCTCTACGACGCCTTCGGATACAGGGAATCCGATTCAGTACAAGCCGGGGAACTAGACGAACCAACCACGTTCTCCATCGATGGCACAACCTTCGGGCTCATGACCTGCTACGACCTCAGGTTCCCGGAGTCCGCCCGCAGGCTCGTCGACGTCGGCGCGGACGCCATAGTGGTACCCGCAGCCTGGGTTGCTGGGCCGCTGAAGGAAGAACACTGGTCCACCCTCATCCGGGCACGGGCAATTGAAAACACCGTCTATGTCGCCGCAGCCGGACAAACCGGCCCCGTCTGCATAGGCCGGTCGGTCATCGTGGACCCCGCCGGCGTAGTCAAAGCCGACGCCGGACCGCAGCCCGGACTGGCTACCCGCCTGTTGTCAGCAGAACGGCTCGCGGAAGTTCGAAGAGTGGTTCCCGTCCTCGAACACCGGCGCTTCTTCCTGGAAGGACACGGCAAATGACTCAACGGCCTCCATCGCCCACCCGCCTGGTCGCGGAACGCCCCAGCCCGGATGGACCTCGCCTGCTCGGGGCCATGAGCTGGACCGAGGCAGCTGAAGCGGCCAAAGAGAATCCTGTGGTCCTGCTGCCCATCGGAGCGATCGAACAGCATGGCCCGCACCTGCCGTTGGACGAAGACGCGCTCATCGCCGACTATGTGGCGCGGCAAATCTCCTCCGCGACCGGAGCCGTTGTTGCCCCGACCATTCCCTACGGCCACTCACACAACCTGCGAGGCTACGCAGGGACCATCAGCCTTCCTCAAGGATTGTTGACGGATGTGGTTGTTTCCATCGGGTCGGAGCTCGCCCGCCACGGGTTCAAACGGCTCGTGTTGGTGGACGGCAACGGCGGAAATCTCGGGGCCACCGCGGAGGCAGCATATATTCTCCGGGACCGGTTCGGTACGCATGTCGGAAGGCTTTACCCGTGGGGTCTTGGCTATTCCCTGATGAGGGACGCCTACAAGAACCCGGACAAGGTCTACGGACACGGAGCGGAACCGGAAATGTCGGCCATGATGGAGCTCTTCCCCGACGAAGTCAGACTTGACCGCCTCCCCATTCCCGAACTGACAAAGCTCGGCGGGTGGCAACCATCCAGTTACACCCAGGCCCTCATCCCTCCGAACGACCTCCCCGGAGAAATCTTCTGGGACTTCTCCGAAATCTGCCCAACCGGAGTCACCGGAGACTTCAGCGAATCATCAACGGACATGGGCAAAATCTGGGTACAACGGGTGATCGGTTTCTGCGTCGACTACGTACGCGAATACGACCGGAACACGTCAGTCACGAAGGACCCAGTGACTCCAACTCCATACCCGCCAGCTGCCAGACCCGCCCCGACCACAATCACAGTAGGAAGCCGACCATGACCAAATTGTTCTACGACGAGGACACCGACCTCTCAATCATCCAAGGTCGCAAGGTGGCCGTCATTGGCTACGGTTCCCAGGGCCACGCCCACGCCTTGAGCCTTCGCGACTCCGGAGTGGACGTCCGCGTCGGCCTCAAGGAAAGCTCCAGATCCAAATCCAAGGCTGAAGCGGAAGGACTGAGGGTCCTCACTGTGGCCGACGCCACCGCCGAGGCGGACGTCATCATGATCCTCGTCCCAGACCAGGTCCAGCGCTTCGTCTACGCAGAAGATATTGCGCCGAACCTGAAGGCCGGCGATGCCCTGTTCTTCGCTCATGGTTTCAACATCCGCTACGGCTACATCAAGCCGCCATCCGACGTCGACGTCGCCCTAGTCGCCCCAAAAGGCCCGGGACACATCGTGCGCCGCGAATTCGAAGCCGGCCGCGGTGTGCCCGACCTGATCGCAGTCGAGCAAAACGCTTCCGGCAACGCCCGTGATCTGGCCCTTTCATACGCCAAAGCGATCGGCGGCGCCCGCGCGGGAGTCATTGAAACCACGTTCGCCGAAGAGACCGAAACTGATCTCTTCGGCGAACAGGTAGTACTTTGCGGCGGAACGGCCCAACTGATCCAATACGGCTTCGAGACCCTGACCGAGGCGGGCTACAAGCCAGAAATCGCGTACTTCGAGGTCTTGCACGAGCTCAAGCTGATCGTTGACCTGATGGTCGAAGGCGGCATCGCCAAACAGCGCTGGAGCGTTTCCGACACCGCCGAGTACGGCGACTATTTCTCCGGCCCACGCATCATCACACCAAATGTCAAAGAAAACATGAAGGCCGTTCTCGCCGACATCAAGAACGGCGTATTCGCTACGCGCTTCATCGATGACCAGGATGCCGGCGCTCCGGAGTTCGAAGCTTTGCGCAAGAAAGCCGAGTCACACCCGATCGAGGCCACCGGCCGCGAGCTCCGCAGACTGTTCTCCTGGGTCCAAAGCGACGACGACTACACGGAGGGCACCGCGGCCCGCTGACAACAACTGTCTTCGGCCATCTGAGACGTGCATCGCCCGTGGACTGGCCCCCGGGTGATGCACGTTCCGGAGAGCTGCAACTGAATTCACCCCAATGCACGGGGAGCCGTTGCTGACCAACAGCATCCAAATCGCTGGCAGTGGCTCCGCTGGAGCTCGTTGCCTTTTCACGCGCGCGTAGCTTGAGGGTGTCGTAGTGACGGTCCAACGTTTCAAGCCCCTCGCGTCCCGGAGGCGTCCGCCGTACCTATGTTCCAGTCAGCGAGTACGATCGCATTCGTCGTCCCTAAGATCTTCGGTCAAAATCGAACGCCGGCGCGGCCTGATCCATGGCCGTGAACACACTCGCCAGGACCCGATTAGGTACTGCCAACTGGGCCTGCGTACTGCCCTTACGGGGTTTGCAAACGTTTCGCCGTTGACCGGAATACGGATCCGGCTTGCTGGCCGGCGGGGCTGAGCCTGCGGTTGGCAAGGTGGGCGAGGAGGATCCTCCGCGTCGGGGAACCGGTGAGCGGAACGGCGATGATGTCTGGGCGGAGCGCACTCAGGGCGAGCTGCGGGGCCAGTGCGATGCCGATGCCCGCGGCGACCATACCCTGCGTCTCTTGGTAGTCGTTGGCCGCGAAGGCGATGCGCGGTTCGAAACCGGCATCGCGGCAGACCCGTCGGAGGACGTCGGCCACGGGGTGTTCGTCGCGGACGATCCACTCCTGGTCTCTCAGCGTGTCGATCCGCACGGCGCGACGCGCCGCGACAGGGTGGTCGCGCGGTACGAGCAGCATGGTCGGATCATTCATGAGCCGAACGACGTTCAGGTCCTCGTCCTCGATGCGCTCCCATGGGTAGTCCCACAGCAGCGTGAGCTCGATGTCCCTGCGCCGCAGCCGTTCGAGCAGGCCGTCGCGACGCGCGCTGACCACCGTGACGGCGACCTCCGGATGGCGCGCGCGGAAGGCGAGCACGACGTCAGGCATGAGGGAAGCGCCGACGGTGGGGAACGTCCCCATTCGCAATTGGCCTCGCCGCAACCCGGCGAACTCGCCCATCTCGGCCCGGGCAGCCTCGATTGTCCTGTCGATGTCGTCCGCATATCGGAGGAGGGCCTGACCTGCATCGGTGAGCACGACGCCCCTTGGATGGCGATCGATCAGGGCGACCCCGACTTCGTGTTCAAGCTTCGCGATCTGCTGGGAGACGGCTGACGTCGTGAAGGAGAGGGCCGTCGCGGCGGACGTCAAGGAGCCGGAACGGCTTACTTCACGGAGCAGATGGAGCCTGTGCAGGTCAAGGTCGGCCATGCATCGAGTTTAGCAAAAGTAAAGGGGAGTCGAGAATCCTGTGATTGTGCTGAAGTGTCGGGGGAGTGGATCGTAGAAGGAGCAGGCGCCGCGAGGCGCGACCACGACACGTGAAGGAAGAAGACCATGCAACTCCGCGGTCATTGGTACCGGGGCGGCACGAGCAAGTGCTGGCTCTTCGACGCCGAAGACGTGGCACCTCACGCCGGGAGCCGCGAAGAGATCCGCAACCTGCTGGCCGATGCCTTCGGCGCAGCGGATGCCCGCCAGCTCGACGGCGTCGGCGGCGGCACCTCAACGACGTCGAAGGCAGCGGTCATCCGCGCCACCCCCGAGGGACCGGCGGACCTCGACTACCTCTTTGCCCAGGTCGGGATCGGTGATCCCACCGTGGAACTCGGTTCCAATTGCGGAAACTGCGCCACCGCGATCGCCCTGTACGCCGTCCAGTCGGGTGTCGTTCCTCCCCGGGCGGGAACAACACGGGTCAGCATGCGCAACCTCAACACGGGAGCCGTGCTGAGCGGCACGGTCGCGACCCCGGGCGGCCGCATCCCGACGTCGGGCCTGGCCGGTGTTCCGGGCAGCAGCGCGCTGGGCGTTCCCGTCAGCCTCTCGTTCCATGCCCCGTGGGGGCGGACGACGGGCGCGGTCCTGCCGACGGGAACCGTGACCGACAAAATCGCTGCTGACGGGCTTATTCTTACGGCGAGCCTGGTTGACGCCGGGGCGCCGGCGGTGCTGATTCCGGCTGACGAGGCTGGCATCGACCTGTCGTCGATGACCGGCAATCTGTCCGAGCACCTGCCTACGCTCGTGGCAGCCCGCGCGTCGGCGGGCCTGACGATGGGGTTGAGGAAACCTGAAGATCCTCCGCAGAATGCTGTGCCGAAGGTCGGCGTCGTGGCAGCGCCGGGCGACTACGTCGCGGCCGACGGAACGCGGATCGCGGCGGACAGCCACGATCTGCGGGTGCGGATGCTCTCCATGCTCGCGCCCCACCCCGCCATCGGCCTGACGTCCGCCGTCGCTGTCTCCCTCGCTGCTGCCTTGCCGGGATCGGTGGTGGCCAAAGCGCTGCGTCCGGCAGACAGCGCTCACCAAGGGCGCCGGCTTCTGCGCATCGGAACGCCTGCCGGTGTCATCACCACGGAGGTCGTCACGGACGGCAACGGTTTCGTCAGCGAGGTCGTCCTCCACAGGGCGGCCCGCCATCTCGCCGTCGCCGACATCGACGTCGCGCAGCCTGTGCCACAGACGGCCTAGTCCCTTCAATTCGCCCCTGCCAGCATTAGATGCGGCATTCACCCAGGAAGTTGTTCAATGAAGATCAAATCCATTCTCGGACACCTCTATGTCCAGGTACTCATCGGCGTCGCGCTCGGCATCCTCGTCGGCGCGCTGTGGCCCGACCTCGGTTCCTCCCTCAAGCCGCTCGGCGACGGATTCGTGAAGCTCGTGAAGTTCATGATCGCGCCGATCGTCTTCTGCACCATAGTCAGCGGCATCACCTCCCTGACCGACACCAAGAAGGTCGGCCCGACCCTGATCCGTTCGCTGGGCTTGTTCTACGTGCTTACAGGAGTGGCCCTGGCAATCGGCCTGGGCGCGGTCATCCTTTTCCAGCCGGGTGTGGGCATGCACATCAGCCCGGCCCACCTCGATACCTCGGTCGCCTCGAAGTACACAAGCCAGCTGCCCAGCAGCAACCCGGCGGACTTCCTGCTGAGCATCATCCCCACGACCTTCGTCGGAGCTTTTGCCGACGGCGAAGTCCTGCCCGTGCTCGTCATCGCGCTGCTTTGCGGCTTCGCCTTCAGCAAGCTCGGTGCGCCCGGGCAACTGGCCCTGAACGTGGTCAACGGCTTCAACAAACTGCTGTTCATCGTGTTCGGCTACCTCATGAAGGTCGCCCCCATCGGGGCGTTCGGCGCCATGGCGTTCACAGTGGGCAAGTATGGAGCCCACTCGATCGGCAACCTCGGAATGTTGATCCTCGCCTTCTACGCCGCGTGCATCATTTTCGTGGTCCTCGCCCTCGGCATCCTCGCGAAGCTCACCGGCTTCAGCCTCTGGCGGATCCTGCGCTACTTCCGCGACGAGTTTCTCATCGTCCTCGCCACATCCTCCAGCGAACCCGTCCTTCCGCGCCTGCTCTCCAAGCTTGAACGCCTCGGCTGCGACCGCGGCGTGGTCGGCCTCGTGGTCCCGACCGGCTACTCCTTCAACCTCACCGGCACCGCGGTCTACCTCACGCTCTCCTCGATGTTCATCGCCCAGGCCTGCGACATCCACCTCAGCTGGGGCCAGATCCTCCTCATGCTCGGAATGATGCTCCTGACCTCCAAGGGTGCAGCGGGCGTCACCGGCAGCGGCTTCGTCGCCCTCGTCGCGACCCTTACGATCATGCCCACGCTGCCGGTTGCCGGCGTGGCCCTCATCGTCGGCATCGACCGCTTCATGAGCGAAGCCCGCGCCCTCACCAGCACCGTGGCCAACATCGTCTCGTGCGTCGCCATCGCCAAGTGGCAGCACGCGCTCGACACAGACAAGCTCCAAACCGAACTCAAAGCTGGCTTCGTGCCCACCGAGGCGGAAAAACTCCAGCTCACGGAACCAGCCCTGGCCCACTGAGAGAACCCATAACCCGAAAGTCGGGCGCAGGAGCCGGGTCCGATGCCAACGGCCCGCAAGGCTTGTTCAGTTACGTGTCCGCGTGAGCTCGGGGGAAGCTGGTCGAATCCCGTGTGATGAGCCTCGTTGCGAGCTCAACCCTGGGCCCCTCCGCGGTTGCGTCGATGCCTTCTTTCTGATTCGTTAGGCGCAGGAGCATGCGAAAGGCGCTCGCTCCCATTTCCTGAATAGGCTGCTTCACAGTGGTCAGTTGTGGTGTCGCCCAAGTTGCTTCGGGAATGTCGTCGAATCCGACGACGCTGACGTCCCCGGGGATGTTGAGCCCGAGGTAGCGCACGGCGTCGTAGACGCCGAGAGCCATCAGGTCGGACGCTGCGAAGATGGCCGTTGGCCTGTCCTCGCGGCTCAGGACGTCGACGGCGAAATCGCGGGCCTCGTCACGGTTCCAATCGGCAGCGCCGACCAAGCGAGGCTCGACGTGCAGCTCCATGGCTGACAATGCAGAGCGAAAACCGTCGAGGCGCGCTCTACTGTAGAGGTGGTTCTTCACTCCTCCGATGAGGGCGAAATGCTTGTGCCCGAGGCTCAGTAGGTGCTCCGCCGCAATCCGTCCACCTTCCCAGTTCGCCACGCCCACGCTTGCGGTACGCCGCGGAGCAGGGCTCATCGGATCGACGAGGACCACGGGAATGCCAGCCGTATCGAGTGCACTCAGCTGTGTCGACGTGGGATCGACCAGGACGACGATGGCTCCGGTTGACGGGCGGCGCAGGAGCCGGCTCACCCAGTCGCGGCCCGCGCGGGCGATCGTGAGGACCACGTCGCAGTCCGCTACCGCCGCGGCTTCTTCGACGCCAGTGAGGATGCTGTTGGCCCATGAGCCTTCGATGTTGCTCACGACAAGGTCGACGAGGCGAGGTGTGGCCGCGAGCGAGCGACCCACGGGGCGGGGTCCCTTGGTCTTCGCGTAGCCCATCTCCTGTGCGATCCGGACCACGCGTTCACGCGTTGCGAAGGACACGTCTGTCGCTCCGCGGAGCACCTTTGACACCGTCGGTGTGCTGAGGCCGGCCGCGGCTGCTACGTCGGCCAAGGTCGGATTCTTGCCACCCGTTGCGTGACTCATGTTTTTGCGCAAAAAAATTTTCCTTTGATCCACAAATTGCGATATGTATACTCTCCCTGCGCAAAAGGATATTTGAAAATTGCGCAACTTTTCAATAGTCAATGACCCGGTGGCGGGTCGAGGAGGAAAGTCGATGGAGACTTCACGTTTTACGACATCGAGGCGGGGCTTCCTGGGCCTTGTCGGAACCGGCGCGGCCGTCGCCGCTCTTGCGGCCTGCTCGACTGGGGGCGGCGGCGGCGGCGGTGGGGCAAGTGCCAGTTTGAAGTTCTGGAACATGCCTTGGGGTACTCCCGCGTTCAACACGCTCGACAGCAAGATCACCCTGGGCTACAAGCCGGAGTCCGGGCTTCCTGCGGCGACCTATCAGGCAATCCAGTGGGCAAACTTCAACCAGACTTTCTCGTCCGCCCTCGCATCGAAGACCGGGCCCGCCATCTCCTCGGGCGGCGGAACCCAGGCGTTCCAATTCGCCAAACAAGGCTTTATCGCTCCCGCGGACGGCCTCATCGAGAGCTGGAAATCCAATGGCTTATACGATGACTTCCTTCCTGGAGTCCTCGACACGATGAAGACCGACGCCGGATACGTCGCGGTTCCGTACAACCTTGACATGCGGGTGAACTGGTACAACAGGGAGCTCCTCGAAAAGGCGGGCGCGACTCCTCCCACCGACTGGCAGTCCTACCTCGACGCAGCGGCCGCTCTGAAGAAGATCGACGTGTACGGGTTCGCGGCCAACGGCAACGCCAGTGGCGGTAACGCCTTCCAGATGATCGTGGGCCTGATGATCAACAACGGCGGCGGCATCTTTGACGAGGAGCACAAGCCGAACCTGGTGACCGCCGCGAACATCGAAGCGCTTGAGTTCGTGCGCGAGAACATCAGCAAGGGCTACATGGACCCTGCCGCCATCAGCTACACGGCGACGAACGCGAACTCGCAGTGGAAGGCCGAGAAGTTCGGCATGGGCTTCGACGTCCCCAACCTCGCGGCCAATGTCGGTGGAGCGTCCTCATCGCAGTTGGTGGTCGGCGATCCGCTCACTAGCGCCAGCGGCAAAAAGGGCGCCCTGTATTTCCCGAACAACATCATGATGTACAAGAACACGCCCAGCCAGAAGGGCTCGGAGGCGTTCATGACCTACTACTACCAGAACATGAAGGCCCTATGGACCCAGAACACCGGCATCGGCCTCCCGGTTCTGAAATCAATCGCGGCGACCCCGGAATTCCAGTCGGACCAAAACGCAGTCAAGATCGTCAAGATGTGGCAGCCCATCGCCAAGACCTGGGCGGCGCCCGGCGGAACCGCCCTTTTCTCGAACATTTCCTACGTCGACAGCACGCCCGCCATCTCCGACTTCGGCCAGAACGTTCTCTCAGGAAAGTCTCCGAAGGACGCCCTGACGACATTCCAGTCGACCTTGACCTCGCTCATCAAGGACTAATCCATGACATCCACGAGCATCGCCGAGAGCGTCAAACGTGCACGCCGTGGGATCGGACCGGCCGGGGCGGGACGCAAGCCCGGTCCGGTGCCCGTCGGTCGGGCCAGGAAACGCTTTACACCGCGCACCTGGACACTCATAGCATTCGCAGCACCATCGCTCATCCTCCTCCTGCTCCTGAACGTCTACCCGCTCGCCTATGCCTTGATTCAAGCACTCCACGACGGCACCCTTCTCGAAACCGGGCCCTTCGTGGGATTGAAGAATTTCGGCGACGTACTCGCCCAACCCTCGTTCTGGTCGGCGACGTCCTTCACCGTCGTCTTCACGGTGGTTGGGGTGTTCGGCTCCTGGCTCGTCGGACTCGCGCTGAGCCTGCTGCTACGCACCCACATACCGGCCGGCGGATTGTTCAAGGTACTGCTTCTCCTGCCGTGGATCGTTCCCACGGTCGTCTCCGCGACGTCGTGGAACTGGCTGGTTGCAACACCCCAGAGCCCGCTTCCGGTGATCGCGGAGCATCTAGGCTTCGGAAACGTGCTCTTCCTGGCAGACCCGATGCTTGCGCAGGTCGTCGTCTGTCTCTTCAAAGTATGGATTTCGTTCCCGTTCATGATGATGATGATGTCGTCGGCTCTCGCCTCAGTCGACACGAACGTCTACGAGGCGGCGAAGGTCGACGGGGCGACAGGGTGGCAGTCGTTCCGGCTCGTAACACTCCCGCTGATTGCGCGCTCGACGTTTGTGTCGTGGATTCTGATGACGATCTTCTGCGTGAACGACTTCCCGACGATCTTCCTGCTCACCGGCGGGGGTCCGGCACATGCGACGACGTCGCTGGTCCTCCTCGCCTATCTCACTGTTTTCCAGAACTTCCAGACCGGGCCCGGCGTCGCCATCGCGTTCTTGATGACGTTCGTCCTCGTGGTGATCTCGGTCGTTCTTTACCGCCAGATCCGAAAGGTCAACGTCGAATGATAACGACCAGTGCTCCCCAAGAAGAAGTCCGAACGGGACCCAGGGACAGGAGCGTGACTCCGGCCGCCCGTCAGAGCTCCCAGGACATCCGTCAGAGAGGCAAGTGGCCCCGCTTTGTCTTGATCCTGCTCATGACCGCCGTCGTCCTGGTCCCGATCGTCGCCGTCTTCGGACTGTCGCTGACACCGTCACTCGGCTCGAATGCAGAAGGTCTCACCTTCGAGAACTTCGGGAACATCTTCACGCAGACGGCGGTCCTAACCTGGCTCGGCAACAGCCTTGTCATCACCGCCTTCACCGTCGTTGTCGCCGTCGCGGTCGCGGCTCCCGCCGGTTACGTCCTGTCCAGGGCCCGCAACCGGCTCGTGTCGGGATATTCGCTCATCCTGTTCGTCGTTCAGTCCCTGCCCGTCGTCACCTCGGCGATACCGCTCTTCATCTTGTTCGCGAACCTCGGGTTGGTCGACAGCCTCTTTGGCGTCGTGATCATCTATGTCGGTGCCACGATGTCGGTCGCCATCTGGATGATGGCCGCCTACTACGACTCCATCCCCATCGCTCTCGAAGAAGCCGCCTGGATTGACGGCGCCTCGATCTTCGGTTCGTTCACCCGCATCGTCCTCCGGAACTCCCTGCCGGGCATCCTCTCAACCGCGATCTTCTCGTTTCTGCTGGCCTGGAACGACTACCTCATCGCCGTCGTGTTCCTCCGGTCCGATCCGAATTACACCCTTCCGGTCGGCTTGGAATCCTTCTTCCAGCAGAATGCCACCAACTGGGGACTCGTCATGGCGGTCGCCGTCGTGATGATGCTCCCGCCGATCATCCTGTTCGCGTTCCTCAACAAGCACTTCTCGGTCGGCGGAATCGGCGGGTCGCTTTCCAGCCGTTGAGCGAGGCCCGCATGAGCGCTGGACCAGGCAGTGGGGTGAGGGCCGCATAGTCCCCGGTCACCGTGTCGACGTCCTCGAGAACCCGAACATCAAAACCATCATCGAAAGGGGATCGCTGTGGGCGTCCCGCTAACCGTCGGAGTAATCGGCGTCGGAAAGATCAGCGAACAGTACTTCGAGAGCCTCCCGAAACTGCCCGGTCTCAAGCTCGTCGCGGTCGCAGACATCAACGAAGAACGTGCGCACGAGGTCGCGGTCGAGCAGGGTGTTGAAGCCCTGACAGTCGATAAGCTCCTCGCCGATGACCGAATCGACTCGATCATCAACCTGACCATCCCCGCAGCGCACGTCGAAGTCGGGACGAGGGCGCTCCACGCCGGCAAGCACGTCTTTGCCGAGAAGCCCCTTGCGCTGTCCCCGGAAGAAGCCCTCCCCATGCTGGAGCTTGCCGACTCTTTGGGACTTCGAGTCGGCAGTGCCCCCGATACGGTCCTTGGCACGGGCGTCCAAACTGCCCTGCAGCTGCTCAACTCAGGTGCCATCGGCGCGCCGGTAGCGGCTCAAGTTCACTGGTCCGCACCGGGACACGAACGCTGGCATCCGTCGCCACTCTTCTACTACCAACCCGGCGGCGGCCCACTATTCGACATGGGTCCCTATTACCTGACCAGCCTCGTCATGTTCTTCGGACCGGTCATCCGCGTATCGGGAGTTGCCACTAGGTCCGACCGTGCGCGAACCGTCGAGACCGGCCCCTTGGCCGGCACGCCGATTCCGGTGGAGATCGACACCCATGTCAGCGCGATCCTTGAGCACGCGAACGGGGTGACCACCACGATCACGGTCAGCTTCGAAGTCTGGGCCACCCGGACCCCGCTCTTCGAGATCTACGGCACCGATGGCACCATCGCTGTCCCCGACCCGAACCGGTTCTCCGACCCCGTCGAACTGGTGACCAGGGAAGAACCGGAACGGCGTGAGGTGCCGACCTCTGCTGGCTACGAGGACGCCGGGCGAGGTTACGGCCTCGCAGACATGGCCAGGGCCATCGAGACAGACCGCCCACATCGGGCCTCCGGACGGGTAGCGTTCCACGTCCTTGAGGTCATGGATGCCATCAAGCGCGCGAGTCACGAGCGTCGGGTCGTTGAAGTGGACAGCACAGTCGAGAGGCCGGCCGTCGTGCCCTTTGGCGCGGCACCCGACACCTGGTAGCCGCACGAATCGTTTGGCCATGGCCGCCCTACTCGAATTGGCGGATCAGTCCTGTGCTCATGGCCCGTATTTCATCCAGGTCTGCAGCCACCCCGGCGAGGACAATTCCGGCGTCTGCCGTCTGCATGGCTGAATCAGCGTCCGCGAGGCCATCGGCGCGAAGATTGATCAGGGACTCGACCAGGCGGAAGACGAGATCGCCAAGCGATGCCGTGCCGTTCAGGTGGGCCGCCTGGGTGAATTCCTCCACGTTCTGGCCTAGCTCGCGGTAGCGTCGACGGAGCTGCAGCCTGTCATCCATGAAGCGCTGGAATCTCGGTGCACGTGCTTCCGGTAGATGGTAGAGGACGCCGAGGTTCCAACGGGCGCTGCATAGCTGGCTTCCGTCGTAGAGTGCAACCGCGTGCAAACGGGCAGCCGCGGTTCCGGAATCGGACGCCGGCGGACCGGCATGTACGGCGCTCGCGAAAGCCAGTCCTCCTGCCACGGTGCCGTCGAGGAGTTCCGCGAGAATGTCGTCCTTGGTGCCGAAATGGTGGTACAGCGATGACTGGCGGATGCCCACGGCGTCGGCGATCGCCCTGGTGGACGTGTTGGCGAATCCTTGGCTTGTGAATAGTTCGGAGGCGGCATCCAGGATCTCGTCCCGGGCTGTGGCGCCTGGGCGCACGGGTTGCTGTTTGCGGGGTCTACCCGGTCCGGCTGAGGTCACCCCACATTCTTACATCGCCAAAGGCGCCTTCCATGCCCCCATTCCGCCATCGTCCGGCGGGCCATACTTCCGGTGAGGTTATGTTCACACACTGGAAATGCGCCGTCATCCACCTTTTACATAGGCGAAACGGGAAGCGGGACATCCCACTGGAAAACTATCAAGTGACCGGTATTACGGAGGGCTCTCAGAGTCTTCCCGTTTCCGTGGTCACCATCCCCCCGTTCCAGACACGGAGAAACCGATGACTTCCACCATTTCGACGGCGTCCGCCCTTCCCGACGATGCGGACCTGACCTCGCTCGGCTACCAGCCGACGTTGCATCGCAAACTTGGCCGCTACGCTTCCTTCGCCGCAGGTTTTTCGTTCGTCTCCATCCTTACCACCATCTTCCAGCTGTTCGGCTTCGGATATTCCTTTGCCGGGCCGGCCTTCTTCTGGACATGGCCGATCGTCCTCGTCGGCCAGCTACTGGTGGCGCTGAACTTCGCCGAACTGGCTTCGCGGTACCCGATTTCCGGGGCTGTCTACCAGTGGTCGCGGCGGGTCGGCGGCGAAACCGTTGGTTGGTTCGCCGGCTGGTTCATGTCCATCGCCCAGGTGATCACTGCCGCCGCGGCCGCCATCGCCCTGCAGGTGGTCCTTCCCCAGCTTTGGGACGGATTCCAGCTCGTCGGCGGCGACCCCGCTTTGAATACGGTCACCGGGGCCAGCAATGCGGTCGTTCTCGGTGCCGTGCTGCTGGTCGCGACCACGGCGATCAACGCCGTCGGCGTGAAGCTCATGTCGCACATCAATTCGATCGGAGTCACTTGCGAACTGGTCGGTGTCGCGGCCGTGATCCTGGCGCTCGTTTCCGTGGCGCAACGCGGCCCCGATGTCGTCCAGGACACTCAGCTTGTCAGCGGCTCGGACCTCGGCCCGGTGGGCGCGTTCCTCGTCTCGGGCCTGATGGCCGCCTATGTGATGGTCGGGTTCGATTCCGCCGGCGAGTTGTCCGAGGAGACCAAGAACCCGCGCCGCACCACCCCGCGCACCATCATCTCGGCCCTGCTGATCTCCGGACTCGGCGGCGGGCTGATGATCATCGGTGCCCTGATGGCCGCCCCAAGCCTCGACGACGGCAACCTGGCCAGCCAAGGTCTGCCCTACGTGCTGACCGCCGTCCTCGGGACCTTCTGGGGCAAGGTCCTTTTGGTCGATGTCGCGATCGCCATCTTCGTCTGCACCCTCGCCATCCAGACCGCCGGCTCGCGCCTGGTGTTCTCCATGGCCCGTGACCGCCAGCTCCCCGCCGCGGGCGCTCTGTCCGCCGTCAACCCGCACCGCGGCACCCCGCTGTGGCCTTCGGTCATCGTGGGCCTGCTCGCGATCGCCGTCCTGGCCATCAACATCGGTAACGCCGCGCTGTTCACCACCCTTTGCAGCGTCTGCATCGTGATGCTCTACCTCGCCTACCTGCTGGTCACAGTGCCGCTGCTGATCAACCGGTTGCGCGGAGACTGGGACCGCACGGGCAAGACCATGCCTGAAGGACTGTTCTCGCTCGGACGATGGGGGCTTCCGGTCAACATCCTCGCAGTCCTCTACGGCGCCGTGATGGTGGTGAACCTCGCATGGCCCCGGCCAGAGGTCTATGACCCCACCGGTGAAAACGGGCTCCTGCTGTTCTCCGCTCCGTTGATGGTGGGAGCCGTTCTGCTCCTGGGCATCTGGGTGCGAAAGCGGAAGACCGCCGACCTGACGCCGGCCGACTGACCCCGCACGAGACGAATCCGCCACGCAGAAATGACCGACATGACACAGACCCTCGAAACCACTGAAACGACCGTTGGGACGGCGACGACAGCAGGCGCCCGCGTCCATGCACGCTCGCAGCACGGCCGAACCGCCGACACTATGATCCACGTGCCCGCCGTATCGGCCCCGGAACGCCTGAAGTCCGGGCTGGACGCCCGGGCACGCGAAGCCGCCACGTGGACCGAGTCGCTGGCCTTCGGCCGCTATACCCACATGGAACTTGCGAGAGGAACGCGGATCCGGCTGACCGACAGCGACGGCGACGCTTGCGTCCACGCGGTTCTCTTCCGCCTCGGGGCGCACTACGAGCGGCTCAATGTCGCGGATACCGTCAAGGTGCCGTGGCAGGCCTACCTCGGGCAGGGGCATCCGCTGCTTTCCGACGCGGGACGGCTGATGGCCACGGTCGTCGCCGACTCCTCGGGGTACCACGACGCCCTCACCGGGACCACACACCGGGCCGGCAACGAGGCCAAGTACGGTGCCGGCAGCGCCCACAGCGCGTCGCCAGCCGGCCGCGAACTGCTGACTCTTGGCGCCCTCAAACACGGGATCAGCCAGCGGGAGCTCCCGCCGTCGGTGTCCTTCTTCAAAGGCATCAGCGTAGACGCCGACGGCGGCATCAGGTTCGGCGGCAGCGCCGGCGTGGGAACCGCCGTCGAACTCCTGCTCCACACGGACCTGGTGCTGGTCCTTGCCAACACAGCCCATCCCCTTGACCCTCGCACGGCCTTCACCGGCAGCGCAGTGGACATCGTCGCCTGGCAGGCGCCGCAGGACCTCCGGGCCCTCGCCGAGGGAGAGCTTGGGCTCGATCTTGGCCCCGAGCACCTCCTGGCGCTGCAGAACACGGAACACGACCACAAAGCGAGGACCTCCGCATGAACGCCTCCACCGCCACAGCCCCCCAGTCGGAGGCCCAGCGCCGGCCAGGCGCCCAGTCCGCTGCGCTGGTTTCCGGACAGGTCATCCTGGACGAACACGTCGAGGCCCGCGGCCCCTGGTCGGCCGTGGTCAAAGCCGGAGATGTCCTGACCATCGTGGACCTCGAAGGCAACCAGGCCGTGGATTGCCTCCTCTACTCGGCCGCAAATGTTGCCATTCGCTACTCGGCCGCCGTCACGATTGCCGCCCAGCAGTCCATCATTCTGACCACAGGGTCCGTCCTCCGCTCAGACGACGGCGACGCCCTGATGACCGTGGAGGCTGACGAGGTGGGCGTCCACGACACCATCGGCGGAGCGTGCTCCCAGGAATCAAATACACTGCGCTACGGCCAGCACACCCACGAACAGCATGCCTGCGTGGAGAACTTTCTGATCGAGGGGTCCAAATGGGGCCTGATGAAGCCGGACATCGTCTCTAACATCAACTGGTTCATGAACGTGCCGGTCGATCCCGATGGGGCCCTCGGCATCGTCGACGGGCTGTCCGCTCCCGGCAAGCGTGTGGCCCTCCGCGCTGAAACCGACGTGCTGGTCCTGGTCTCAAACTGCCCCCAGATCAACAACCCCTGCAACGGCTTCAACCCCACGCCCGTGCGCATGATCGTCACCCGTCCGGAGGCATAACCGTGAACCGTTTCGAAACCCTGCTAGTCGCCAACCGCGGCGAGATCGCCTGCCGAATCATCGAGTCCGCACGCAAGATCGGGCTGCGAACCGTGGCCGTATTCTCCGAGGCAGACCGCGGCGCCAAACACGTTCGCCTCGCAGACGAAGCCGTGTTGCTCGGACCGGCACAGGCGAAGGAGTCCTATCTCCGGGTCGACGCTATCCTGGCAGCCGCCTGCGCGACCGGCGCCGGCGCCATCCACCCCGGCTACGGTTTCCTCTCCGAAGATGCCGCCTTCGCCGAAGCCGTGGAAGCCGCCGGGCTCGTGTTCGTCGGCCCGACCCCCGAACAGCTGCGGATCTTCGGGACCAAGCACACAGCCCGGGACGCGGCGCAACGGGCGGGCGTGCCCATGATTGCCGGCTCCGGCCTGCTTGAAGACCTCGACGCCGCCATCGGAGCCGCCGGGGGGATCGGGTTCCCGCTGATGCTGAAGGCCACCGGTGGCGGCGGCGGCATCGGCATGGCCGTGTGCCGGAACGAAGCAGACCTGACGGAAAGCTACCCCCGCGTAGCCCGGCTCGCCAGCTCCAGTTTCGGCACCGCGGGAGTGTTCGCCGAACGCTACATCGAACACGCCCGCCACGTCGAGGTACAGATCTTCGGCGACGGCGAAGGCCGGGTTGTAAGCCTCGGAGACCGCGACTGTTCCCTGCAACGTCGGCACCAGAAGGTGCTGGAAGAAGCACCCGCGCCGGACCTGCCGGCAGAACTCCGGGAAGAGCTCCACCGCAGCTCCCGTGCCTTGTGCGCCTCGGTGGACTACCGCTCGGCGGGGACCGTGGAGTTCGTCTACGATCCCCTCCGGCAGGAGGCCTCCTTCCTCGAGGTCAACGCCCGGCTCCAGGTGGAGCACCCGGTAACCGAAGCGATCACCGGCGTCGACCTCGTAGAGTGGATGCTGAATCTGGCCCAAGCACGGCCCGTCCTCTCGGGAGTCCCCGAAAGCGTTCCGGTGACAGGTCACGCCGTCGAGGCCCGCATCTATGCCGAAGACCCGGCCCGCAACTTCCAGCCCAGCGCCGGAACCGTCACCAACGCGCAGTACCCAAGCACCGACGTCGCGCGCGTCGACGCGTGGGTAGAGACCGGCAGCGAAGTGTCCACCAACTACGACCCCCTGCTGGGCAAACTCATCACCTTCGGCCCCAACCGGGATGCGGCGTTTGACGCCCTCGCCGAGGCTCTCGCGCAGACCCGCATCGACGGCATCGAGACCAACCTGGGCATGTTGCGCGCTGTGACCGGGCTCGACACGGTACGGGCCGCGAACCATTCCACAGAAACCCTGGACACCGTGGGCGATCCCGAACCCCGCATCACCGTGGAACGCCCGGGCCTCCAGACAAGCGTGCAGGACTGGCCGGGCAGAACCGGACTCTGGAAGGTCGGGGTGCCCCCCAGCGGTCCGATGGACGATCTCTCCTTCCGGCTGGGGAATGAGGCCCTGGGCAACCCGGAGGGTGCACCGGGCCTGGAATTCACCATTGCGGGGCCCGCGCTGCGGTTCACCCACGCCACCACCGTTTGCGTGACCGGAGCCGACGTTGAGCTGACAGTCAACGGCTCTGCGGCCGCCGCGTGGGAACCAATTGCGGTCCCTGCGGGTGGCCTGCTGGACATCGGCTCCGCCGACGGAGCAGGGTTACGAGGCTATGTTCTGTTCCAAGGCGGGCTCGACGTCCCGCAATACCTCGGCAGCGCCTCCACGTTTACCCTCGGTCAGTTCGGCGGCCACGGCGGCCGCGTGCTCCGCGCCGGTGACGTGCTGCGCACGGCCAAGGGGCCATCAGCGGATGCGCCTTCCCATCCGGTTCATGCCGAGAGCCGCCCGGCCCTCACGTCCCGCTGGGAACTGAGGGTGGTCGAAGGTCCGCACGGCGCGCCGGAATTCTTCCGCCGCGAGGACGTCGACGAACTTCTGGCGACGGATTATGAGGTGCATTTCAATTCGGCACGCACGGGAGTCAGATTGATCGGCCCCAAGCCGGGCTGGGCACGTACCGACGGCGGCGAGGCGGGGCTGCACCCCTCCAACATCCACGACACCCCTTACTCCGTGGGTGCCCTGGACTTCACCGGCGACACCCCCATCCTGCTCGGGCCTGACGGCCCGAGCCTTGGCGGCTTCGTCTGCCCGGTCACGGTGGTGACCGGCGACCGCTGGAAGCTCGGCCAGTTGCGTCCGGGCGATAAAGTCCGCTTCGTGCCGGTGACGGACGCCCAGGCTCCGTCGGCGAAAGACCTTGGACCGGGACGGCAGTTGATCCTGCCCGACGCTGCCGGCATCCCCTCAGGCGGCGTGACCGCCGTCGGGCACAGCAAAACGCCAAAGGGCGACGGCGACGACGGCGTGCTGGGCCGCGTGCCGGGATGCGCGGGACGGCCGGCGGTGACGTACCGCCGGTCCGGAGACGACAACCTTCTGGTGGAGTTCGGCGAAATGGTGCTGGACCTCGGTCTCCGCGCGCGGGTCCATGCCCTGCACCTGCACATCGAGCAGCTCCGCGTCCCCGGAGTGGTGGACCTTACACCAGGGATCCGCTCACTGCAGATCAAGGTCGACCCGTCGATTCTGTCCACCCGGCTGCTGCTGGGCCTCGTCCAGGAGATCGAGGCCGCACTGCCTGCGAGTTCCGAGCTCGTGGTGCCGAGCCGCGCGGTTCGGTTGCCGCTGTCCTGGGACGACCCCGCCACGCGCGAGGCGATCGAACGCTACATGGCCGGCGTCCGGGACGACGCTCCGTGGTGCCCTTGGAACATCGAGTTCATTCGCCGCATCAACGGCCTGGATTCGGTGAAGGACGTTTTCGACACCGTCTTCGATGCCGAGTACCTGGTCCTGGGCCTTGGCGACGTGTATCTCGGCGCGCCCGTGGCCACGCCGCTTGACCCGCGGCACCGGCTGGTCACCACCAAATACAACCCGGCCAGGACATGGACGCCGGAGAACGCCGTGGGCATCGGCGGGGCCTACATGTGCATCTACGGCATGGAAGGACCGGGCGGCTACCAGTTTGTCGGCCGCACCACCCAGGTGTGGTCGCGCTACGCCGACGCTGCACCGTTCGAACCCGGGTCGCCCTGGCTCCTGCGCTTCTTCGATCGCATTTCCTGGTACCCAGTCAGCCCCGAAGAGCTGCTGGACCTGCGTGCCGACATGGCAGCCGGCCGCGGCCGGGGCGTAGAGATCGAGGACGGCACCTTCTCGCTCGCCGAACACGAAGTGTTCCTGGAGGAGAACCGCGAATCGATCGGCGCCTTCAAGGAGCGGCAGGCGGCGGCATTCTCGGTGGAACGCCAGGCCTGGGCGGACGCCGGCGAGTTTGACCGCGCGGAAGTCGCAGCCACTGTCGCCGTACCCGACGTCGGCGAAGTGGTGGTGCCCGACGGCGGGACACTCGTAGCTGCGCCGTTCGCCGCCAGTGTGTGGAAGGTGGACATCGCACCGGGAGACCGCGTGATCCAGGGACAACCGCTGGTTTCCCTTGAGGCCATGAAGATGGAAACCGTCTTGTCCGCACCGTGCGACGGCGTGGTGCAGCGAGTACTCCCGACCGCTGGCGCCCAGGTTGTGGCCGGGGAGGCTCTTGTGGTGCTCGTAGGTGCGGATGAACTGAGCGAACCTGAACTGGAAGAGGCAGCAGCATGACCACCCCGGGGACAAAGATCGGCACTGACATTGTCACCAAACGGGTAAAGGACGCGTTGGCCGCCATTGACGCCGTGGACCGGCCCGAGATCTGGATCGAAATCCGTGGAGGGGAAGAGTTGCTGGCCGAGGCGGCCCGTATCGACGCCGCCGGGGCTTCCGGCGTCGAGTTGCCGCTGGCCGGGCTCCTGCTTGCGGTCAAGAACAACGTGGACGTCGCCGGTATCACGACGACGGCGGCCTGCCCCGGGTTCGGTTATGCGCCGGCTGAAGACGCGGTGGCCGTGGCACGGCTGCGGAATGCTGGCGCCCTGGTGCTCGGCGCGACGAACCTTGACCAGTTCGCCACGGGCCTGGTGGGCACGCGGAGTCCCTACGGTCCGGTCCGGGACGCACGCCGGCCGGACCGGATTTCCGGGGGTTCCAGCTCCGGCTCTGCGGTGGCTGTGGCGTTGGGACTCGTGGACATCGCCATCGGGACGGACACTGCCGGGTCCGGGCGCGTTCCTGCCGGTTTGCAGGGGATCGTTGGCATCAAACCGACACTGAATGTGGTTTCCACCGCCGGGGTGGTTCCGGCATGCCGATCCTGGGACACCGCCACCATCCTGGCCCGGGACCTGGATACTGCCGAACTCGCGATGGGTGTCATGGCCGGCGAATCCCGCACGTGGCCCACAGACATCCGATTGGCCGCGCCGGCGAGGCCGCGCGTCGCCTATCCAGCGGCCCTCCCGGCCTTGGCGCCCGCCTGGGCCGACGAATTCGGCGCGCAGATCGAACGGTTGCGAGCAACCGGCGTGGACGCGGAGCCTGTCGAATTCGATGTCTTCCTGGAAGCGGCCAGGCTGCTATACGACGGCGCGCTGGTCGCAGAACGCTACGCCGCCGTCGGCAGCTTCATCAACGGCGCACTTTCCGGCGATGCCGCCTCCAGCATCGGGCTGGACCCGACGGTGGCGAGCATCGTCGGTGCGGCCGGCCACCTGCCGGCCCACCAGTATGTGGCAGACACTGCGGCGCTGGAGGAGCTGAAACGCGAAGGGATGTCCCGGCTTGAGGGCTTCGACGCCCTCGTCGTGCCGACGGCGCCCTTCCACCCGACGCTGGCGGAAGTCGCGGCGGACCCCGTAGGCGTGAACTCGCGTATGGGCACGTACACGAACTTCTGCAACCTCTTCGATCTGTGCGCGGTATCCGTTCCCGCAGGGATTGTGGAGGACAACGGCGGAACCGACGACGGCGGGGCGTCGTTGGTCTCGCAGTTCGGCCTGACGGTGGTCGGCCGGACATTCGACGACGCCGTCGTTGCCGACATCGCTCGGCGCATCGAGTACATCCCAACGAGGCCGGAGATCTTCGCGACCGGCGCTGTAGCAGCGCCTGTCTCCTCGTCGCGGGTGGTGCCGTGGCCCGTAGCGGCGGGGGCCGTCGTCGTGCCCCTGGTGGTGGTGGGCGCCCACCGGAAGGGCCAGCCGCTGGTCGCAGAACTGGAACGGCGAGGCGCCTTCTGGGACGGGCCGGTCAAGACGGCGCCCCGGTACCGGATGGTGTCGCTGGACACCCAGCCGCCCAAGCCCGGCGTGGTCCGCTCCGACGACGGCGGCGAACTCGCAGCCGAGCGATGGCTGCTCTCCGAGGCGGCCCTGGGCTCCTTCCTCGCGCAGCTGCCCGAACCTATGTTGTTGGGCTCTGTGCTGCTGAGCGACGGTTCGAGGGCAGTGGGCTTCGCGTGCGACGCGGTCGCGGCGTCCCGGGGCGAGGACATCACGCACTTTGGAGACTGGCTGGCAGCCCAGGCAGCCAGGTCCGGCCCCATAACGGAGGCAGGCGTTGCACCGCCACCGGAACAGGAACCGGCAGGGAAAGGCATCTGGCGCGAGGTCGGGCAAGCGCTTGTCAGGGGGCTACAGCGCGGGAGAGCTTAGATGGGAGACCCTGACGAGTGGATAGGATCAAGCTCGGAGCCATTTCATTGCTCCCGGGGGACCATGCGGTTACTCGGTGGCCGAAATTTCGAGGATTCTGAGCGCGATGCGCAAGGCGAATTTGGTGTCAGGATTTTCGAGCGGCGCGTCCAGGAGTTCCTCGATTCTTTCGATCCTCTTGACCACCGTGTTTCGATGGACTTCAAGGACGCGCGATGTTTCCGCGAGGTTGGATTCGCTTTGAAGGTAGGTGTTCAGCGTTTTCCTCAGATAGTCGGCGTCTGGTTCGGACAGTCGCTTTAGAAACTTCGTGGCCTGGCGGACGAGCGCGGGATCGTGGAGCGTAGTGCGGATCAATTGGGTGGCCACGGATTCCTGGGCGTCAACGATCTGCCGGCGTCCCTTGCTCGAGCTTGCTTGTCGAGCGAAGTCTTCGGCCTCCGCGATGCTTCTTGCAAACCCCTCCGGTCCGAGGCGTGGCCTGGCGACGCCAAAAACAATTCCAGTTTCTGGCGGTGGTCGTAGGGAATCCAGAGCGGCGACGAAATCCTTATAGTCTCGCCGGGTTGGTTGGTCCTGCCTTGTTTCCCAGATAAGCCAATGATCGATGTATTCGGACGAGTCCACTGTGTAGTCATACCGGGTCAAAGCGGCTGGAAGCATTCGTCCGATGTCGTGGGCCAGGGATTTCCGTGGGGCACGAACGCTTATGAGGGTGTGCCATCCGTTTAAGTTCCAGCCGACGCTCAGAGCTTGAGAGATCACGTGATCCGGAATTGCTCCGCCAGCGGCAGCGAGCTGTGAGACGATCGCTGATCTTGCGGATTGAAACTGCTCGCTCGCGAAGCGTTGCCGGCTGAGCCACCTGAGCAACGAAAGGGCCCCTAATTCCATGAGTTCTTGTGCAGCCTCCAGCTCGAACGTCGGGGCATCGGGCTGGAATTCCGCGAGTATCCAAAGCGCTGGATCGTCGTCTTCCATGAGCGGGGGCAAGGGAACGGATACAAGGTTCGGGGTTTGGCTGGGGTCAAACAAGGGCGACGCCTCGATGTTGCCGAATGCGAGCGGCCGTTCCAATGCGCCTGCGAGCGGCAGGCCGAGTGAATTGATCACTGCTATCCGCGCGTTGACATACTTTCTGAGTTCAGAAACGACGCCCTCGGGGCTTGGCTCCATCTGATGGACGGCGTGGGTGAATGCCGTCATATTAAGGGACCGCGCCCAAAGATCCGATCCCATGAATCTGCTGAGGGATGCGGCCACGGCCACAGTCGCTTGGGGCTGGTGGAGCGCAATCACGTTCATTCTCAGTTTTCGGGCAAGTTCCAAGGTAGAAATGCCGAACTCCGGGAGTGGTTGGGAGCCCTGAGATGTGGTTGGTATCAGGATTACTACGCCCACGCCCTTTCGCTTCAGCCGCGGAAGCAGAATTTCCAGGGCATAGGAGGGAATCCAAGAGGATATCCAGATGCCTTCGAGATTGCTGACCTGCACTTCGTCTGGTGGATCAAGATAGGCAGTCGTGGCGGCGCCGCTGGCGCTGATCTCGTTAGTGCAGATGAACGTGAAGCTCGAATCGGGGTGTTCCAAGATGACGGAGCTGTCGAGCAGCGTCGGACACCGCAGTAGTTCACGAAGGGTCAGCCGGACTGTCACAGCGAGTCTTCAAGGGAAGGGATTGTGTACCCGTAGCCGGAAATGTCGACCAAGGCCTGCGCAGCAGATTCGTTCCATTCGCCGGGGGCCTCAAAGACAACGACGTCTACCCCGTAACCGGGCAGGATACGCTCGCTGAGGAGGGGGATGCCGGTATGGCTGTCCAGGAGGCAGATAATCTGGGGGGCCTTAGCAAGCAGCCGGCCTTCGTCCAGGAGCAGCAGGAATTCGTTCTGTGCCTCGATTCGAAGGTATCTTCCTGCGGCCCGAACAATCATCGTGCCTTTGGCCTGTACCCCAGCACCGGAATCACGCGGGGCGGGTTCCCAGTGAACGTCCACAACAGTCCCTCGGCCCACAAAAAGACATCCCGCGGTGTGGGAACAAAAATGAGATACAGCATCACTCACCGACCGCGTTAGTTTTTTGGAGTGCTGGAACTGGCGTCCAAGCTCCAATGCTCGTCCAAGCGTCCGGCTTATGCCGCCTACCTCCGCCTCTAACGCATCCATGGGGTACCCCGCGAACGCCACCCAGCCGCCAAACAATCCCATGAGAACGCGCAGGGCACGCTCGGCTTCCTCGGCAGTCGATCCTGAAATTTCGACGCACCTCCCTGAAGTGTCGACCAACGCACAAGGAGTCATCGAGACACTCTGCGCGTTGAAAGTTGTCTGATGCAGCCCGGAGAGTCCTCGCCCCATGCCATCCATGTCGACCAGCGGGATGCCCAGGGCCGCGGCCACAAGGATCGGTGCATAGGCATTGATCCCAGCCATTTCGAATGCACAAACAAGTGCTCGTCGGCCTGGAAATTTCTGGGCAACCGCATTAAAAGCTCTTACGTACGGCTCCGATCCGCTGGGTTTTTCGCTGAACGCCAAGGCCGACCCCGCCAGGCCAACGGCCACTACGACATCGCCGGGAAGGATTTTACTTGGCGGAAACACGGTCACACCGCCGCAATGCTCCAACAGACTCCGAGTCAAAAGCGAGACGGCGTGAGTGTCACCGGCCCCTCCCGAGCCCAGCATTCTCGCGCCAAACTCCAATGCGTCCAGGTCCGCGACCGTTAGAAGCCAGGACATAGGCTGCCTCCTTCGGATGCGCGCGTGGGGAACGAATGTGTTAAGTATGCACATGATGAGGGCATTTAGTAGTCAGAGCAACCATTGATAACCGACTGCCACGGGCCGTAGCTTCGTTTCATTCCCTCCTATCCCTGAACCTCTTTCCGGGTAGGTACCTCATAGCCAAGGAGCACGGATGGCAACAACTATTGACAAGAAACACTCGGGGGAGGAGGACTACGCCCTCGAGCGTGTTCCTGACCACGCCCGCTACAGCTGGTGGTCGGTGGCCGTTCAACGGTTCGGCCAGATGTCAGCGCTTTCTCAGTTCCTTCTGGGGGCAGCCCTGGGATTTGGAATGGACTTTCCCACCGCCTTGCTCGCCATCTTCCTTGGATCAGTGATCCTTGAGGCGGTTGCCATCATGACGGGAATCCTTGGCCAAAAAGAAGGCCTCTCAACTTCCGTTCTCGCTAGGTGGACCGGCTTTGGACGTCATGGATCAAGCATCATCGCCCTGTTCATCTCACTTAGCCTGGTCGGATGGTTTGGTGTCCAAAGCGGCGTGGCGGCTGGAGGACTTGCCAATCTGGCGCCCGCTATTCCCGCATGGGCGTGGGCCCTTGCCGTCGGCGGCGTAGTGACAGCGGTAGTCATTTACGGCTTCAAGAGCATGGCCTGGACCGCTTACATCACGATCCCCGCGTTCCTCCTGCTCGCCGGTTGGTCGATTCTCTCTGAACTGCAAAGGCACAACCTCGCTGATCTGGTTAACCAGCCAGCCCCTGGACCGGTCCTTAGCCTGGCCGCGGGGACAACACTGGTGGCAGGCGGATTCATTGTCGGCATGGTAATTACCCCCGATATGACGCGCTTTAACCGCAGACCCTCCGACGTCGTCAAGCAGACGCTGCTCGGCGTCACCCTCGGGGAATTCATGGTGGCCATCGCCGGCGTTCTCCTTGCCCATGCACTCAAGACCAACGATATTATCGCAATTGTCACGTCCAGCAGCGGGTTTGTCGGCACGATCATCATCGTTGCCGGCACGATCAAGATGAATGACTGGAACTTGTATTCGGCATCCCTGGGCATTGTGAACTTCGTCGAGACGGTATTCAAGAAGCGAGTGAGCCGCACGAGCGTCACCATCTTTATCGGGATCTTGGGCAGCGCACTCGCCGCTGCCGGAATACTGAACTACTTTGTGGATTTCCTGATCCTGCTCGGAGTCACGTTTCCCCCCATCGCCGGCATCATGGTCGCCGAGTATTACATCGTAAAGAAATGGCGACGCGTCCTATCCGCATCTGCCCCCGGCCTGCCGGCAACAGAGCCAACGTGGGTCATTGGGACGCTGGTGGTCTGGGCCGCATCCGTGCTGATTGGAACGTTCCTGCCTTGGGGTGTAGGGTCCCTGAATTCGCTTGGTGCTTCCCTGATTCTCTACGTCATCGCCGGCAAACTCGGCCTGATCAAGGCCACATCCGAAATGGCGCTCTCACGCCGATCGATTACTGAACAGCGCGCACTGCAGGAGGAATACAAGTGAAGATAGGCATCGATGTCGGCGGGACCAACACGGACGCGGTACTCATTGACGGAAGCGAGGTCCTCGCAGGTGTAAAAAGTCCGACAATGAGTGATGTCGGAGAGGGGATTACCGGGTCCCTCCGCCGACTACAGAGCGCGTACTCCTTTGATCCTGCCGACATAGACGCTGTCATGATCGGCACCACCCATTTCATCAATGCGCTTGTCGAAGCCGAGCGGCTGGCGCCGACGGCGGCAATCCGGCTCGGACTTCCTGCAACGGGCGGACTGCCCCCGTTCGTCGGCTGGCCGACACGGATTACTGAAGCGCTGCGCGCCTTGCCCTACATGTGCCACGGTGGCCATGAGTTCGATGGACGGGAAATCTCTCCGATCGATCATGACGAGATACGCAGGGCAGCCCAGGATGCCGTAGCCAAAGGGGCACGCAGCTTCGCAATCTCGTCGGTGTTTTCCCCAGTCAACTCGGAGTTTGAACAGAGGGCAGCGGAAATCATAAACGCGGAGTTTCCGGAACTTCCGGTCAGCCTTTCCAACGAAATCGGCAGAGTGGGGCTCCTCGAGAGGGAAAATGCAACTATCATCAATGCCGCACTTCGTGAGCTTTCAGCAGATGTGTGTTCCTCACTCGATCAATCCCTGATGGCGCTAAACATCCACGCACCGCTGTTCCTGAGCCAGAACGACGGCACATTAATGGATGTCGATTTCGCCCGTAAATACCCAGTGGCCACCTTTGCTTCAGGACCGACCAACTCAATGCGCGGCGCCGCCTACCTCTCGGGCCTCAAAGACTGCATAGTGGTCGACGTTGGCGGAACAACGACTGACGTCGGAGTTCTCCAGTCGGGCTTTCCCCGCGAGGCGGCAACGGAAATTGAGGTGGCGGGAATCCGAACCAACTTCCGCATGCCTGATGTGTTGTCCGTCGGCCTCGGCGGCGGCAGCCGCATCAGGATCGACAATGGTGTGACCGTCGGGCCGGACAGTGTTGGCTACAGAGTCACGGAGGAGGCATTTGTTTTCGGAGGCAAAACTCTGACGGCGACCGACATCATGGTCGCGGCGGGCGATGCGGAGATCGGTGACCCCGGCCTTGTCAGCCATCTGGATCCTTCAATGGTGAAGGCGGCCAAAGCCGAAATCCACCGAAGGATCGCGGAGACGGTCGACAGGATGCGCACGAGTTCCGACCTCGTCCCGGTGGTCGCCGTCGGCGGTGGTGCGTTCCTGGTACCGGAACAGATGGCCTGCGCCAGTGACGTTGCCCGTCCGGGGCACTCCGGAGTGGCGAATGCCATCGGCGCCGCCATAGCCCAAGTCGGCGGCGAAGTCGACCGTATCTTTGCTATCCCTGCAGGAAAGCGCGAAGAAGTGCTCGACCAAGCCAGGGAGGAAGCAATCAGCAAAGCCGTAGCTGCCGGAGCCAAAGCCAGCACTGTCCAAATCGTGGAGATCGATGAGCTGCCTCTGGCCTATCTGCCAGGAAACGCGTCCCGGGTACGCGTCAAAGCGGTCGGCGACCTGCCGGCGTCAAAATAGCGCCACCCGGAACGCTGACTGCAGGAAGTAGAAGGAAGAACAACATGAGTTTCTATCTGTCACTAGACGACGTCCCTGACTTGGCCCGGGGCGCGGCAATACTGGGTACAGGCGGCGGCGGAGATCCGCTCATCGGCCGCCTCCTGGTCGAGGAATGCCTCAAAAACGGAAAGAAGATCGAAATCCTCGATCCGACCGAACTTGACGACGATGACTTTGTCATTTCCACGGCCATGATGGGCGCTCCGACTGTCGTAGTCGAGAAAGTCCCGGCCGGCACTGAGGCGGTCCGGTCGCTCCGTGCTTTGGAGAAACACCTCGGAAAAACAGCCGATGCAACAATCCCCATGGAGTGCGGTGGACTTAATTCCATGATTCCCCTGGTCGTCGCCGCCGAAGCGGATATCCCGGTGGTGGACGGAGACGGAATGGGCCGAGCCTTCCCGGAGCTTCAAATGGAAACGTTCGGAGTCTACGGAGTGTCCGGATCACCGCTCGCTGTTTCTGACGAAAACGGGCACACCTGCATCGTCGATACCGGTCAGGACAACCAGAGGATGGAGACTTTCGCCCGCGCGGTCACCATCAAGATGGGGGGCGCGGCCTACATCGCCGAGTATCCAATGAGCGGAGCAGACGTCAAGCGAACTGCGATCCGCAACACCGTCACCCTTGCCCTCAATATCGGCCGGACTCTACGTAAGGCCAAGGACAAACATCTTGATCCGCTGGCAGAACTCGGTGCCTTCCTGAAGGACACAATATACGGTCATGGAACCGTGCTCATGCGGGGAAAGATCGTTGACGTTGAGAGGTTCGTCAGGGACGGGTTCACCCAAGGGTTTGCCACGGTGGAGTCGTTTGATGGCGGCGACGAGATGCGGATCCAGTTCCGGAACGAGAACGTCATTGCACACAAGAATGGCGCGGTCGTCGCCATTGTTCCGGATCTGATTACGATAGTTGACGTTGACCTGGGCACACCCATCACTTCCGAGGCCCTGCGGTTCGGACAACGGGTGGCCGTCTACGGAATCTCGACTCCTGCGATCATGCGGACCCCGGAAGCGCTGCAAGTCTTTGGCCCCCAGGCTTTCGGACTCCATGAGCCATGGGTTGCCCTAGAGGAATTAGGCGCCGCCCGATGACATCGTCTCAGACTCGTTCCGCGCTGGCCGACACCCTGGTTTTTGACGGCCATAACGACTTGCCTTGGGCTCTGCGGCAGAAATTCGATTCCCGCGTCGAGGAGATCGACTTGGCGCAGCACCAGCCCCGCTTGCACACAGACATTCCGCGGCTCCGGGAAGGGCGGGTCGGTGCGCAATTCTGGTCAGTCTTCGTCCCCTCCAACATGCTGCCGGCCGACGCCGTCGTGGCGACACTCGAACAGATCGACTGCATACACCGGATCATCTCCAAGAATCCCGAAACCTTCAGCCTGGTGGACTCTGCCGCCGGCGTAAGGACCGCCGCCGCTGAGGGAAAAATCGCCTCGCTGATGGGTATCGAAGGAGGGCATTCCATCAACGAGTCACTTGGCGTGCTTCGGATGATGAGACGAATCGGCGTCCGCTACATGACTCTCACACATAACGACAACACGCCGTGGGCGCGCTCGGCGACGGGCGAGCAGGTCGACTATGGGCTCACCGATTTCGGCAGAAGCGTGGTCAGCGAAATGAATCGTCTCGGGCTGATAGTGGATCTATCTCACGTAGCCGAGCAGACGATGCATGATGCGCTGGATACGAGCTCCGCCCCTGTGATGTTCTCCCATTCATCGTGCCGCGGCGTCACCGACCACGTGAGAAACGTGCCGGATGCCGTGCTTGAGAGATTGCCTGGAAACAACGGTGTGCTCATGCTTACCTTCGTTCCCGCCTTCATCTCAGAGGCCTGCGCGGACTATGAGCGACATTCTGATGAACTCCGGCAGAGACTCGGCCTTCGGACAGGGTTCCATGCGGGCCAAGTGGAAGAGGACGCCGCGGCCGCCGCAGAATATGCCCGGTGGACCTCGCAGAACCAGGCTCCGCAGGCCACCGTCGCCGACATCGTCAGACACATGGAACATGCACGCGAAGTAGTAGGACCCCAGCATCTCGGCATCGGAGGGGATTTCGATGGCATCGAACAACTTCCCCGCGGAATTTCCGGGGTATCAAGCTACCCGACCGTCATGGATGCATTAGCCGAACGGGGCTGGTCCACTGCTGATCTGCGCAGCCTCGCATTCGGCAATGTCCTCCGGGTGCTGGAAGATACGGAGGCGGCAGCGAATCAAGATCTGATCCCCCTGTCCCGGCAGCATGCAGAACTCGCCCACCAACGCTGATGACGGCAACCGTTACAACGGCGGGCGCATTGGTCCCTGAGAGCCGGGAATTCGTGCCCAAGGACCCGTCTTGCTGGGCGATAAGGGTGTAGGTGACCAGGACGGCCAGCAGTACGACGAAGATCCGCAACGCCCACAGGGCCTTGCGGGTGGCGGGGCTCAGTGCGGTCCGGGGGACCGGACGGGATTTTGCTGTGGCCAGCTGACCTGGCTCAAGAACCGCGGCCGGGTCCTCGCTGTGATGCTCAAAACTCTTCATCGGGGTCCTTGTCGGTTGCGGAAGTTCTGCGGATTTGGGGTTCGTTGGGTTAGGCCGGGATTAGGCCGATGGTCTGGAGGAAGGAGATGATTCCGTAGCCCGCGGCGCAGAGGGAGATGAAAACGATCACCAAGGTCCCTAAAATATTCGTCGCGCGCGTGTTCGCCCATTCGCCCATCAGCTCACGGTCGCTGGCCAGCATCATCAGGAAGACCAGCGTGACCGGGAGCAGCACGGTGGCCAGCACATTCGCGTTCAGTGTGATGGCCAGCAGCGGCGCACCGGGGATCAGGATCACCGCTGCTGAGATCAGGGCCGTGGTGACGTTGACCCCGTAGAATAGCGCCGCGCCGCGGGGGGAACTGTTGAAGCTGGCCGAGACCCCGATGCATTCGCCGGCAGCGTAGGCGGTGCTGGCTGAGATGGTAAGGATCGCCACCGCTCCGGCTTCGATGAGGCCCAGGGCGAAGACGGCACCGGCCGATGTTCCCGCCACGGCGCTGAGGGCGTCAGGGAACCCTGCCCCGGCGAGGCCCTGGATGGCTCCGCCGCCGTGGGTGAACAGAACCGCTCCGGCAATGAGGGCCGCGCAGCCAAAGACCGCGGCCAGTGCTGCACCGACTGCCGTGTCGAGGCGGCCGTGTTTGAGGTCATGGTGGGTTATCCCTTTATCTGCCGAGGCGCTCTGCTGGAAGAACACCATCCAGGGTGTGACGGTCGCCCCGATGGTTGCGGTCAGCAGAAGTAGAAGCGTTGTGAGCCCTCCGGTGGGTAAGGGCGACCAGGTGGCGAAGGCGTGGCCGATGGCTGCCGGATCCGGGTGGACCATGATCGCGGCGACCAGGAACAGGCCGTTGAACACGGCCAGGCCCAGGACGATCCGTTCCCAACGCCGGTACTGCCCCCCGGTCAGGGTCAGGATCACCAGGAGGATGCCCAGAGAGGCAGCTAACGGTGCTCCCAGGCCGAAGAATGCTAGGCCGACACGGATGACGACGAACTCGGAGACCAGGGTGACGAGGTTGGTGAGCACGAGGTCCGCTGCTCCGAGCCACCCCCACAGACGGCCGTAGCGTTGCAGGACGAGTTCCCCATAGCCGCGGTGGGTCACGGCGCCGACTCGCATGGACATTTCCTGGCAGAGGTAGGACATCGCGAATAGGACAACGATGAAGGGCAGGAAGAACCCAGTGCCGTAGCTGGCCCCGTCGGCGGCGTAAGAGACCATGCTGGGCCCGTCGTTTTCCCCCAGCATGGCCAGCAGCCCCGGACCGGCCAGCAGCCACGCCAGATGGTGCCGTTTTCCGGAGCGCCGTGCCCGGCTGACCCGTGCCCGGTCAGTGGACCGGACCACATCCTCCCGCGTCAGGGATGAACCGTTCGTATCCAAGACGATCACCACCCGGCACGGCGGACCGAAACAGGCGGGCAACGGACACACACCGACGCTGGCTGGAAGTGGACCGTTGGATGGGACACGGCAAAGAAGGAAAGCCTCGTTTCAGAATCAGAGGCTGCGGAGGAGACAGCGACGCGAACAGAATGGGGGCTGATCTTAAAGAGCATTGGTTCCTTCCGGAAGGGTCTTGGACTGGCTGTCCCGCCCCGAGGCTGGTCCGGTCCTGCGCCGGGAAGCCGAATGAAGCGAACGTAACCCGCGGCATACCAGCGGGCATTCGTCGGCAGGGCGTCCTCGTTCCGCAGCGATAAACATCCCGCAGCTGCCTGACGTCGCTGCCCCGACTTCGGACCGGCGGAGATTCGGAATTGCTGGCTATAGACAACAGCGCCGAAAGGCCTCTACGCTATCGATATTGTCAATTTTCACTCTATATAACATCTATTTTAAGCGAAACACAAGGAGGTCGTCTGTGAGTAAACTCATCGGATCACGGAATATTACTCAGGCGCTGGCGCGCGTTGCCGTCGACGCCGCAGTCGGAAAGTCCGCGGAACTGGGTGTGTGCGTCAGCATCGCCGTGGTCGACAGCGCCGGACACCTTGTCTGCTTCGAACGAATGGACAGTGCGCCCTTTCAGACGGCGAAAATCGCAGTTGACAAGGCGTACTCTGTCGCCGGCAATGGCATGGCCACGCACGAGTTCTGGGAAGTTGTCCGCCAGGAGGAGGCCCTGCTGCATGGCGTGGCCACGATCGACGGGGCAACCATTATTGGCGGGGGACTACCCGTCCTGCACGACGGCGGATTGGTCGGTGCCGTTGGAATCTCCGGAAAGAGCTCCATGAACCAGGACCGTGAGATCGCCAAAGCTGCCGTCGAGGCTGTTGCGGCCTCCCTGATGCTCTGAAGCTTCGATTTCGCGCAGCTCGAGCACACCTTTCCTCGCAGAGCCCCTGCCTCAACGTCCCAATTTAGACGTCCAGCCCTAAGGAGCACCTTATGTCAATTCACCCGATTCCCGACTTTGTCCTCAATGATGGATCTACAATTCCCCAGATCGGCCTGGGCATCTTCGGCCCAGACGACGCCTCTGCCGCCGACACCGTGGCTACGGCACTCAAACTTGGATACAGGTCATTTGATACGGCCGAACAGTACAAGAATGAAACCGGCGTGGGCGAAGGAATCCGACGCTCCGGTGTCCCACGCGACGAAATATTCGTCACCACCAAGCTGGGCAATGAAAGCCACGGCTACGACGCGGCGCTCCGCGGATTCGAAGGCAGCCTTGAGCGACTCGGCCTCGACTACGTCGATCTCTTCCTGATCCATTGGCCGATGACGAAGATTGATAAATACGTCGAGAGCTGGCGGGCACTTGAGCGTCTGCAGGAAGAGGGCCTGGCAAAATCCATCGGCGTTGCAAATTTTCAGACCCACCACCTTGAGCGACTGATGGCTGAATCAAGCGTGGTGCCCGCCGTCAACCAGATCGAGCTCCATCCCGGCCTGCACCAAGCCGAGTTGAAGGCATTTAACACCTCGCATTCCATTGCGACGATGGCCTGGTCCCCCTTAGCTGGTAACCCGTTTGCTAACCACAAGCTGACTGACAGCCCCGTCCTCGTGAGGATCGGCGCGAAGTACGGGAAGAGCGCGGCCCAAGTAATTATCAGATGGCACCTTGACCAAGGCAACGTGGTCATCCCGAAGACCGTGAGTCCCGACCGGATGATCGAGAACACGCACGTCTTCGATTTCCAGCTCGAGGAATCCGACCTCGCTGAGATCGCCGCACTTGAGACCGGGATCCGGAATCCCTACGACCCTGACCTTATGGATTGACTACGCCGCGAGCCCCTCGCATCACTCGATGCAATTTTTAACATGAAATAACAGATTTTGGCTTTGAGACCTTCCGTTTTGACTAATGTGAGGATAGTGTTATTCATCACATCATGTAACACTCAACGATGAGGATACAAAAATGATTCAGCATTCATTGACTGGCAGGCGGTCGAACCGCAAGTGGACCTCCGTTCGAGCAGCGGCCGTCCTGAGCGCAGGTATGCTTGCGCTCTCCGCTTGCGCCGGGGCCCCAGGAAACGCCGGAGGGGCGAAGGAAGATTATTACCTTCCCGAGAACATTGCCCTTTATGCGCCCGACAATGCCACAGTAATCAAACCGGCTCCGGGGAACCCCGTCACTGGACCCGTCACAAAGCAGACGCTGACTCTCCCATATGCGGGGGCGTTGCCCGTCGCCGACGGACCCATCGGAGACCCGGCCAAGACCTATACTTTTTGCTTCTCTCAAGGGCTGGCCAACAATCCCTGGTCCACTGCACAGAAGGAAAGCCTCATGATCGAGGCTGCGAAGCATCCCAACATCCAGATCAAGTACACAGAAACCAATGATCCGAGCCAACAAGTCGCGGACCTCCAGTCTTGTGTGAGCCAGAAGGTCAACGGCATCCTGGTATTTCCCCAGTCAGTGGGTCCACTGACTCCCGCCATCGATGCAATCTGCAAGGCCGGCATTTTCGTCATCGGAATGGAACGGACAGTTGATACCGACTGCCCAGATTCCTGGGTTTACCTTGACTACAAGCAGGGCGCTATCCAGATCGCCAACACCATAGGCGATTCGCTGAAGGGTAAAGGTACGGTCGTGGAGACGCAAGGAACCATGGGTTCCTCTCCGCAGATTCTGCGGCACGAAGGCTTCATAGCCACCCTGAAGTCCAAGTACCCGGACATCACCCTCAATGAAACTTCTCCCGGCGACTTCGATCGCACGAAGGCATATCAGGCCGCGCTCAGCTTCCTTCAGTCACCGCAGGGGCAGAAAATCGACGCCTGGTACACCCAGTACAGCGAAATGGCGCTGGGTGTGTACGCCGCAATGCAGCAGACAGGCCGTACAGGCATTCCGCTCTACACATGGGGGGACGACAAGGCCACCACTGCGGCCATCCAGCGCGGAGAAGTCCTAGCCGCTGTTCCAGCCACGCCTCTGCACGCCGATCTGGCCCTTCGAATCGCCATCCAGGCCATTGATAAAAAAGATTTCCCGAAGCGCATCATGCTTCAGCAGCCGCTTCTCCTGACCAAAGAAAACGCCGGCGCGTACGACAAAACCACCTGGGGATCCGCGGGCTAGGCGCGATAAAGGCCGACCCTCGGCATCCAGTTACGCCGACCCAGGAAAGGTAATTCTCATGTCAAAATTCTGGTCTTCAGCACCACAAGAACCGGAGCAAGCCGCCCCCGAGGCCGGCAATGGCGCCAGCGACGGACCCGTTGTGACTCTGCGTGGCATAACCAAGAAGTATCCAGGCGTGCAAGCCCTCACCTCTGTGGACCTGGACATCTTTCCGGGGACCGTCCACGCGATTAGCGGCGAGAACGGTGCAGGAAAGTCGACATTGTCGAAGATCATCTGTGGACTGGTGCAGCCCGATGCGGGGGAGGTGTATATCGACAGCAAGAAGGTGCATCTTGCCTCTCCCCAAGACGCCCGCTTTCTGGGAGTCAGTGCGGTCCCGCAGGAACTTTCTCTTGTCCCCAATATGTCAGTAGCGGAGAACATCTGCGTCGCCTCCTTCCCTGCGCGCTCCGGTGTGGTCTCTCGCAAGGCCCTTAGGGCCAAGGCGCAACCGGTGCTGGACTCGCTCGGCCTCACCATCGACCCGTTCTCAGAGCTGAGCGAGCATTCCCCCGGCATCCAACAACTAGTCATGATCGGAAGGAGTTTTGTCGGCAAGGCCAGAATCATCATTCTCGACGAGCCAACCGCTGCCCTGACGGAACCGGAAGTCGCGCACCTTTTCGAGGTTGTGGAAAAGGCCAAAGCTGCCGGCACCGCTTTCATATTGGTCAGCCACCGCCTTCAGGACCTTTCGCGGATTGCCGACACCGTCACCGTTCTTCGGGACGGTATCAAAATCGTCACCGAGCCAATGAGCCGGATGAGCCATGACGATATCGTCAAGGCAATGGTGGGGCGGCCCATTGAACGGTTCACACATGAGATTCAAGACGGCGGCGGCATTCAGTTTGAGGTCAAATCTGGCCATCTCGAGATGACCCCGCGACTGTCCGTTAAGAACCTGTCGAGCCGAGGCAAATTCGAGGACATCAGCTTCGACGTGAACCCCGGAGAAATCGTGGGAATGGGCGGGCTGCTGGGAGCAGGCCGCAGCGAAGTTGCACGGGCGATCTTCGGCGTTGACAGCTACGATTCCGGCACTGTGGAGGTAAACGGGGTGCAGCAACGGATACGCAATCCCCGTCAAGCTATCCGCACCGGCATCGTGATGGTTCCTGAAGAAAGGAAAAGCCAGGGACTGGTGCTGGACATGACCATCGAAGAGAACTTCACGTTGTCGCAACCGGAAGTCATCTCCAAAGGCGGGTGGCTCAGCAGGACGGGGTCGGCGCAACTGGCACGGGACCTGATCGGCAAGCTCGGCGTGAAGGCCGCCGGAGCCAGCGTCCCCGTAGGGACATTGAGTGGGGGAAACCAGCAAAAAGTGGTCATCGCCAGGTGCTTCCTCAACGATTTTCCGGTCTACATCTTCGACGAGCCCACGCGGGGGGTCGACGTGAACGCGAAGTTCCAGATTTACCGACTCATCAACGGACTCGCAAAGAGCGGAGCCGGGGTACTCGTTATCTCCTCTGAACTGTCTGAACTGCTGGCGATTGCGGACCGGATCCTTGTCATGCGGGAAGGCCGCCTTGTGGATGACATCCCGGCCATGGGGGCCACAGAAGAACGCATCCTCTCCTCCGCGATGGTCTAGGTCAGACCCCGGAACCATTTTGATTCTTTGAGAAGGAACAACGCACATGAGCACTAAAGTCGCAACGCCGACTCCCCAAAAGCAGGCCATACCTCGGCAATGGGCTCCCGCGGCCCTACGCAGAGCCGGAGCGCTCCCGGCACTCGTTGTCGTCCTGATCCTGGGGTCGGCCCTCTCACCATTCTTTATGACCATCGACAACGTCCGAAATGTCCTGGGTCTAGCCTCGATCATCGGCCTACTGGCAGTGGGACAGGGATTCGTGATAATCGCTGGCGGCGCCGGCATCGATCTTTCGATCGGAGCCACCGTGGCCCTGGCGGCCATTGTCGGGGCGAAGATGGCGCCTTATGGCCCCGTCGGAGTTATCCTCGGCGCTTTGGTGACCGGACTGTTCGTCGGCACAATCAACGGGCTCGGAATCGCCTTCGGTCGGTTGCAGCCCTTCATAATCACTCTGGGAACCATGACCATCGCCACTGGCGCCGCGTTTTTCCTTTCGGGCTCCAACCCAATCCGGCTGCGGGGCGACAATGCGCTGAAGTGGCTCAGCACTGACCTATTCGGCATACCCGTTCCAGTGATCGTTTTCGTTCTGACCGTCGCGATTGCTCAGATTGTGCTGTCAAAGACTGTTTTTGGGCGTCAAATATATGTCTTGGGCGGCAACGAGGAGGCGGCCCATTTTGCCGGCATCCCCGTTGTTAGGCACCGCATGACGGTCTACATGATTTCAGGCCTCTGTGCCGGGATGGGGGCACTTGTCCTGATGTCGCGCCTGCAGACAGCGGACCCGGCCTACGGCCGTGGCTATGAGCTTGCAGCCATCGCGGCTGTCGTCGTCGGCGGCGCTCCGCTCACGGGCGGAGTCGGAACCATCCGCGGTGTTGCAGTCGGCGTCCTGATCATCCAGTTCATCACCAACATCCTTGATCTGCTCAACGTCAATCCCTACATCCAGGCCATGGTTCAGGGACTCATCCTGATCGCGGTCGTCGCACTCAACAGGCGGGGTTCGGCAACCTCAGTCCAAGCGCTGAAACGGTCTGTGCCGCTGATATGCGGTCTCGCTCTGGGCGCAATCCTCCTCTTCGGGTTGCCGCACTGACAGGTTCAGTCCGGCACCCGCTCAATCCAAAAGGTCACCGTTTCAGAGGTGCAAAGAAAGGTTAGGTAGTCATGATTCCCAGGAAGAAACCCGAGCCGGTCGAAGTATTGATCATAGGTGCAGGCGCCTCCGGCGGCACGGCCGCCAAGGTGTTTACAGAGGCCGGGATCCGTGTGGTCGCACTTGACCGGGGTCCATTCTTGCGAAATGAGCAATTCTCGGGTGACGAACTCAAATACCTGAACCGGAACTACGTCTGGCCTGATCCTCAGCTGAAGCCACGTACGTACCGGCCCGACGAGGAAAGCCCGGAGGAAGAAGTCCAGTTCTCCCCGACTCCCCAGGGGGTCGGGGGCGGAACAATCCACTGGGGAGGCATCGTTCCCCGGATGACGGAGGACGACTTCCGCCTCCGTTCGCTGCACGGTGATATTCCCGGCGCGAGCCTGGTCGACTGGCCCATCGAATACGGTGACCTTGAGCCGTACTACACGCGCGTTGAATGGGAGCTTGGCACTTCGGGACTGGCAGGCGCCAACCGATGGGAAGGACCGCGTTCCAAGGGATACCCCACGAAGCCGGTCGAGCTGACACACTATGGGCGTGTATTTGCGCAGGCCATGAAAAAGATGGGCCAAAGCACCTTCCCGATTCCGCAGGCAATGGTCACCGAGCCGTATCGAGGGCGCAAAGCGCACGTGAATTCAGGCTTCTGGCAGCAGTATGGCGACCCCGTAGGGGCCAAGTCTTCAACGGCGAATACGTTCATTCCGGACGCACTTGCCACAGGGCTGCTTGATCTCAGGCCGGACTCCTATGTCCGGGAGATCACTCTTCACCCGGACGGAACAGCCAAGGGCGTCATTTACACCGACGCTGACGGCAATGAGGTTGAGCAGCTTGCCGATATCGTGATCTGCTGCGCCGGGGCAATTGAAACCACACGCCTGCTTCAACTATCGAAATCAGCGGCTCATGCCAACGGGCTCGCCAATAGCAGTGGTCTGCTGGGAGCGAACGCCACTTTCCACGAGTATCTCTTCGCTATCGGGCTGTTCGACAAGGAGGTGGTTGATCCCCTGTATCCCTGGGCCGGCCACTACACGAACACCATGTCGTTCGACTATTACCAGACTGACTACGACCGCGGTCACATGCTGGGGACGCTCATCTTCGCCTCGATGCTTGGCCATCCCGTCAACTGGACCTTCCCCGGGCGACCTACTTGGGGGCAGGCCTCGAAGGACGCTGATCGCGATCTGTTCAACCACAGCATGAAGCTCGGGGTCATGGTTCAGGATCTACCCGTCGAATCCAACAAGGTAGACCTCGACCCAAACGTCGTCGATGCCTGGGGACTGCCAGTCGCCCGCATCACCCACACTCCTCATGCCAACGACTTCGCCCAGGCCAAGTGGCAGGTTGCGAAAAACATGGAAATTCTGGAGGTGGCAGGCGCCAGCAAGATCATCCCGGTCAACCTCGAAAAGATCACAGGCAACTGCTGCCACGAAATGGGTACTGCACGGATGGGCAATGACCCGTCAAAGTCCGTCGTCGACAAATGGTGCCAGACCCATGATGTGCCGAACCTTTACATCTTCGACGGCAGCTTCTTCCCAACCTCGACCGGCGTGAATCCGACACTTACCATCATGGCCAACGCCTGGCGGTGCACTGAACGCATCATCCATGTCCGCGGCAAAGGCCGCACAGCGGACTGATGCCACTTTCCCTGATGAAACAGACAACAAGGAGGGTTTCTCCCATGGTCAGCCAATCCCAGGCCCACTGGCCCACAGTGCCGATTTCGGCTCGAGACGTAGACGGGCCCCTGTTTTTTACGGACGAGGAGTGGACCCTGGTCCGGGCCGCGACGGCAAGAATCATCCCCACGGATTACGATCCCGGAGCCGCGGAAGCCGACGTCGTACGATTTCTGGACCGTTTTCTGTCCGGTGACTTCGTGTATGCCAGCGCCGCTGGTGACGGATTCCTGGAAATACGCGGAAAGGAAGCCGAAGCCTGGCAAGCGCGGATCAGGCATAGGCAGTCCGTCTACCGCGAAGGGCTAGCGGCCCTGAAAGCGCTCAGTTTGAACAAATATGGCAAGGACTTCCACGAGCTATCGGATGACGAGCAGGACGAACTGCTCGTTGAAACCTCCGGACGGCCAAAGCCGCGGCACGTTCAGTTGCACGATGACGAAGATTTCAACTCAGGGGAGGGGGGCCCGCCCCCGACCAACCAACCCGTCAGCGACACCGGCCTCGGATTCTTCGACATGTTGGTCGCCCACACGCGTCAGGGGTTCTATGCCGATCCCGTGTATGGAGGTAACAAGGACTTTGTCGGGTGGCGAGTCATCGGGTTCGACGGGCCGAAATCCTTGGCTGACACCGTGGCCGGCCGTTATACGACGACCGACTACATGATCATGGGAGCCACTTGGCCGTATGCGCAAAGTCCCAAGGTTCAGCGCTTCGGCCGCTAGTGCTGTCCAGAGCCCGCGAGATTCGCTACTAAGCCCAAACACAGGGCCCCGTTGTGTTATTTGTTGTTATTTGATTCCTCGAAATTCGGAAACATAGGCAAAAACCCTCTTGACGGCGCCCCGCTTGCTTGTAATATACTGATAAATGTCACAAGAAGTTAGACATAGCTGTTTATCCAGCCAACGAAGATTGGAGTAAGAAAGTGGAAAAGACTCGCATCATTCTCGATACGGATATTGGAACCTACTACGACGACGCCTTTGCGGTGATGTTCGCGGCCCAGTCGCCGGAGCTGATCGTCGAGGGTGTCACTACCTGCTACGGAGACACGCACTTGCGGGCTCAGATCGCAGTCAAGGTCCTGGAGGCGGCCGGCCGTAGCGACATCCCGGTGTTCAAGGGGATCGGCATGCCGATGCGCGGCCACGCACTGATGTTTGGTTTCGAGGGCGAAGGCATCCTCGAAGAGGGCGAAGAGCCCCAATACGAAGATCAGCACGCAGTTGATTTCATCATCGAAACGATCATGAACAACCCCGGTGAAATCAAGGTCGTCACCCTGGGTACGGTGTCTAACGTCGCCCACGCGATCCTTCGCGAGCCGCGGGTCGTGGAGAACATCAAGGAACTCATCATCATGGCGGGCGTTGTTATCCCGATTGTGGATGAGAAGGGCGTGCGTCGCTCGCCTCGCGAGGAGTACAACTTCAACAACGATGCCATCGCTGCTGAAATCGTTCTGAACTCCGGGATGCCGATCACATACGTTCCGTGTGATGTGACGCTCTACACCCCGCTCTTGAAAGAAGACGAAGAGCGAATCCGGAAAGCCAACACTCCAATTACGGAAATGGCCACCCGTATCCTCGACCTGTGGCCCCCGCAGGAGAAGCTGATCTACACCGCCGTGGGAATTGCAACCGAACACACGGCCCTGTGGCTGCATGATCCACTCGTGGTCATGCATGCCTTCGATCAGACCCTGCTGAAGCTGTTCCCGCTGCACATCGCCACGGAATACAACCTGACGCCGATCGAACGTGACATGTACGTTGCGAACGCGAACGGACAGCAGGATCTCTTGCGCACCAACCCCAAGAAGCTGCCGCCGAACATGGACGTGGCGCTTGAAGTGGATGGTCCCCGGGTCAGCCACTTCTTCGCAGATCGTCTTACCGCACCCCTCGGAAACGGCGTTACGAAGGAACTGGAAACCCAGGGCGCCTCTGCCTAGATTCCGCATATCGAACATGAGCCGCTCCGCCCGAACACAGGGCGGAGCGGCTCATGGCTCTTGGGCAAACTCCCTGTCGAAGGATGTTTCGCCTACTCATGATCGTTTTCAACAGAAATCCAATGCCGGCGCGACCAGGTGCTGGCCGATATTGGTGAAATGAGCAGGACATGAATCCAGGTCTGGGACAAACATCCCTTGGGAGGCGCACTAGAAAGGCAGCCACTGAAGGCCGACCCGGTCCGCGGGTCCCAGGACGACGTACGATCTTTGTGCTGATTCTCTTGGTTTCGTGGATTGCGACGTTTTTCCAGGACAATGTGGGTGCAGCCGCTCAGAAGGCTTGCTATGAAGCCATCAGTGCGGCCCTGCACGATTCCGGTTCGATTGCATTCAGCGATGTCACGAGATCGGGAGGCGACCCGGAGTGGACGGTCAACCTGACCGCCGACGTGGAAAATCCACAGGGAGCTGCAACCCACCTCAAATATGTGTGCCGAACGCACCGTGAGCCCGGCAGTACCGAATGGAACGTCGACTCGTTGTCACGGTAAGGCGACCCCGGCACGGTTCCGCTGACGCGCTCATCGGGCCGGTCCCAACAACATCCCCTCCCAACAGAAAGTGAAGAAACAACTTGAATACCACACGTAACAAGCAAGTCGTCGTCGGCGCTGACTTTGCGGGATTTCCGCTCAAAGAAGCCGTCAAGCGGCATCTCATCGAGCGCGGTTGGAGTGTTACCGACCTGACTCCAGTTCAAAAAGATGCGCCAATGTATCATCGCGTAGGGTTCCTTGTTGGCTCACGCATCTCTGAGCGTGAATTCGAGAAAGGATTGCTGTTCTGCGGTTCCGGCATGGGGATCCACATCGCCGCCAGCAAGTGTCCCCACGTGCACTCCGCTGTCTGCGAAAGCGTCGTGACGGCTCGACGCGCCGCGACGGCGAACAATGCGAACGTTCTTGCAATGGGAGGCTTTTACACCGCGCCACGCCTCGGAATGGCGATGGCCGACGCTTTTCTCGAAAGCAGCCTTGGTGACGGATACGAAGACTGGGACGGCTTTTTGGATTACCACCGGATCGGCTTCGAAGAGTGTGAGAGCTTCGATTACGACTCCTACAAAGCCAACGGATTCGAGGTCATTGATCCGATGCACGCCGACCTCGGTCCAGAGCCACGCGGCCTTGCCTTTTAGAGGACAACTCTCAGCACAATGAGGGCTTGTGGGCCTCGGTGCGGGGATGGCGCGCCATCACGGGCTTCACGAGGCTGATGCCGTCCCCGCCCCGTCTGCACCTGGACGTTTTGGCGAAATACGCACTGACTGGCCGGAAGGCAGTGGTTACCGGCGGCAACAGAGGCTTGGGCCTCGCATTCGTGCGGGCGTTATTCGAAGCGGGCGCTCAGGTCGTTTTTATTTCCCGCGACGGGGCGAGAAATGACCTGGTAGTACCGGGAATACGTACTGAGGGCTACCGTGTGGCTGCGCCAGTAGCAGACCTCACGAGCAAAACCGAGCTCGCCGACGCCATCGATAGTGCGGCATCACGGTTGGGTGGCATTGACATTCTTGTGAACAACTCCGGGACGTGTTTCCACGGAGGCGCTGTGGACGTCAAGGAGGAAGAGTGGGACGCTGTCTTCGACTTGAGCGTCAAGGCTCTCTTCAACGCGAGTGTGCTGGCTGCTGAGCATATGAAGGGCAACGGCGGCGGTTCGATTGAACCGCTGTGCCGATCCCGAGGAAATCCCAGCGCTGACGGGGTAGCCGATGTCACCGGACGGGCAGGTACTGCAAGACCGGAGACAGTTTTGATTCCTCGTGGCTCCGCAGGTCATTGGCCGTCGGGTAGGAAGACTGGGCTCCGAGTCTCATGACTGAGAAGGAGCCCGCAGCAACGCCCAACCGGACTGCCTCCGACAGTGATCCGCCGCCGGCCAAGCACGCCGCGAGTGTGCCGACGAACGCATCCCCGGCCCCGGTGGAATCGACCACGGAGCCAACCGATGGAGCCGAAACGTGGCCCTCATTCTTCTGGTCGAGCCAATAGGCGCCTGCCGCGCCCATTGTGATGACTACTGAGGAGGCGATCTCGCCGAGCTGACGGGCTGCATCGCGGGCGCTTGCTTCATCGAATACGGGCCTGGATATCAGCGCGCTGGCCTCGGACTCATTCACCACAAGGGGATCGGCATGGCGAAGGAGACGTTCATCAATAGGCACGTATGGGGCGAGGTTAAGTACACATCGCAATCCAGCCCGCTGTGAGGCATTCAAGGTTTCCTGGATAGCAGCTACCGGCACCTCTGCCTGGACCACAACGACTGCACCGCGGCGAACGTCGTTCAGGGATTCTCTGACGTGGGCCTCGGACAGGCCAAGATTCGCGCCGGCAACCACCGAGATGGAATTCTCCCCGTTAGGGAAGACCGAGACAAACGCGGCGCCACTTCGTGCGCCCGGCAGGATCTGGACCTGGCGAGTATCTATTCCCTCAGCCTTTAGGCTGCTGAGCATTGATGCGCCCTCGGCGTCGTCTCCGAAGGCTGCGATGAACCTGACGGAACTCCCCAAGCGTGCCGCGGCCACGGCCTGATTGGCACCCTTGCCGCCTGATTGCGTGTGGAAGCGGTGTGCCAAGACTGTCTGCCCGGGTTCTGGCGGCGCATCAAGCTCTATGATGTAGTCCTGATTTGCCGATCCGACGATGACTACTTCAGCGGACATGCTTCTCCTTATGGCATCTTGGATGCCGGTTGTTAGTTTGACCGAAGCGAATCATCGGCCGGGCATGCGACGGCGACGTTCACGGCACAATCGTTCCGGAATTTGGTAGGTTCTTCATCGCAGGAAGGCGGCCGCGACGCCCGCGTCCACCGGGATGTGCAGGCCCGTGGTGTGCGAGAGTTCGTTGCTGGTGAGCACGGCGGCCGCGTTGGCCACGTGCTCGGGCAGGACTTCGCGCTTGAGCAGGGTGCGCTGGGCGTAGTAGTTGCCCAGTTCCTGCTCGTCCACGCCGTAGACGGCGGCGCGCTTGGCGCCCCAGCCTCCGGCGAAGATCCCGGAGCCGCGGACCACGCCGTCGGGGTTGATGCCGTTGACGCGGATGCCGTACTCGCCCAGTTCGGCGGCAAGCAGGCGGACCTGGTGGGCCTGGTCAGCCTTGGTGGCGGAGTAGGCGATGTTGTTCGGACCGGCGAACACCGAGTTCTTTGAGGAAATGTAGACGATGTCCCCGCCGAGGGCCTGGTCGATCATGACCTTCGCCGCGGCTTTGGAGACCAGGAACGAGCCCTTGGCCATGACGTTGTGCTGCAGGTCCCAGTCCTTCTCCGTGGTTTCCAGGAGCGGCTTGGAGATGGACAGTCCGGCGTTGTTCACCACCAGGTCCAGTCCGCCGAAGGCCAGGACGGCTTCCTGGATGGCGGCGGCGATCTGGGTTTCGTCGGTGACGTCTGCCTGGACTCCGATGGCGACGTCGTCACCGCCGAGCTCGGCCGCGACTGCCCGCGCGTTGTCCAGGTTGAGGTCGGCGATGATCACGCAGGCGCCCTCCGCGGCGAGGCGGGTGGCGATCGCCTTTCCGATGCCCGACGCCGCGCCCGTCACCAAGGCGATGCGCGTGGCGTGGGACTTCGGTTTGGGCATCCGGGCGAGCTTGGCCTCCTCAAGGGCCCAGTACTCGATCCGGAACTTCTCGGATTCCTCGATCGGGGCGTAGGAGGAGATAGCCTCGGCACCGCGCATCAC
>NZ_JBFBKR010000024.1:0-63036 GCF_040686575.1 Arthrobacter sp. NPDC080073
GTCATCGGCGGGCAGCGGGCGGCCATTCCCAGTGAGCCGTCCAAGCGGCAAGGAGATCTCTGCCATGCCCGCCGCCCGAGGGTGATCGAAACACTACGACAGCTCGGAAATCACCCACAACAAAAACGTAAGGAAGGAGATCTCATCGTCGGGCCCGGCTCGACCTCGGCGATGGTGACCCTGCGGGAACGCAAGACCCAATACGGAATCATCATCAATCTGCCCATCGACCACACAGCGGCCCGGACCAACGCTGCCATCACCGCCGCCTTCGCTCCCCTCCCGCCGCACCTGAAGCAGACTCTCACCTGGGACCAGGGCGTAGAGATGGCACGACACCAAGAGCTCGCCGCAGCGACAGGCATCCAAATCTACTTCGCAGAACGCTCCAGCCCCTGGCAACGGGGAGCCAACGAGAACTTCAACGGACTGGCACGCCAGTACTTCCGCAAAGGCACCGACCTGTCAAAACACACCCATGAATATGTCAAGAGCGTCTGCGACGAGCTGAACACCAGGCCCCGCAAGACCCTCGGTTACCTCACGCCCAAGGCACTGTTCCAGGCCGAAAAAAACACCATGCCTGCCACCTCCGGATACACTCGAAAGCAGCCGGCTGAACTGCCGGACTCACTCGAACGTTGCGTCGATCCCTAGAATCCGCCGGTACCTTTCCGGCCATTTAGTCGGGCCGGGTATACGGGCATATCAGCTCCAGCATCCGCACAGACAGTCTTTAGGGAGCTGGGGGCCCGATGATCGACCGGCTTGCGGACATGTTCATCGGGACATGTCTGTTGCCCATTCTCACGTCGTGGACTAGCAGGCGTCTTATTGCCTGCGCGGCCGATTACGTCACGTTAGTCGACACCCACTTGTCTATAAGATGACTCTTGGCGGATCATGGCTCGGGTTGCCAAATAGAGGGGGATGCGTTTGCTCATGGCGGAGGACTCAAGTCTGGAGTCGCCTGGGGCTGTTCGGGAAGATCTGAAACAGCTTTTCAGGTATTTACTCGATAACATTCAGAAATTTTCGAACCGACTCACTCCTGATGACGGTGTAGATATCGAGCTGCTGGAAGGCGTACTTAGACTCTGGCTTGACCTGATGGATAACCTTCCTGATCAGACAGAACCTTCAGAATTCGTTACTCTGCCATACGCGTCTGCCGAAAGAATTAGGGCCCAGGTCAAGACAATCTGGGGGTATCTGGAGTCTCTGCAAGACCTCCGGTTGGTGAATTACCACGTTGAGCAGCTGTTTTCTGAGCTCGAATCCACGATTAGGCGCGCGGGACCTGACAATAACTCGATGTTGTGGGCCGTTGAGCGCGTCCGAGTTATCAAGCGTGAGGTGGAAGCCCGAAGCCAACTGAAACGCCTCGAGAAGGCAACTTCTACAGCCGAGGAATCAGCGTCACGCGCTTCTCAAGCTGCTGGTACCGCGGGTGAAAGCGCGATGTCGGCACACTTTGACTCTTTGGCCACGAAAGAAGCTCGGACCGCCAATTGGTTTCGAGGATCCACCATTGGGGCGATGCTCTCAGGGGGCGTCCTAGCCGCTTGGCTACTTCTTGGCCCCGAGGTTGGTGTGAAGGCTCTCGCAATTGACGCAGGCGATTACGTTCACCTAGCGCAGCGCGTTATCGCCACCGGCGCGATATTCGCATTGGCCGGATACCTCGCGAAGCAGGCACATCAGCATCGCACTACGGCCAATTGGGCGAGGGCACTGGCAGTGCAGCTGCAGACATTCGACGCGTTCATGGATCCCGTCCAATCTGACGGCGCGAAGGATCAGCTTAGGATTGCCTTTGCCTCTCACGTGTTCGGCGAACCTCCTAAGACCAAGACGGAGCCGGCCTCGTCGGGCAGTTTCTCGGTGGTTGAGAAAGCCTTGGACTTGGCTCAGAACAACCTACGGCATTGACGTTTGCGACCCTGGGAAGATAGTGAAGTGGACCCCGTCAAGCCCATATGGAGAGGACAGTCCGCATTGAACACGGTTCCAAGTCAGGCAGGCCCATCTGCTACGGGCTATCAGGGCCGCGTCTCGCGGCAAGCCCTTGAACAGCTTGTGCATGTTCGTGGAGAAGGCGACGAATGGGACTTCAAGAGAACGTTAGGCGACCTCGCTGACAACGCTGCGCGGGTGAACCTCGCCAAGGATGCACTCGCCTTTTGCAACCTGCCCACAGGCGGAACGCTCGTGGTTGGTGTCGATAGTGATTACATGCGCACCGGTCTAAATGCTGGTGACCACATTGACACGACTGCAATCCGAAAAGCAATCGAGAAGTACATCGACGGCGACTTCATCGTCCTAGCCGCGGAGCATCTGCTCGTCGAAGACGGTGAACGCGAGTCGAAGCGGTATGGCATTGTGTATCTGGCTCGACGATCCATCCAGCCTGTCCTGGCAGCACAGGACGGGCATATCGCTAATAGCAAGTCACCACTGTTCCGTTCCGGAGACATCCTTATTCGCCGTGGCGCCGCCAGCATTAGAGCGAACTCAGGCGATGTAAGACGTCTCCTGACAAGTACCGTCGTCCAGGAAGAGAAAGTTCGAGCGGTCAATGAACTGTGGGCATCGGTTCTGGATCAGAGAAGGCTTCTGAGTGGCATCGAGTTTCTCTATGACATCCTCGCCGACAGCGAGTACAAATTGGTAATAACCCGACCTGAGCTCAGCGCGGCAAGAGGTCATATTACTCCAGGCGATCTCGCATCCAAGATAGATGAATTGCAACTGCGCGTAAGCGTCGTCAGACCGCACATTCCGAATGGCCTATATCAGCAATACAGGTTGTGCGCTGCTTTTTTAGGCAGAATCCAACTAAAGGCGATACGGCAACGCGATGCCGGCATCTTCGTGTCCTGGACCGATTCGGATGACGAATCTCCCGATCTCATACTTCGCCAAATGGCCTCACAGCTTCTCTCCAATGATGAGGTCGATGCTGTATGGAATGGCCAGGTCAGCGGGATCGGTACTCGTCGCCCACTTCGACCGGCAATTGATGCGACCGAACGCGGCCTGCTCGAGGTCATTGAAGGGGTACTGAGTGGTCTGGCATAAAATCAAACCGCACCCAGCTCATCAAAACATCTCCTGGCTGGCGCCGGGCACTAAAATGCCGGGAGGCTGACCGCTGACGGTCAGGGCCGCTGTGGCGGACTCCAGCTATTTCACAACGAGGGGAATACTGGCCACCGGCACGGCAGCTTGGTCGGGCCTCCCCTAGGAGGAGTGTTGCGGCCATGCCTGCGGCGATATTTCCGAACTGGTTTGAAATCCAAGCTGCGCATGTGGTCATAGGCGTTTCTCTTTTCTCAACATTTCGGACTGAAAGAATCATCGAAATCCCGAGTGAGATCAGGTAAAGCGCTACGGCTACAACACTCCCCCACGGCCCAAGGGGGTCTGTGAACGATATGGGCCATTGAACCACAATTTCGTTCGTTGCGTCGTCTTGCATCACATGCGTCAAGACTCAGAGGTTTCGAGACACCGAGTCGGATTAGGAGAAGGAGTCGGCCGCCCGCAGGCGGATCCTCCAACGAACGCTGGCCGGTGTTGGTTCGCTTCGGTTAGGGAAGGCGCCTTTGCCGCCCGCGCAGTGCGCTAGGCTCCGAACCATGATTGTGAGGGCAAAGCCATCCGGCGGTCCGTTCGAACCAAGGAACCGCCGCACGACGCAGCTAGGCCAATTCGCAAGCCTGCTGTTGTCTTTGGGGCTGTCGCTCGTTGCGACCGCATGCGGCGCCACCGTCGATGGCGATCAATGGATGGAGGTCACGGTCACAAACACGACATCGAAACCGGCGACGCTGGACACGCACCCGAACCGTTACTTGTCCCCGGGTCAGAAGACGGTACTCACCGTTAATTCGAATAACGATCCCCCGGCCGTGCGTGTGAAAGACGCAGAGGGCCGCGTATTAGGCTGTCTAACATTTCGCACGACGCCACCCGCCATACACTCAGCCAGCCTCAGCGATGTCACGGTCTGTGACGAGAAAGTTCGCATCTTCCCAGGCTGACGCGTGAGCTGCCGCCCGATAAAGCCGGCGACGTCCGGTGAGGGATCCGCTAACGGGATGGGACCGTTTCTGCGGAGGAGCGGTTTCGGCGTGGCGTTTCGGCGCACCCTCCCTCGGCGTGTCGGGATCAGGCCCCGGGCCCGCTGGAAACGTTCGTTAACGGCGTGGGCGCAGCTCGCTGTGATCGTGCCAGACCTGGGTGCCGTCGTCGTACTCGACGGTCCATTCATCCGTGCCCGGTCGCCCGATGATGACGGCCGGCTCCCAGCCAGAGCCGTCCAGGCGCGCGACCTCGACACTCATCCGTCCGGGAAAGGCTCGTGACTGGCGAGGTAGTCGGACACAGTGTCCCGCAGGGTTGCCTGCGAAAGGGGCCGGGCATCCGGCGCAGCGAGCATCCAGCTCTCTAGGCCGTCCTGTTCCGCCCAGGCGATGGCCAGTGTCTCGACGTGGTTCTGCATCTCGTTCTCCTTCAATCGACTGTAGCGGCGCCAGAGTGGCGGGAGAGTTCGTCTTTAGCGCGGCGTCCGGTGCGGGCGCTTCCCGGCGGCAGAGGTTCCCAGGGTTTGCCGTTGTTGTGCCGACGTTGCATTCTGCGGACTTCCTTGAGGGTTGCGGCCTCGATCAGTTCCGAGATGGATGCGTATCCCTCGAGGTGGCCGGCGGCCGCGAAGGCGGCCCGGACCTGGCCGGCGTCGGCGGTCGCGAAGTACGGGGAAAAGCTCTCGGGTTTGGCCTTGCTCACTCCCCCGCATCCTTTGTCTCCGGGGAGACGCGCTGCAGCAGGGCGTTGTGGACCTGTTCCAGGGTGGTGGCGCGGGCCTCGGCCGTTGCCAGTCTTCGTGCTGCGTCCGCGGCGTCCTTGGCGGCGGACCGCTCGGCCTCCCGGGACTCCTCAAGCTGCTTGCCGATCACGGCGAGCTGGCGCTCGAGCGCGCCCCGTTGGGCCTCGAGGCGGGTGATCTCCTCGGCGTGGGCGGCCGCGGCGGCGTCTTTGTCGGCGGCTGCTTGGTCCAGGTCGGCGACGAGTTCGGCGATTTCCTGGTCTTTGTCTTTGCGTTCCTGTGCCCAGGCAGCTTCGACGGCGGCGTGGCGTTCAGCAGCCAGGGCGGATGCTTCGGCCCAGCATGCTCCAGCGTGGCGTGCTGCCTGTTCCAGCAGGGCCGCGGGGGTGGCGGCGACCTGTCCGCCAGCGGCGTGTTTTTCCTCGGTCCATTCCTTCAGGTACCGGGTGGCGTCGGCGTTGCTCACGCCGGCGGCCGCGCGGACCGTGGAGACGGTGGGACGGCGCTCGGCACTGATCTGTTCGGCCGCGGCGTAGACGCGGTCCTTCACGCTCGACGTCATCAAAGCACCTCTTCGATCTTTCATAGTAGTAGGAGTAGTAACGATACTCCTACTACTACGGATTTTGAAGCTTAGAATGGCGGTTCGGTGTCGGGTCCGCTGCCCCAGAACCCGTCGCCGCCGGTGTGGTTTGCGAGGGCAGCCCACGGGTCACCCTGCGGGACCGATTGGGCCTCGACCTGCCGGCCGGATCCACCGAGCGCCCTGCCCGGCTGGATTGTCGCTGCGCTGGGTGCGGGTGACTTTCGCCTTTGAGTACCTGAGTGAGGCTCCGACCTCTTCTACCTCGAGCTCCACCACGGTGCGCTTCTCGCCTTCCTTGGTCTCGTACGAACGAGACTTCAGCCTTCCGGAGACGATGACGCGCATGCCCTTGGTGAGGGATTCGGCGACGTTCTCGGCCGCTTCACGCCAGACCGAGGCCCGGAGGAACAGGGTCTCCCCGTCTTTCCACTCATTGGACTGCCGGTCGAAGGTGCGCGGCGTTGACGCGACAGTGAAGTTCGCGACGGCGGATCCGCTGGGAGAGTATTTCAGTTCAGGGTCCGCTGTTGGGTTTCCGATCACTGTGATGGTTGTTTCGCCGGCCATGATGTGGACCTTCCTTAGGGTGTGGTTGAGTGTGGTGGCGTCGGTTCAGGGGCGTCTTGGACGGTGTCGTACCAGGGGGCCGCGGGGTCCGGTTCCACCAGGTAGGGGTCGAGCAGGGGGACGTTGATGGTGCTGGAAGGGTTGGCTTCGAGTCCGAACCAGTCCCGGTCAGGGTCGAACCGGCGTGGGCTGAGGGCAAACCGCTCGGCATCCATCAGGCCGCCTTGTGGTGCATGGCCGCCTGGACCAGCTTGTCGCGGCGCAGCCCGGCCCAGTGGTCTTCGTCATCGGAGTTGTTCACGACGACGGGAGCCTGGGAGTAGCCGAGTTCCTGGGTGATGTATTCCAGCGCCGCGGGCACTTCGGTGATGTCCACCGCGCGGTAGGTGATGCCCTTGGAATCGAAGTAGGCCTTCGTCTTGTCGCAGTTCGGGCAGTCAGGCTTGGTGTAGACGGTGTAGACGGCTGGGGTTGAAGTCATTTTCAGTCCTGGGTTTCGTATCGGTTCTAGTTGCGTTCGTCTGGCTGACTTTCTATCTCAAGTCTATCTTTTTTCATATGAAAAAAGGCCTTTTGCGCCTATTTCAAGCGCTTTTTGACTGTTCTTTGTAGACGAAAATTGGTAAGTCGACATGGTGAGCCCGTCAGCTCCCGGCGAATAGCCGCACCATGCGTGGTCCTCGGAATAGAGCCTTCGGTAAATGCCGGCCCGCACCGTCGGTGACGTTCTGCCCCCACACCGTTGTCCTTCGATTCACCTCGTCCACGGCCATGCTTTTCCTGCGGCGGAACGCCGCTACCGGCGGTGCCGTGCCGGGATTAGGCTGTGCCCACAATGTTTGAGGGTGTGCCGGCTGCGCTGCGTCCTCCTGTGGCTCTCGCCCTGGCGAAGGCCGTGGAGTCGATCCCGCACGAGAATGCGCTGCCCGGTGGCTCGGTGTATGAGATGAAATGGGACGGCTTCCGCGCGGTTTGTCTGGTCGGCGCGGATGGCGTGTCGTTGTTCTCGCGGCAAAACAAGGACTTGAGCAGGTACTTCCCGGACGTCTTGGCGGCCGCGGGTGGGCAGATCCCGCCGGGTTGTGTTGTCGATGGCGAGCTGGTCATGTGGTCTGGTGAGCGGCTGGATTTCGATGCGCTGCAGCTGCGCCTGGTGACGGCGAGAGCGGCGCTGCCCGCGCTCGTACGCGACCGGCCAGCCTCATTCGTGGCCTTTGATGTCCTGGGCGTGGCCGGGCACGATACCCGCGGGCTGCCGTTCACGGACCGGCGCGCGCTGCTGGAGGAGTTGGCCAGGCATTGGGTTCCACCGTTGAATCTGTCACCGGTGACCAGGGACCGTGCGGTGGCGGAGACCTGGTTCAAGGAGATGACGGCCACGGGAGTGGAAGGGCTCGTGGTCAAGGGCGGGCAGCAAGCCTATGAGCCCCGGAGGATCTGGTTAGTTAACTGCACTTAGTGTCCGCGCGCCGCCAGCCAGTCCGGCTCTCTTAGTTGTAGGCATGAAGGCAGGGTTATCTCCAGCTGCTGCAACCGTCAAAGGTGATGCCGAATGTCAGAGCAATGGTCAGATTCCGACACGCGCCGAGGCCTGCGAGACGGGTCGATTGAGCTTGCCAGAGTTGGCTGCGTCAGACAGGGACCTAGCCTGTACGAACCGTACCGCCTTTGGGATCCGGATGGTGAGGTAGTGGCCGAGGTCAGCATCTGGATGAGAGACCTAGCTGTAGCTGATCTGAGTCCCCGAACGATGCGCTCGTACTGCTACGCGTCGTTGACATGGTTCCGGGTCCTGTGGACACTTCGAGTCTCCTGGGATCACGCCACAGAGGCCGAAACGGCAGCACTGGTCGGCTGGCTCATGGTCGCCCCCAACCCGCAGCGCAGGCGGTCCTCGGGGCTGCCAGGTGGAGTCAATATCAAGACCGGGAAACCCTATCTCAAGGCCGGATACGGGGCAGCTACGGTCAATCTGACCCTGGCTGCGGTGAGAAACTTCTATGACTTCCATGCCCGGTGGTCCCGCGGACCTGTGGTGAATCCTGTTCCGGCGTCAGTGCATCGCCGCAAGGCGCTCTCGCACCGCAGTCCCTTGGAAACGAAGCAGCCCTTCCGTCGGGCGCCTTACCGTCGCCGCGCCAGTCACGCGCTGCCCCGGTCAATCCCCGACGCGCAGTGGGTGGAGCTTTTCGGGTCGATGACTTGTGACCGGGACCGGGCACTGCTTGAGTGCTTTGTCTCTTCAGGAGCAAGGGCCGAAGAGCTCCTGGGCGCCCGGACCAATGACATCGACTGGGCGAACCAGCGCTTGTCTGTAATTTCGAAGGGCACCAGGGAGAGACGGTGGGTTCCGCTGTCACCGGAGGCAATGACATGGCTAGGACGGTATCTGCGATCCAGCAGAGTAAATCCCGATGATGCGTTGTGGCGGACCCTTCGCGGCCCTCAGAGGCCGTTGAGCTATTCCGCCGCGCGGCGCATCGTGCAGCGAGCGAATGCGGCTGCGGAGACGAATTGGACGCTGCACGATCTCCGGCACACTGCCTCCATCCGCATGGTCAACAGCGGTGTCCTGACGTTGCCCGAGGTCCAGGTTGTGCTAGGGCACGCTGACCTGCAGACCACCAGCCGCTACACCGTGCCCCGGGCCGAGGAAGTCATCGCCAAGATGCAGGAATTCCACGCCCGTGCACACCAGCCGTCGCCCGGTTACAGCCCTGGGTACGCGGCCGAGGACATCAGCGCCGTGTTTGGTGCACGGAAGAGGACCGACCATGTCCAGGGCTAGTGTTGCCACCACGAGTATTTGGTCCCGTCGGCAACTGGCCGACGACGAGATTCCGCCCGCTTCACGCCACATCGGTGGAAAGGGCACCATGGTCAGCCCATCGGCCCCGCCTCGGAACCTGCCATTGCCTCTGGGAAATCTCAGCAAGGCATCCATTGCCGAGCTGCAAACCGCTGCGTGCACCTTTCTTCCGCGTTCACCGGTCATGCTGGAGAAGCGCCGAAGGTCCATCCGGAAGGTTGCAGAACACCTCTCGGGTTTCGAAGGAAGCACCTGGCAGGAACGTTGGGATGCCAGTGGCTGGGACACCTCCGCGGAGCGGCTTGCCTCCTTGAATCCTCCCCCAACCAAGAGCTGGACCATGACCAGCGGGCTGACCTGGTTGGTGGCCATGCGCGTCATTGTCCCTTCTGTGCTGACCTTGCACCGTGACGTGGTCTCTGATTTCTCGATGATCTTCCGCGAATGCCAGCAAGACCGACTTTTGGATCAGGTCGCAGACCGCATCCGGGGCACTCCAACGACGGACACACAGAAGCACCGCGCACTTACCGAAGTTTCGTACGTTCTGGCCAGCCAGGGAATCCCTGCCTCCGATTTGAGCCCGGGCGCCTTAGTCCACTTCGATCACGAGCTGCGGGCCGTTCGAAAGAAGGGCAACTGCGAGCGGCAAATTGCAGGCCTGATCTGGGAAGTGCTTCATTCCATGGGAAGGTTCCCGGAAGGGACACCGGCCACCATCCGGGCAGCCAGACGCGGCGGCCCACGAACGGTGGAGGAGTTCGTCGATTACCACGGGGTCAAGAACACTGGAATGCGGCAGCTGCTCATCGACTACATCAAGCAGCGCGCTGCCCTGGGCATGGACCATTCGACCCTCCGTAGCCTGACAGGGCTCCTGGTACGCAATTTCTGGTGCGTGATCGAGCGCATAAGCCCAGGCCAGCAGAACCTTGACCTGACCGAGGAACTTTACGAGGCCTGGCGGCAGGAGGTCGACACAGTCCGGACCCCTGAGGGTCCCAGGCCACGGCAGGGCATTTGGGATCTGCTGATCGCCGTGCGTGCCCTGTATCTGGATCTTCAGGCTTGGTCGCTGGAGGACCCCTCGAGGTGGGGACCATGGGCCACGAAGTGTCCCATCCCGCCGATCGCTTCCCGCGGCTACAAGGCAGGCCGCCGTCGGATGGCCGAGCGCATTGCCGACCGCACCAGGGCACGCCAGCCCCTCCTGGACCTGCTCGTCAGATATGTCACCTCGGAAAAGGAACGCCTGCACGCTTTTCGGGCAGCTGCCGCCGGTTCCCTGGACGATGACGGTTTCGATTTTGGCGGGTCCCGCTACACGCACGTGACCCGCCGCAAACCTCAAAGGTCACCAGCCAAGGGTCCCCGGGCGCGTCGGGGGATTGAACTTGAAGCTCCTCCCGAGCCGGAACAGCAGTTGCGGGTGTCGGGCCCTGCAGGGCAGAAGATCAACATCACCGACCAGGAAGAACGGGGGTTCTGGACCTGGGCGGCCATCGAAGTTCTCCGGCTCACCGGGATCCGCCACGAGGAGCTGCTCGAACTCAGTCACCTGTCCATCAGGCAATACCGCCGACCCAACGGCGAGATCGTGGGCCTCTTGGTGATCACACCGTCAAAAACCGACAGGGAAAGAGTCATCCCTATGTCGCCCGAGCTGCTGCATGTCATCGCCGAGATGATCCGCCGGCACGAGGAGAATCTTGGGATCATCCCCTTGATTCGCCGTTGGGACCCACAGGAGCGAGAACACAGCGAGCCACTTCCTTTCCTTTTCCAGCATTCCCGCGGGCCGCTGCGCGGAGTGTTCAGCACCAGCCGGATCGCAAAACTCCTGCGCACAGCCTGCGCCGCGGCGGCCGAAGACCGGCCCGAATTTGAAGGGCTCGCGTTCACCCCGCACGACTTCAGGCGGATCTTCGCGACCGACCTGGTCAACAACGGCCTTCCGATCCACATCGGAGCCGCCCTGTTGGGGCACGCGAACCTGCAGACCACCAGGGGCTACGTTGCCGTGTTCGATGAAGACGTCGTCCGGCACTACCAGATGCACCTAGCCAACCGCCGGGCGATGCGTCCGGACCATGAATACGCCCGCGTCACCGATGCCGAGTGGCAGGAGTTCGAGGATCATTTTGATAAACGCAAAGTTGAACTGGGCGCCTGCGGCCGCCCCTACGGAACGCCCTGCGCGCACGAGCACGCCTGCGTTCGCTGCCCCATGCTCCATGTTGAACCACGGATGATCCTTCGCTTGGACGAACTCGAAGCCGACCTGATCGCCAGACGAGAACGAGCCGAAAAGGAAGGCTGGAAAGGCGAGGTCGACGGGCTGGAACTAACTCTGGGCCATCTCCGCGATAAACGTAGCCGAGCGATGCGCATGAAAAGCCAGAATTCGACAAGCCAAGAGGCCGGACTGACCTGACTCCCGACCTGCAATCCGCCGTCCGCCGAAAGTCAGCGCTAAGCTTCTGGCTGATGCCCAACATTTGCGGCCCTGCGCGGACGCAGGTCGTGGGTGGTTCTAATTAGTTTTGTAGAGGATGTGGGACGTGCCCGGCAATGACGCTGATGCCACCGATGCTGATCTGTGGCTTCAAAGACTTCGCCCAATTCCCGGCGTGGCGATCCCGGAGCCTGCAAGTCGTCCGACGACGGTAGCAGACGCCGTTGAGAGGCTCGGCAAGGGCCCGGTCGAGTGGGCCTGCCAGGTCGGTTACGCGATGACTGAGAGAATCATTGCGGAGATCCCCGACTTTGGTGGCGGCCCAGAACAGTTCGAATCGCTGCGGATGGGCCCGGAGTCCTCAGTCATCCGCTCGTTGATCTGGATTAGCAGCAAAGGCGAGGGGCTACCAGCCATCACCGAGGAAGCTCTGCGCGGAGACGTTGATTTCGTCCGCCGGGGCATATCCTTGGACAAGGTTTTGCGGGGTGTGCGTTTGGGGCACGCCCAGATGACCAAAGCATTCCTGGATTCGTGCCGCGAGCTGGTTCCCGAAGCTGAACGCGTTGAGCAGATGCAGATCATTTCCGAGAACTTGTTCCGCTACATTGACGATTTTTCCGGCGAAATGGCAGCAACGTACCTCTCGGAGCGGGAGCGTTGGACCGTCAGCGCCGCAGCCGCCAAAGCTGAAATCATCCGTCACGTTTTGGACGGCAGCCGCACCGACAGAGCAGAGGCCAGCCGCCAACTCGGATATGACCTCTCACGTCAACACGTCGCACTAACGTTGTGGTTTGATCCGATGCGAAACAGCGCCGACACACCCGAACTTGAAGCCGCTGCTATGGATGCTCTAGCCCAGATGGGTGCCACCAAGACGCTGGTCATGCCGGTCGGCGGCGGAAGGGTATGGGCTTGGGGCAGCCGCGCCGGTTTCCCGGCCCGACCCACCGCAGGTGACCACAGGCCTGCCAAGGCGGACGTGCGAATGGCAGTAGGAACACCAGGGGAGGACATTCCCGGGTTCCGGCGGTCCCATCGCGAGGCGAAAGCGGCCGAGCAGACCTTCAGGATGATCACCCGGCCGACGGGTTGGGATGCCTACTACGCTGACCTTGCAATAGCGTCTCTGTTGTCAGCTGACATGGCAGCTGCCAAAGATTTCGTGGTGAGGGAACTTGGGGTTCTGGCCAAGGACAATGCCAACGCCGCCGATCTACGATCCACTTTGCTGTGCTACCTGCAGGAAGAAAGTTCCCCACATGCCGCCGCGCAGCGCCTGTTCGTTTCCCGCAATACCGTGGCGTACCGGGTAAAGCGCGCCAGTGAACTACTGGGGTACGACATAGCCGAACGGCGGTTTGAACTCCAGACAGCCCTGGTCCTGGCTGACACTTTCAGCTCCCAGGTCCTTGTGGCTGAAGGCGGATAGCAGAACCGTCTCCAGCCCGTACGACGAAAGAGGGGCAGAGCCTGTCGCGGCTCTGCCCCTCTTTCGTAAGGATCGGCTAGATCAATGGGGTGACTTGTTCCTTCACCCCCAGCAGTGCACGCCCGTATGCCTCACTTGCAATGGCCGGATTGACGACGGCGTGACGGGAACCGGTTTCCAGGTCACGCCACTTCTGCTGCAACGGGCTGGCTTCTGCGAAGGAGCCGGCACCTTGCACGCTCAGGAGCAGGTCCATGGCCTCACGGGAACGGGTGGCAACGGTTCCTACATCCATCCGTACCCGTGCCCGGGTTTCGAAGTCGAGGTAGTCGGTTCCCTTGGCGGCGGTATCGATGTCTGCTGCGGCCCGGAGCATGTGCAGTTCGGCCGAGTCGATCAGGGACGCAGCCTGGGCGATATTGATCTGGGTGGATCCTGCGTCGGTCGCGCGGTCGTAGAAGGTGTAGGCAATTCCTTTGCCTTTAGCCAGGGATGCCTTGACGAAGTCCAGGGCGCCCCTGGCCAAACCGAGTTGGGGGCCGACGAGGATGAGGGAGGCGACCGGAACGAAAGCGGAACGGTAAAGGGCTTCGTCGGTGTGTTCGGTCGGTACCTTACCCTCCACGGCCTGAGTCAGCGACATGATCCGGTGGTTGGGCACGAAGACATCCTCCGCGACAAGGGTGTTGGAGCCGGTTCCGCGCATACCGGCGACGTACCAGGTGTCTTCCATGCTCAATTCGCTCATCGGAATCAAGGCCAGGCCCTGGTCAATCTGGGTGCCGGCTTCATCCACGACGGGTACGCCGAGGATGGCCCACTGGGAGTGCAGGGAACCGGAGGCGAAGCCCCACTTGCCGGTAACCTTCAGCCCACCGTCAACCGCGACAGTGCTGGAACTCGGGGCGAAAACACCGCAGACGCGTGCCCCGGGGTTCTCCTCGTAAACGTCGCGCTGCGCCTGGTCAGGGTAGAGGCCCATGATCCAGCCGCAAACGTTGATGAGGCTGGTGACCCATGCGGTGGACCCACACGCCTGACCCAAGGTCGAAGTGACCTTCAGGAAGGTGGAGAAATCGGCTTCGTGTCCGCCGAAACGCTTCGGGACTGCAATCTTGAAGAGCCCCGCCGCGGCAAGGGCTTCGATGTTTTCCTCCACGACACGGCGGTCAGTTTCGGTCTGGAACGCGTTCTTCCGAAGAAGGTCCAGAAGATCAGCGGCCTTGGCCACCAAATCGGTGTCGGTGCCGGTAGTTGGGGAGGTCTGCTCCGCGGTAATGGTCATCATTGTCCTTCCAGGGGGTCCTCAGTGGTTGAGGCGAAAACCGGTGTGCTTCCTTGAGAAGCTGTTCCACCATGGTTGCCCCCCGATCCCCGGCAACTCTTATGCTCAGCGACCAAAAATGATCCCGTGAGCTGCGCCACACGACAAAGAGAGCGGTTCAGCTTGGCTCTGAGCACAAACAGGCCTCCCGGAGTTGTCAGGGCAGCCAACGAGAAGCGGGGCTGTGAGCTGCTTCACTGTCATCAGCCCCACCGCTCACCACGACATAGGAGTCCTGATGACCATCATGATTGATCGCCCTGCAGCTTTGAATGCATCGTCACTGCGCCGGGCCATGGGCCGCATCCCCACCTCCGTGGCCGTGGTGACCGGGCACGGCCCCGAGGGTCCCGTGGGCATGACCGTCGGTTCGCTCTCCACGGTCTCCCTGGATCCGCCCCTGGTTACCTTCTTCGCCATGAAGGAATCGCGCTCCTTCGCCGCCCTGCGCAACCTAGACCGCATCTGCATCAACGTCCTGGATGAAGATCACGCCGACGTGTGCTTTGCTTTTGCGTCCTCTTCCGGGCCGAAATTCGCCGTCGGAGACTGGGACATGGACGGCGCAGGCGCCCCTGTCCTCAACACAGCCTCGATCTCCATGGAGTGCACGGTCGATTCTGTATATGAAGCCGGAGATCACTACGGTCTCATGGCCCGGCTGACCGATCTGCAGACAGCTGACACACGCCCCATGGTCTTCTACCGCGGTCTGATCTCCCGGTTGCACCCCTCCACCGGTCGTCACGCCAAGACAAACCGCTTCGACTGGTGGGCTCACTAATGTCGAACTCTCCCGCCGAGATCCGGCACGCCGTTGAGAACCTGCTGGGACGGTATGCCGAGCACGCCGACGAACGCGACGCCGACGGCATGAGCAGACTGTTCAGCGACGCGGCTGTCCGTTTCGCCGGGACAGTACTGAGTACAGCGGATGAAATTTCAGACCACTACGGCCGCATCTTCGCGGCGGCCCCGCCCAGCCGGCACCTGCTTACCAACATCATCGTCGATCATGCAGATCTCACCGCCAGCGCCCGCTGCCGCTATAGCCGGTGGGCCATTGATCCTGAAGCGCAATTGGTCGCCCTGGGCGACTACCGCGCCACATTCACATCCTCGCCGGACGGCTGGAGGTTCACCTCCTTTGAAGTTTCCCGGGCCTGGCAGGCCTAACGGCCGCTGCACCGCGTATCAAACCCCCTTCCTACCTGTACAAAGGAATCCACATGATGTTCCCCCTGGCCCAGCAACCGGAGACCACACCCCGGGCACGGCCTCTCGACGGTCTCGTCGTCGCCGATTTTTCCAGGGTTTTGGCCGGCCCCTACGCCACGATGCTTCTCGCGGACATGGGTGCCGAGGTCATCAAGGTTGAAAGCCCCGCCGGTGACGATACCCGTTCATGGGTTCCACCGGTCCGCCCTGACGGCGTCTCGACCTACTACGCCGCGATCAACCGCAACAAGAAGTCCGTCGTGTTGGACTTCAAAGACTCCAACGACCTCGCCGCGGCCCAAGCCCTGGCTGCCCGTGCGGACGTCGTCATAGAGAACTTCAAGCCCGGAGGCCTGAAGCGGTTCGGACTCGACTACGCCTCGGTGAAGGAGCGCAACGAGTCCGTCATTTACTGCTCCATCAGCGGATTCGGCACGACCGAGGGTTCCTCACTGCCGGGCTACGACCTGATCGTTCAGGCGATGTCCGGGTTGATGAGCCTCACAGGCGGGCCTGAAGGGTCACCCTACCGGGCCGGAATCAGTGTCTTCGATGTCATGGCCGGGTTGCATTCAACCATCGGCATCCTGGCTGCCCTGCGTCACCGCGATCAGACCGGAGAAGGTCAGAGCGTTGAAACGTCCTTGATGGCCTCGGCCATGTCCGGGCTGGTCAATCAGACCTCTGCGTACGTTGCCGGCGGTGTCACCCCGCACCGGATGGGTAACGCCCATCCAAGCCTGTTCCCCTACGAGCCCCTTCCCACAGCCGACGACGATCTGATCGTCGCCGCGGGCAACAATGCACAGTTCCGCAAGCTGTGCGTGGTCCTTGGTGTGCCGGAACTCGCCGATGACCCGCGGTTCGCTGAGAACAAGCACCGTACCGAACGACGTGAAGAACTCCGGCCCCTGCTCGTGGACCGGCTCCGGACCCAATCCGCCGGGTACTGGTTCGACAAGCTCAACGAAGCGGGCGTTCCCAACGGCCCAATCAACAGCATCAAACAGGGTGTGGAGTACGCCCAGAAACTGGGCCTGGAACCCGTCGTGCAGGTCGGCGCCCCCGGTCATCAGGTCCCAGGGGTCCGGAATCCGATCACCTTTTCCGCGACCCCGCCACAGTATGACTTGGCACCCCCGAAGCTGGGCGAGCACACCGAGGAAATCCTCGCGTGGCTTGCCGCACCGACCACTGCCGGTGCCTCGACGAAGGAAAAAGCATGACCATCACAGCAAACACACACGAACTGAACTTCCCCACCTCGCTCGGGACGTCCACCGCCACGGAAATCCGCCTGCTCGGGCACGACCTGGCCTCGGACCTCATGGGCAAGGTCGGCTTTGGAGAGCTGGCTTTCTGGCTCGTCGCCATGCGCCGCCCCACCCCTGGTGAGGTACGGGTCTTCGAATCAGTTCTCGTCGCTCTGGCCGACCACGGCTTCACTCCCACCGCGATAGCCGCGCGCCTGACTTACCTCAGCGCCCCTGACTCGATCCAGGGTGCTATGGCCGCAGGGCTCCTCGGCGGCGGTTCCCGCTTTCTCGGTGTCACCGAGGACTGCGGCAAGTTCCTCGCCAACGTCCTGGCCGCGCATGAGGGCGAACAGCCGGAAACTGACGATCAGTGGGACGAGCTCGCGCTTGAAGCCATCACCGGCCAACGCGCCCAAGGCAAGTTCGTTCCGGGTCTGGGGCACCCCAACCACAAGGACGGGGATCCACGCACGCCCGTGCTGATCGGGATTGCCGAGGAGGAAGGTCTGCGCGGACCCCATCTGCGGTTGTTCGAGGCCATCGGCCGGATGAGCGAAAAAGCCTTGGGGCGGAAGCTCCCGCTGAACGGTGCCGGGGTATGCGGGGCCGCTCTGGCTGATCTGGGGCTTCCCACCGATTTGCTGCGGGGGTTCGCGCTGCTGGCCCGCGCGGCTGGCCTGCTCGGACAGATCGCCGAAGAACGCCGGAACCCCATCGCGAACGACATCTACATGACCGTGGACCGCAACGCGGCCTACGTGACACCGGACAACGACTAGCCACACCACCCCGCTGCCAATGACGGCAGCGAAGATCACAGGGAGTAAATCATGGCAGAACTGACCGCCGTTTTGGCCAGTACCCACCACCCCTTCTACCTCAAGGCCACCACCGCGCCGGCCGAGGAACGGATGCCCCAGGCAGACGAATGGAAACGCAAAGTCGAGGCGTACCGCGAAACCCTGACAGCGGCCGAGCCAGACATTCTGGTCATGGTCGGCGCTGACCACTTCCACCAGTTCTTCCTGGACAACTACCCGACGTTCATGATCGGCAAGCAGAGGAAGTACGACGCGACGTTCTACAACGAGGAGCGCGAATTCGGGATCCCCAAGTACGTCCTCGATGGTGACGTGGATCTGTCGAACTTCATGCACCAAGGACTCTTGGATGAAGGGTTCGATTTTTCCTTCAGCCATGAACTGAAGATAGACCACTCCATCATCTGCCCGATCATCACCGTCCGCCCGGACGCCGACCTGCCCGTGGTACCGATCTACACGAACATCTTCGCCCCTCCCCTGCCCTCCCCCAAGAGGTTCTGGGACCTGGGCCGGGCCATCCGCAAAATCATCGACGCCTACCCCTCCGATAAGAAGGTTGCGGCCATCGGCACCGGCCACCTGTCCCTGGAGCTCGGTGGTCCACTGATGTTCGGCGAGCACGGCCCGGACCCGGAATTCGACGCCCAAGCCATCGAATGGCTCTCCACCGGCAACATCGAAGCCATCCTGGAAAACGTCACCCACGAATCCATGGCCGGCTCCGGTAACGCCACCCACGGCTTCATGGACCTGATCCTCATGATGGGCATCGCCGGGCCCGAGAACGCCGACTACGTAGACCAGCTGGACCTCTACCACACCCGTGAAATGTTCATGACCTGGTACCCGAACAAGAACGACAAAATGGCCGAAGCGGCAGCCCGGTCAGCCGCCGGAGTCGGCGCTGTCACCGGCCCGATGTACACATCAAAAACAGGAGCGACGGCATGAGCAAGTACTACGTGAACAAGTTCCTCTACACCATCGACCGTGACCCTGAATGGGTCGCCCGATACAAGGAGGACCCGGCCGCGACCATCGACCGATGGGAAAAGGAAGTCGGCATCTGGCTCAACAGTGCCGAGAAGACCACCTGGTTGTCCTTCACAGAAGAGGAACGCCGGGCGCTCATAGCCTATGACTACGAGTGGCTCTTCGCTTACGGCGCGCACTTCTTCCTCTACCTCACGCTGTTCATCGGGCTGTTTGCCGATGACTGGACCGAGGAGAAAGGTCCGCTGTCCTACCAGTTGGAGTGGGCCCGGCGTCTCGCGCCGTGGATCGGTAAACCCTACCCGTCCGTCGCGCTGTAGCTGGAGGGCCCGGCCGGCGACGACGCCGGAGAAAGGAGATGGCACCAATGATTCTTGAACATGCCAAATTCACCATCAACCCAGGTGAGGAGCTCGCCTTCGAAGACGCATACCGGAGCGTCCGCGGAACCTTGCTCCTGGCACCAGGGTGCCGTTCGGCCCAATTGCACCGCAGTGCCGAGCAGCGAGGTGTTTATCTTCTCCAGGTCGGGTGGGACACTGTCGCCCACCATACCGAACAGTTCCCGGACACCGACCAAGGCAAAGACGTCATAGCCACGTTCGCGCCCTTTCTCGCAGCCGCCGACGTCGCCCATTTCGACGCCGACACCCTCTGAGCGTTCCACTCGTCACCAGCGCTACCCACTACGAGAGAAAGAAAAGACATGACCCAGCAAGCGGTTAACAATGATGTTGCCTTCCTTCCGGGAAACCCTCCCGAAAACGCCGGGTGGCCTGGAGGTGAGTACTCCCGTACCGTTGCAGACGACATGCAGATTGACTACAACGTCAAGGTACCGATGAGGGACGGCAAGAATCTCCTCGTGGACCTGTATCGTCCTGCGGAAACAACCACGGATCTTCCCATTCTCGTTGCGTGGGCTCCCTACGGGAAACACGGCGCTCTCAGCTTCGCCGGCTGGCCCGGTCATGACGTCGACCTGGACCAGCTCTCCAAGTACGCGGCCTTCGAAACACCCGACCCGGCTTTCTGGACCCGCAACGGCTACGCCGTGATCATGGCCGACGCACGCGGCTCCTGGGGATCCGAGGGGGACGTCACCATGTGCGCGCCCGAAGAGGCCGACGCATGCTGTGATCTCATCGAATGGGCCGGTGAACAGGACTGGAGCAACGGCAAGGTCGGCATGGCCGGGGTCTCCTGGTATGCCGTCATCCAGTGGGCCGTCGCTGCACGCCGTCCGGCGCACCTGGCCGCCATCAACCCTTGGGAAGGATGGACGGACCTCTACAAGGAAGTCCTCACCCACGGCGGCATCCCCGAGACACAATTTGGTGCTGCGTTGGGCCCGCTGATCGCCAACACCCACGGACGTGTCGAGGACATCCTGACCAACAGCATGAACCACCCCTTCTACGACGAGTACTGGCAGTCCAAAGCGCCGGATCTGGCCGCCATCGAGGTGCCCGCCTACGTCGTGGCGAGCTGGTCCGACCACGGTCTGCACACCAGGGGAACCCTCGAAGGTTTCCGGCGCATCTCCTCCGAGCAGAAGTGGCTCGAAGTGCACGGCCGGAAGAAATGGCAGAACTTCTACGACCGGGACAGCCTGGCCCGCCAGCGCGAATTCTTCGACCACTTCCTCAAAGGGGAAGAAAACACCGTGGAATCCTGGCCCAAGGTCAGGATCGAAGTCCGCCAGAGAGCATACTCAGGCGAAAACCGTGCGGAAAACGAATGGCCCCTTGCCCGCACCGAGTACACGCCTCTCTACCTCGACACCGGCCAGGGAAGCCTCACGACGGATCCCGCCCCGGCCCCGGAAAATATTTCCTACGATGCCCAGTCCGGAAGAGTGGTTTTTGACCACACCTTTAACAAGGACACCGAAGTCACCGGCTACACGAAGCTCCGGCTGTGGGTTGAAGCCCAAGGCTCCAACGACATGGACCTCTTCGTGGCCCTCAAAAAAATCGACACTGCGGGCAAAGAAGTGAACTTCCCGTTCTTCTCCACCTTTGACGACGGAAACGTAGCCCTCGGCTGGTTGCGGGTCAGCCGCCGCCAGCTCGCAGACGACTCACAGCCGGAACAGCCCCGCTACACCCACCAAACCGAGGAGCTGCTCACCGAGGGCGAAATCGTCCCGGTGGACATCGAAATCTGGCCTTCAAGCACCCTTTTCCGTGCCGGTGAAACTCTGCGTCTCGTCGTCCAGGGCCACGACGTCAACAGCTACGAGCAGGGCCTGTTTGCTCAGGGCCACACCTACACCCGCAACAGTGGACGCCACATCATCCACTCAGGCAACGGACACGACTCACACCTGCTGTTGCCCACCATCCCCTAACCCTGTGGGGTTGCTGCCGCCTCACCGATGGCAGCAACCCCATACTCCCCAACGCCCAAGAGAGACACGATGACCACCACTACTGCCAGGGCAGCAGAGATCGCCGAAGATCCCACCACAGACACCGCCACCATCCCGACAATCGGGGAAACAACCCCCACCCGCCACGGCTTTCGACGCACAGTCGTCGCGAACTGGCGCGAACTGCTCCCGGACGACACGGTTGTCCTCGTCGCACGCAACAAGGAGTGCATCGCCGGAGTAGTCGACGCCGTCACTAAGGACGGCGCGTTTCTCTGGCTGCGCCAAGGCCACGGCAGGGACAGGCAGCTGTTCTACCGCTCCGACGGATACAAAATCCTCGTCGACCCACGATCAACCTGACCCTGCCCAATCCTGCACCGCCCGCCCGTACGAACAAGAGAGGGAATCGTGGCCTTCCAACCCGTGACCACGGTCAAAGGCACCGCCGTGCCGCTGAGGCGCACTAACGTCGACACAGACCAGATCATCCCGGCCGTCTACATGAAACGCATCACCCGAACAGGATTCGAAGACGGCCTATTCGCCAGCTGGCGCAAGGACCCCGCCTTCGAGCTGAACCGCCCCGAACACGCAGGAGCAAACATCCTGATAGCCGGACCCGACTTCGGCACCGGGTCTTCACGGGAACACGCCGTCTGGGCCTTGATGGACTACGGCTTCCGGGTCGTCATCTCGCCACGCTTCGCCGACATCTTCAAAGGAAACGCTGGAAAATCAGGTCTCCTGGCCATTCAACTGGCCCCACAACACGTCGAGCAGCTATGGGAAACTGTGGAAACACACCCCGAACGTCCCCTCAACGTGGACCTAAACGCACAAACCATTTCTGCCGGGGGTCTCACTATCAACTTCAGTGTTGACCCCGACACCAGATGGCGACTGCTCAATGGCCTGGACGACATCGACCTGACTTTGCAACACCAAGATGACATCACTTCCTTCGAGCGAACCAGGCAGGCCTGGCTACCAACCACGACGCCAAAACAGGCCTACAAAACAGGGCATCCAAAATAGCCTTAGGCACAACCAAATGCTCTTGGGGCGGGAGGCGAGCACTCGTTCGCAACACGAAACCTGAAAGTCAGGCCGCCGCCTCCCGCCCCAAGCAGACTCAATAGAGCCGATACAAGATCTCGTGCCGACGGGCGACCCTAGCCTCCGAGTGTTAGTGCAGATAAGGTTGAAGGTCAAGGCCCGGAACGTCCTTGATGTGGTGTGTGCTGCGGTCATCGGCCCGATGGCCCGGCCGGAGACGGTGGTCGTGGGCCTGCCGATGCGCGGCAGGCTGCGGATTGCCGGCCGCTCCACTCCCCTGCCGGCTCGGGCGGGCCGGGATCTGGCGCGGTATCTGCACCCGCCGCGGGGGGGACCATCCGTGGCCGGAAGACATCAGCGAGAGGGTGGTAGACAGATTCATCAAGGAAAGCGGCACGGTGCGCCTGACTCTCGTGGAGCCGCTGGTCGTGGAGGTTTCGGCCGACGTCGCCTGGTCCGGGCGTGCGTTCCGGCACCCCGTGCGCCTGGTGAGGGTCCGCCCGGAGCTGGATCCCGCAGCTGTGCAATTCCCCGGCCATCTGCCCGGGTCGTAGAAACAGGAAATCCATGGGTTCAGTCAGGCTGAATCGTTTGTCATGCCGATGCCTACCGAGCGCTGCGAGGCCCTTTTGAGCAGCTTTAAAGGGCTGAGGCCGGCCCTTTAGGGGCCGGCCTCAGTTTTTCCCTCAGCTAAAGGAAACCTGGTGGTGCTGCGGCGTTATTGGTCCAGCGGAGATTTTTCCCAGGAGAGGTCCACGACAGACGAACCCTGGTCCAGGGTCAGCATGGACATTTCGAGGACATCCTGGGCGTGAGTCGCGCCGGCGGGTGCGGCGTCGTCGTCCGTGAGGACGAAGTCGTGGCTCATGGTGCCGCTCCCTGGCGAGTGGTGGCTGTTGCCCTTCCACTGTAGCCCGGCGGCGGGTGCTTGGACGTTGTTGTGGGTGCTTCGCCCGCGTCAGCGTTGATCGGCGGCCGGAGGAGCGCCAGCGGGGGAGGCCGCCGCCGCGCCGGGGACCGGACCTTGAACGGTTCCGGCCTCCGGCTTCTTTTAGCGGTGCCTCTTGTAGGAGGTGTGCTCCTCCCTGGCGACGGGGGCGATGGTTCCCCGGCTGACAAGCTGATCCATCAGTTCAGCGAGCCGGTAGCCGGGCGTGTCCGCGAGGGCGGCGGCGAAGTGGTCGGCCGCGACCGAGGACTGCCCTTTGAGGTATGCCAACCAGCCGATCAAGGTGAGCAACGCTGCGCGGTAGCCTTCCGGGGCTGCGCCAATCAACGATCTTGCCGTTTCCTGTGCCCGGTCCACCCGGTTCCAGTCCGGGGTGATCCCCTGCCCGATCAGCAGGTCCCCGCTGTCTTGGGCGTCGGGCCGTTCGGGCTCGATCACGTTGCAGAACAACACGTCGCGCAGGTCCGGACGCTGAAAGCATGCCAGCAGCTGCACCGTCGTTTCCGGGTCTGCAAAGCCGTTCCCAGCGAGAGCCTCGGCCCACAGCGCCCGCCCGGTGCCCAGCTCGAAGGCGAGGACTCCGGGCACGGCTTCACGGATGCGCTCCGCGGTGTCCGCCGGGCCCGTGAATGCCGCGTAGCTGGTGCCGGGCTGTTTCAGGTAACTGCTGCCGCGGAACACCATTTCGGCGTTCAACTGCCCGTCGATGATGGATTCCAGCGGCTCGGGCCCGCAGCACCCGGCGTCGGGATCGCACAGCAGGTTCTGCCAATACTCGGCGGTGACCAGCCACGCGTCTTTGAGCGGGGTCCCCGCGATCTCCAGTTCCTGAATCAATGCCTCTACGTGGTCGTGGAACGGGCGCGGCGCCCCGGCCGCCGGGGCGTCGCCGGTGTAGATAGCCAGCAGGACCGCGGTGGCGTGGGTGTCCAGCGCGATGTACTCCAGCATGGCGCGGGCGAACCCGGCAGGGTCCCCTGTCACCGGGGCATCGACGCGCAGTGTCGCGCCGAGGGTGTTCCCGCGGAGGGTGACGAACACGAAGGACTCCCGAGGTGCGAACCCGAGGGTGTGCGGGATGAAGCCGAGGATGTCGGCCGGGGTGGAAATGCGGATGGCGTCGTTCATGGTTTTGTGTCCTTTGCTGAGGATCCGGCGGGCGGGGCGGCTCAGGTGACCGGCCAGCGTCCCCTCTCCCCCCGTTGTTTTTTGGCTGCTGGCGGAGCTTGCGAGCTGTGGCCGACGGAGGCCTGTCCACCCGTGAGGGCAAGGGCGGGAAAGTTTGCGGAGGAAATAAGCGAAGCGCCGGAGCAAGGTTTCCCGCCCGCAGGCCCCGACGAAGGAGGGGCTGGACGGGCCGGAGCGGACACGTACAATCCGTCAGGACAGCAGCCAAAAGACGTCGTCAACACACAGGACCGGGCACGGCGTAGCTCTGCGGAGCCGGGACCGGGCCAGACAGCCGGCCGCGAAGCGGACGCCCTTTCTGGTGAGCGCTGCGAACCACTCATCCAGCACCCGAACGAATCCCCCAGGGTTCGCGCCGCGGCCGGCGGCCCACGCCGCCCAGATTCCCACCCAAGGACTCTGTGCGTTGGCGGTCCGCCGGGGGAGACCAACAGCGCAACCCGGCCACGACGGCGGACCGCCCGCGGTGGCCGGCCCCGGACGGACCGGCCACCCCAGGTGTTCTACCCGGCGAGGAGTTCAGTGATTTCGGCCGCCTCGGTGACGAGCACCGCGCCGCCGTCCCTCAGGAGCCGGTGGCATCCCGCGGAATTGGCGCTGTGCACGGAGCCCGGGACGGCCGCCACGTGCCGGGCGATGGTCTCGGCATGGTTCGCGGTGTTCAGAGCCCCGGAACGCCAACGGGCCTCCACGATGCAGGTCACCCCCGCGAGGGCTGCAATGATGCGGTTCCTTTGCAGGAACCTGTGCCGGGTCGGGGCCGTTCCCGGGGGTTGTTCCGAGACGATCAACCCGTTGGCGCGGATCGCGGCCGCGAGCTCCGCGTTCCCGGACGGGTAGACCCGGTCAAGGCCCCCTGCGGCGACGGCGATCGTCGCGGGCCCTTCCCCAATCGCTCCGGCGAGGGCGGCGCGGTGGGCGTAGGAGTCGATGCCGTAACCCAGGCCCGAGACGACGCACAGTCCGCGCTGCGCGAGCTGGTAGGCGATCTCTCCGGTGACGGATGCGCCGTAGCTGGTGGCGTCGCGGGAGCCGGTCAGGGCAACGGAACGTTCCGGGGCCGGGATCCCGTGCACGAGGTTGCCCACGTACCAGAGACCGTAGGGGGCGTCCGGAAGGTCCTCCAACCCGGTCGGCCAGTACTCGTCCCCCGGAATCAGGAACCCGCCGCCGAGTCGTTCGATGGTGGACAAGTCCTTCTCAGGATCCAGGTCGGGCAGGCCCGCTGCCCAACGCTGGAGCCCTTCGGCCAGTTCGGCGTCAGTGATGTGCCGGAACATGTGGGCTGACTGGTCCCCGGTAACGATGCGCAGGGCCGCGTACGCGCCAAGCGTGCCCACGAGGGTGCGGCCCGTTGCGTCCTGGGGGTCAAAGAGTCGGGTGAGTGCGGCGCGTGCAATGCGGTCATTCATGGTCTGTGTGTCCTTTGCTGAGGATTCCGGTGGGTGGGGCGGCTTAGGTGACCGGCCAGCTCCCCTTCTCCCCCCGTTGTTTTTTGGCTGCTGGCGGAGCATCGCGTAGCTGTGCCCGACGGAACCGGGGCAACCCGCGGGGCAAGCAGCGGATGGGTTGTGGGAGGAAATAAGCGCAGCGCCGACACAAGGCATTCGGTGCGCCGCCGTCCGCAGGACGGTTGCTCCGGTGGAGCGGGCACGTACGATCCGCAGGACAGCAGCAAAAAGACAAGAAAAACGCTTCCACAGCCCGAGCGCAGCGAGGCCCGATTCCCTGTGCGGCACAGACCCGGACCCAAGGGGCACCCCCATCGCGCGTAAGGGCGTTCGGGGCCCCTCGGGACTGGAGGGGTTCCCGTGCTTCCTGAGCCCTTCCTCGCCGGGGCCTGGCTCTCTACGATGGCAGCATCGGTTCGGCAAGACGACACATGAGCAGCGGAGGTTTCCTGATGCAAAGCTTGCGGGACTGGTTCTCGAAACGATCATGGTGGACAGTGGCGGCCATCATGGCCATCCTGTGGGCCGCGGGAATGTACGGTATCCAGGTGGCCATCCGGCCGGACCGGGCCGGCTGGGGATTGCTGGCGGGGTCTTTGGTAGGCGGGGTCCTGTTTGGGATCTGCATGGCGCTCGTCTTCCGGAACCTGCAAAAGAAGTATGGGGGCGGGGACACCGCCGGAGCCATCGAGAAAGCGATCAAAAGGGCCGTTTGCCCGAGGGCGTTCAGCCGGAGGTCTGGCTTCCTTTACTGGAGCGCAAGCGGCGTTCCGACCGTTTCATGGCGTGGGCGGGTCCAATCGAGTTTGGTCTTTTCGCTGCGCTGGAACTGTACCTCGGCATCACGGAACCCGGAGTGTGGTTCTGGTGGCTGGCTGCAGCCGCGTTTGTTTGCTTCGGGATCTGGACGCCGGTGTGGGCTGTCCGTCGCAGACCAAGGATCGATACCTTGATTGCCGGCCTCAAAGCGCAATAACGTTAATGCCGCCCCTCCAACCTTCGATCAACAGACAGACAGACGTCGGTCCGATCTTACTCAGCTGGAGGATCTGGCAAGCGCTCGGGATGCTTGGGGTCCCTGCCTCGTTCGCGCCAATATTCGTCCCGCTGCCACAGCGTGAACCGGGTAACCCAGACAATCAACACAACCGTCCCGATAAACATGAACGCAGCCTTGACCTCGAGCCAGGGCTCGCCGAGCGGCACGAAATTGAGGACAGACGTAACAAGCAAGAAGGGCAGCAAGAAGCAAGAAATGCGGGTAAGTCTGCGCTTCACCTCAGGACTGGCCGCAGACTTCCCTGTTGGCGGCGTTCTCTCGGATCGAGACGGCATACCTGAGCTGAACCACAAGCGCAGATAATCCGGTAGAACACCTGCCCTGCCGGTGCTTGAGTGCTTGAGCGCACGGCATTGCGAGGCAACCGGCCGTCAGGCCGCAATCGGTAGTACCGCCACGGGCGTCGGCGTGTAGATGGTGCCGTCGCGGAGCATGGCCCAGAGGACGTTGAGTCTTCGCCGTGCCAGGGAGAGCATGGCCTGGATGTGGGTTTTGGGATCCGTGTCTGACCGGTGCGGCGGATCCCGTCCGGGGTCCGGTACTTTGGTGAGCAGCAAAAGGGCTGCTTTGGAGCGGCTGTAGTCAAAGGCGCGCTCCAGCCCTGATTTTTCATGACGGTGGGGTTGGCCGTTTTTTCGGGCGGGCGGGTTGATGGGCGGTTGTTTTCTGTTTCCGGGCAGGATGGTGTGCCCGTTGGATCGCTCGGGGTTGGCGCTGGTTCCACTTCCGGTGATGGGGCTGGTCGTCGGGACGGGGTCGTGCCTGTTCATCCCGGGGCGGCGGGCTGGAGCTGTTTGAGGCGCCTGGTGTTTTCCAGGAGTAGCTTCAGGAGGCCTTTTTCCGGTGCTGATTCCGGGAGCAGCAGCTGCCTGCGGCGGGCGCGGGTGATGATTTTTCCGGCGGTCGCGAACAAGCGGTAGCGCCAGCGCTTGATGTCCCATGTCCTGGCCTGGTGGCCGTCGGGCAGTGCGGTGAGCTGGAGCCAGGAGACGAGGTTGCACGCCAGCGCGGCGATGTCGGCCCAGGCCTGGTTCGCGGCGAAGTCGTAGAACGGGAGTTTGCCCAGACCGGTGTTCTTCAGGGTCTTGATCCGGTTCTCGCACCGGCCGCGGGCACGGTGGCGTGCGTCCAGGAACGGGCCGTGCCAGCGCGGTGCGTTTGTCAGGAACGCGGTGATGCGGTGCCCGTCCAGGTCCAGCAGGGTCGGTTGCGCGCCGGGGTGCAGCGGCTCGGCCCGGAGGTAGATGTTCGTGCCGGGCGGGTAGTCCTTCAGCGGGATCACTTCGGTGGCGTTGATGACCCATGCGTCCGTGCGGTCGGCCCCGTGCTGGTCCAGGGCCGGTTGCCAATACTGTTTGTCGTTGATCCAGTCGACCATGTGCGCCTTGCCCGCCGGGACCGGGTACGAGACAGAGAACTGTGCTCCCGCGGCGTGCAGGTGCCAGAGGAACTTCCGCGACGCGCCGGCACTGTCGGTGCGGACCAGGAGGCGCTGCCCGTCCAGCCTGCCCTGGGGGAAGAACGCCTCGGGAAGCTGGGAGACGGCAGCGTCGAAGACGCGGATGTGGTCATCGGCGCTGTTCGCGCCCGCGCTGCCGGGCCGCAGCAGGCAGGCAAGGATTTCCCCTGTGCCGTTGGAGGTGCCGTAATCGACGCTGGCGATGAACGGGGCAAAGCCGTATCCGCCCTTGTAGGTGCCGGCGGCGTTTTCCTTGTCCGAGTGGGAGGTCACCAGCGTGGCATCCAGGTCCAGGACCGAGGGATCGGCCGCGGTGGCCCTGGCCGCAGGGTTCCGGTTCCCGGCCGCGTCCCAGGCCCTGGCCCGCAGTTCCCGGGTGAGGGTTTCGTAGCCGTGGCTGAACAGTTCGGGGTTGGCGACGGTGCGTTCGAAAAACCGGGACACGGTCGCGTTCGAGGGCACCGGGCCGAAGAGTCCGGGCGAGGACCGCAGGATGTCCAGGTCCGTGGCGTGCTCGCCGCCGGCGGCCAGCATCACCCCGAGCGAGCCGAGCAGGCTGCCGGGCCGGTGCCTGGCCCCGGACGGGACGAACTGGCCCAGCCGGTCCTCGCACAAGCCCCGGAATCCGAGTGCATCAACGAAAGAGGTCAGCACGTTCAGGCCGGCGTGGGAGACCAGCGACTGGCCCGTGAGCGCAACGGCAACAGAGGGAAAAACTCCGGTATTCTTGGACATCAGAAAGGTGCTTCTTTCTGCCAGGGTGGTTAGTGCGTCAACAACACTATTTTCCCAGCTCAGAAGCACCTTTCGTCGTTTAACACGCCCCCAGACAGCCAACCCTCATGAAAACGCCGGGCCAGTGCGGGGAAGTATTCCAGCAGCTGGGCCTGCAGGCGGTTGATCGCCCGGACCCGGTCCGCGGATTTGTCGGCCCGGCGGGCAGTAAGGATCCGCAGACCGGTGCTGGTCTCGTCCCCGGCCCGCAGCGGCTGCAGGTCACGTCGCATCCGGGCCTGGTCGGCGATGACGGCGGCGTCTTTGGCGTCCGTTTTGCCGTCGCCGCGGTAGATCCGGGAGGCGTGGTGCACGGTCCGGCCGGGGATGTAGCGGATGTCCTGTCCGTGGGCGATGAGCAACGCGATCAGCAGCGCCGGCCCTCCGTGATTCAGGTCGATCGCCCAAACCAGCTCGCCGCCCTCAGCCAGTTTCAGGACATTGACGATGAGGTCCAGCAGGGCTGGTTCGTCGTTGGGGACCTTCTGCGAGAGAAGTCGGCTTCCGTCGGCGTCGATCACGACGCAGTGATGATGAGCTTTGCCGGCATCGATGCCGGCCCAAAGGTGTACCAAGAACAGCCTCCAGTCTGTCGGATGAGTAAGGGCCCAGCAGATAACCGCGCCGTCGTGTCCTTATCCGGCGATCATGTCGCGTCTCTCAATCAGCAGTCGGGTCATCGCGGGGGGTGGCGGGCGGCCAATCCTTCGAAGCCGTCACGAGACCGTCCGGCACAGCAACCAGAGCCATACTCGCCTCCCCTGGGTAGCCACGACCCTACAACGGCCGCGGAACTGAACCCGGTAACAACATAAGGACAGCAACCAGAAAACGTCGTAGACAAACAGGGGCAGGGGGTTCGGAGCTCTGCGACGGCGCGCCCTGGACTCGACAGCCGGCCGCGAAGCGGACGCCCCAATACTGGTTGAAGCGCAGCGCAAACCAGGTGCTTGATAATGGGCAAAGGTCTCCTCCGGATTCACCAAACGGTTTTACGAACAAGGACGGTTGGTTCTCTCTGCGGCAGTGAAGGAAGAACGATGAGTGACCTGACTGACGATGAAGAATTGGCACTGGAACGGGATGAGTTGGCGATTGCGCTGACCAACGCCCAACGTGGGCGGGCCGGGATGATGAGGCCGGTTAACGAGGCGCGTCAGTGCAACCGGAACGCCTACGACGATGCGGACGCCGTACTCCGCGCGGGGTTCCGTAAGATCGACGGTTCCGAATGATCGCGTCTGTTCTGGCAGGGCATCGGGTGAACTACGTGGCTTCGTCTTGCCGCTGCGGCAAGACGAAGCCGTCACGACTCTTGCCAAGGTCGGAGGGGACACACCCCGATGGGGTTACGACACATTTTCTGGAAAAGCAGGGCCAGGGCGGACCGCAGCCTGCCCGCGGCCGCGCGGATCGGGCCGGAGCACGGGGAACAGACGCCGGAGAAGCGGGCAGAGCTGGAACAGGCCCGGGCCGCATTTGCCCAGGCGGCCGAAGGGGCCGGTGCGACCAGCTTCCGTGCCCGCACACGGAACGGGACTTCCTCCTGGGAAGAAGATCCGGCCACCGTCCGGGCTCTGGCTGCCGCGCTCAGGCACTACCGCGCAGACGGGGCAGCAGCACCGGAGAGGCCACGGTCGGCAGACCAGTAGGCGGTGCAGCCCCCGGCGGTCCAGGACCAACACCGCCGGTTCACCAGTGACAGCGTAAAAGTTCACGATGTTGGTTGGCCTTGGGAACGGGTTATGCCCACTGGAGGTCAGGTGGAGCCCTTCGCGCAGCTCAAAGCTGTCCCCCTTGGGTGTAACCCGTTCCTGCCGGCGCCCCAGGCGATGGTGCGCAGCCGGTCAAGGGGCCTGTCTCCATTCCCTGCGCGGTTCCTGGCGGCCACGACGGCAGGTGTGGCTGGCGACTCGCCCGGGAGATGGCGGCACGCCGGGTCTTTTCTGTGGATGGTCTGGTGCCGGCTGTCCACAGGGGCGGGCGGCTGGGCGCGGGAGACTGTGGGCAACGCGTGCATAAGCACCCACGCCTGAACGAGGTGGCCGCAAGGCTGTCGCTTCTGGCTTCTAGGATGGATCCCCCGACGGGGCGAGGGAGAAGGAGAAGCATGGAGGATCAACAGCGGCCGCGGGCCAGCGTCTGGCAGATCGCGGGCGTCTGGATCGCAGCTGCAGCGCTGCTGCTGACGGCGGCACGGATGGGTCTGGATCTGTGGCAACTGATCGGACACTGACAGCCACCGGCGGGGCGTTCCGCGACCGCACGCCTATGGATGGGCCTCATCCGGCGAAGCTGCGCGCTTTCCGGACGGCGCCGACCTGATGACCGGTAAGGGAGCAGTGTCGAAGAACCGGTATTCCCTCACGGGAAGGCGCATCGATTTTCCGGCGGCCTCGCTTTCTCACGGATGAAATCGTGGTCCTCCGGGGAGAGTACGACCCGCCCGTGCCGGTCACACGCAATCTCCGGGCGTGCGTCTTTGGTGATCTTGGCCGACAGTGCGGGCGGCAGGACAAGACATGCCGGATTTTCCAGAAGCCATGTCCGGGTCGCGGAATCGAGCCGGTCCCACTCGTCTTTCAGGCTCACGCTCCCGAATACCGCCTTCCGTCCGGGGGGCCTTTCCTGAATGAATTCCGTCCAGATTACCCCTTGACGCCAAGGCGATAATAAGACGCCGCTGCAAGTTCCCCGCTCTGCGTTGTTATCGTTGGAAGGTCCCGTCTGGTCCCCATCAGACGGGACCTTTCGTCCCGAGAGCCGTTCCGCGGCCAAGGGATCAAGTGCAACAAAGTCCCTTCCAAGAGGATCTGCATGTGCGGTCGCTACTCAAACGTCAAGACCATGAACCAGCTGGGCATCGAATTCGGCGCACAGCTAGGTGGCGGGGTCCGCGAGTCCGCACCGAATCTGGACGTGCGCCCCACAACGCAGGTGCCTTTCCTGCAGGCCCGGCTCGGCGAGGATGGCACGGTCCGCCGGGAACTGTCCGTTGGGCTCTGGGGCATGATCCCCACCTTCGCCAAGGCTTTTGAATCCAACTTCGCTACCTTCAACGCCCGCAGCGAGGACGTTGGCGACAAGCCGACATTCAGGGCCTCTGTTCCGCGGTGGCGGGCAGCGGTTCCGGCCACCGCCTACGCCGAGTGGAAGAAGTCAGGGCCCAAAAGGACGGACCCGAAGCAGCGCTACGAGATCGCGCCTGCCGACGGCGGCGGGACCATCGCCTTCGCCGGGCTGTATGCGCCCTGGCGCAACCCAACCGTGGAGGACGAGTCGCACCCGGACGCCTGGCTGCTGTCCTGCACCATCCTGACCATGCCCGCTCCCCCGCTGGACTCCGGGCAAGGCCCGCCCTGGCGCAGCTGGGCGCGCTGCATGACCGGCTGCCCATCCCGCTGGCCGCCGGCACGATTGACGCCTGGCTGGACCCGCGGGACAAGGACGGCCTTGGCCTGCTGGATCTCGTGCGCGGCGAGGCGTACGACGTCGCCGCAGACTGGGACCTGCGGCCCGTCGAACTCGTCAAGGACGAGGACGGACGGCAGCGCCTGGAAACAGTGGATAATCCCCTCGTCTGAGGCCGCCTAGACCTCTTGGGTAGGTCGGTTGTCGGTCCCGGCCGTACAATCAATTATCGAACATATATTCGATAACCCTTGAGGATGGTGGGCCATGCAGGTGACGGTCCTGGGCACAGCCGGAACGCTCACCGGACCGCTCCTCATGGCCCCGGTGAGCGTCGAGGCCGGCTTCCCGAGCCCCGGGCAGGACTATTACGACGGACCCGTTGATCTGACCCGCGAGCTGGTCACGGACCAGGCCGCGACGTTCTTTGTCCGGGTATCCGGGCCGTCGATGGAAGGCGCCGGGATCAGCGACGGTGACGTGCTGATCGTTGACCGCTCCCTCACCCCGAAACACGGCGACGTCGTGATCGCCGTGCTGGACGGGGAACTGACGGTGAAGCGGCTGATCATCGACCGGCACGGGGTGATCCTGCGCCCGGAAAACCCTGCGTTCCCGGACATCAGGGTGCCCGAACTGGCACAAATGGAAGTGTGGGGGGTGGTGAAAATGAGCCTTCACTACCTGGTCGATCACCGCCGGGCACAAAGTGCATGACCTCGTCGCCCACGTGGACATGAACTGCTGCTACGTCTCATGCGAGCGGATCTTCGACCCCTCGCTGGAGGGCAAACCCGTCATCGTGCTCTCCAACAACGACGGGTGCGCGGTCAGCCTCAGCCCGGAAGCAAAAGCCCTGGGCATCACGCTGGGAGTGCCGTGGTTCCAGCTCGCCCCGCGGGCCAAGGAATGGGGGCTGATCCAGAAGAGCAGCAACTACGAGCTCTACGCCGACATTTCCCGCCGGGTCATGGAAATCCTTTCCCGGCACAGCGCGTGGATCGAGATCTACTCGATCGATGAAGCATTCCTGGGACTCGGCCCCCGCGCAACCGAAGATGATTTGGCGGCGATGGGCCGGCGGATCAAGGACGAGATCCGGCGCCTTGTCGGCGTGCCGGTCTGCGTCGGCATCGCGAGAACGAAGACCCTGGCGAAACTCGCGAACAAAACCGCGAAGAAGATGCCCGTGTTCGGCGGGGTCTGCGTCTGGGAAGGTACGAGGCCCGCATGGCGTGCGCAGCTGCTCGCGGGCCTGCCGGTGTCCGAGGTCTGGGGCATCGCGGGCAGGCTGACGCGCCGCCTGGGCGCGATGGGGATCTTCTCGATCGCGGACCTCGCGGCCGCCGACCCGGTGGCCATCCGGGACAGGTTCAACGTCGTCGTGATGCGGACCGTGCTCGAACTGCAGGGCACGCCGTGCATCGACTTCGAAGAGGAAAAGCTCGGCAAGGAACAGCTGATCTTCAGCAGGTCCTTCGCGACCCCGATCACCACCCGGTCGGCCATGCGGCAGGTGCTCTCCGTCTACGCGCAGCAGGGATCCGCGCGCCTGGAGAAACACCACCAGAAGGCCAAGATCCTCACCGCGTTCGCCGGGACCAGCTTCTACAACGCCCACGAGAAGAGTTTCCCGTCCGTGCTGGTGCCGTTGCCGGCACCGACGTCGGATCCGGTGGTGTTGGCGAAGGCCGGCCAGCAGCTCCTGCCGAACCTGGCCGAAGGCGTGAAGTACGTCCGGGCAGGGATCATGCTCACGGCCCTCTCCCCCGCCACCGGGCAGGAGGCCTTCGAGCCGTTCCGCTTCGCCCACGAAGACCAGAGCATCAGCTCCCTGATCGAGAACGTGAACCGCCGGCACGGCCGCGGCCTCGTCGGACTCGGCTACGGCGGGCTACGCCCCGGGCCCTCCTGGCAGATGAAACGCGACTCCCTCTCCCCCAGAGCCACCACACACTGGGACGAACTCGCCGTCGTGAAAGCCTCCTAACCTTCGCATCAGGCAAACTTGGAGCCGTGGAAGTTGAACTGACCATCGAAAGCCCGAACGCCGAACAGAGCCATGTCAGCGCCCCCGGCGCCACCTACGAAGACGCCCTGGCCAAGGCCACGAAACTCGTCCCGGAAGGGTACCGGCAGATCGTCATCCGCAAACACACCGACTGAACCGGCTCCCGGACAGGGGTTAGTCCTGGCTCCGGGGCCGGCCATAGTACATCCGGCGCCAGTATGCCGCTTCCGCGTTCGTGAGTATCTCGTAGATCCTCTCCACGGTGAACTTCCCCAGGTAAGGGCGCTCGGCGGGTTCGAGTTCTCCCAAGGACTCAAGCGCGGAAGCCAGGAGCACATCATCCTCGATGGACTCCTCCACCCATTCCTTCACACCGTCGGCTGCCAGGTCTTCCCATGTGTAGGGGGAAGTCGCGATGGCCTCACGGACCGCCGAGAGCCTGACCCCGATGCTGCTGCCGCGCGAGCTGCTGTAGAGGCGCGCCTGATAGTCGTCGGAGGTCACAGACACCAGAAGCGCCCGGCCAGACGGAGGATGCAGCGAAGTCCGGGCAACTTGGTAACGGGTCAAAACGTGGTGCCGGTGGTCGAGCTGTTGGCGGATTTCCCGGATGCGGTGACCGAGGCGGGGCGCGCCCGCAAGGTGGGTGCGGTTGCCCTGGTTGCTACCGTCGATGTCGTTGCGAGGTGCCATGATGTGATCCTGGGCGGCGATGGTGTTTCCGCCTTTTCTTCATGGTATTCCCGGCGGCACAACGCGACACAGATGAAGTGATGGCCGCCCACACGTCATGTCTGGTGCAGGGTCTCCCGACGCTGTCGGAATCGCGACCAAACATAGAACCTCAAACCGCCGCGCAGGTTCCACGACGAAATAGGTGTTCGGTTTGTCCATGGCAAGACACGGGTAAGAGCGCCGCAGTCGTGGCCTCCTGCGCACAGCACCCCGCCCCCTAGCTTTCCAGAGGCCGTCCGCGAGGTACGCCACCGGGGTCGACAGCGAATTCATTCCCGCCATTGTGGGCCCGCTCAAGAGCTTCCACCTCCCGTTCAACCGCAGCCAGGATGAAGTCCGAAAGGGTACGGGAACCCGTCAGGTGCCGCGTCGCCATGTAGGCTGCCCGCATCCGTGAACCAGATTCCTTCGACTGGAAGAAGCTGGTCTTCCGGTACACCTTCTTCGCCGGAGGTTCTTCTTCCTGCATGGAAGGCGCGACCTGGGCCGGTGCCTGTTCGGGCTGAGGAGCGTATTGAAAAGGTTGCGTGTAGACGGGCTGTTGCTGTGTTGCGTTCTGGGTGGACAGCGCAACAGGTGTCTGCACCGGCTGCATCTGCACGGGCGTGGGTTGGGGTTCAACGGGCACCTGGGCGGGCTGGGGCTGGAAAGCTCCAAGTTGAGCCTCTGCATGTGCCTGGGCAGCCGGAGGCTGGACAGAGATTTGTTGTACGGGCGCTGTGACCTCCGGCGCGGGAGCCGGCACGGAATACAGTCGTTCGGGCTGACGCTCGGCGTTCATATCCGGTTCCACCGCCGATGTCATATCAGCGATCACACTGGTCGCTCGTGCTTTCTTCAGGCCACCACGGCGAAGATTCGCCAGGGCATCAGGCGTTCCTCCCCGTTCGGGAGCCGGTCCGGGGCGGCTCATGCGTTCGCGCCCTTCCAAACGACCGTGGCCAGCTGGATGAGATCTGCTCGGTGCTCGGAACCTTCAGATCCGTATGCACGCATCGGCAGCGAAGCGGCCTGGGCTTTTGCGAAGACCTCTGCATCGCGGATCATCGGCTCCAGTACAAGGTCCCCGAAGTTGACGTTTACTTTCTCGATCCAGTGCACCTGATCCGGGCGGTTCTTCTTGGTCTTGTTGATAACGACACCCAGAAGTTCGATGTCTTCGTTCAAGTTCTCCTGGACTTCCGAAATGGTGGTGACAATCTCGGAAAGTCCTTCCACCGAGGCGACCCGGGGTTCAGTCACCAATAGTGCATGTGTTGCGGCCGTTAGCGCGTTGACCGTCAAGAGCCCCAAGGACGGAGGGCAGTCGATGAGGATGATGTCGTAGTCGTCAGTTACACCCTTCAGCGAGATACGGAGACGATGTTCCCTGGCCATCATGGAATCCCGTTCACGGGAGGCCAGGTTGCGCTCTGCGGCAATCAAATCGAGCTGCGGGAAGTTTTCCTTCTTCTCGGACTTGGCTTGCCAAGCCTCCCCTGCGGCCATGATGGCGTCAGCCGCAACACCAGGCAGTATTTTCTGGTTGTTCGATTCGTCGCCGTACAGGACGTCGTTGAGTGTGAAATCAGGGCTGTTGATTCCGAAGGCAGAGGTCACGTTGTACTGAGGGTCCGCATCAATGACAAGGACCTTCAAGCCGAGGACCCGAGAAAACACCTCTGCCAGCCCGGTGACCAGGGTCGTCTTGCCGACGCCACCCTTCTGGTTGCAAACGGCGATGATCTTTGCCGACATGACTGGGGTACCTTCCGTTGCACTACTCAAAGACAGAGAACGGTGCGGAAGGCCCACGTGTGGCGGGAAGCATCGGGCCGGCACCGATGGGTTAACCCTAACTGGCACCCTGCCGGATGGTTGCACGCCACGCCCGAAGAGCCCCAATTCGCAAATGGTTCCATTGGAGCCAATGCCGCCTTGTGCGCATATGCCACCTTTTGCGTCGTTTGCGCGAACGGCTCTTATCCCTCTATTTGAGCTAAAGGTTCCGAAGGTGGCATATGCGCTTTGGGTTCTCTTTGCGCACTACGTAGATCGTGAAGGCCTTTGCTCAAATGGTTCCATTGGTGGCATTTGAGCGGACCGTGTCGCCTCGACGAGCAGTCCCGACCTTGCGCATATAGTTCCGTTTAATTCCCCGGGATCAACGGTAGTGTCAACATCCCGAAGAGAATATGGTTCCATTTGCTCTTCCAACTGGATCACCTCCGAACCCTTCCCTTTGACAAGCTATCAACATTGAGGAACTAAGCACCCGTAAACACAAGGATTCGCAAAAGGTTCTATTTTTTGGTAGCGCACTCGTGTTAAGACGTGGTGGACCGGGTAACGCAAATGGTGGCATATGCGCCAATGAAACCTGGCTGATCAGCCACGAGGCCCCCAGTGACAGTTACGCATATGGTGGGATTTGCGTCGAGGGCTCGACTCGGGCCGTCATGCACATATGGTGGGATTTGCGCCCGGTTCGCAATGGTGGCACATGCTCAAAAGGTTCCATATGCGCCAATGGTCCTGAGTGGGCCGAGCGGTTCTGTTTACGCAAAAGGCACCAAATACTCTTATAGAACCTTTTGCGCGTAAAGTACTGAATCCGCAAAAGGTGCCCTTTACGCTAATCCCACTTCTGAAACAACCGGCACCCGCTGCGCAAATGGTGCCATTTGGGTACGTTGCTGCCCCCGCAAGCCTCATCTCCCAGGCGCCCTGCGAGTACCCCGTCCCGACACCGGGATGCGCCCGGCTACGTACCTTTGGTGAACCACTTCGTCGTGGCAACCAGCGAAGGACTGAGCTCCCTGGGAATCGATGTTGCGGTTGACGCGACGCGTCTGGCGTCTACGAGTGGCCCAGAAGCATCAGACAGGACCTGCCGCCAGCCATTACAGGTCTCTCTGTAGTTCGTTGTGTCGTGAGTCTCTACATCCCGCACGATGGTTCCCCTGCAGGCACCTATTGCTCAAATGGTGCCATTTGAGCAATAGGTGCCTGCGGAGCTTGAACCGAACGGAACCTAAGGATCAATGGACGCATATGGAACCATTCCGGCTATGTCCGCAAATAGAACCTTTTTGCGTCCCAGTTTTCAAACCTCAACATCACAGGGGAGGGGAAGTGGAAGACCGGAGGTCGTGGCTAAGCCAGCCAGAATGGGGGCATTTGCGCCAAGTAAAGAAGTGCCGGAAAGCCGTTCATCTGAGGTCCGGGCGACAAGGCGGGCAGCATGGGGAGGTATGTACGGAGTTGAGGACGCCGTGAAGGAGCTGGGTGGAAGGTGGGGGAGTGGTTCCAGGTCGGCTGCGATGACGATCGTGAGTCAGAGGAGGGCTGAGGGTTACTACCTGATGCTTGGGTAATGTCGTCCTGCTTGCGGGCTCGCGACAGATATCGCTGAATCGTCCGGATGCTCTTCCCGATCTCCTTGGCGATATCTGCCAAAGTCCGTCCCAGGGACCTTAGGGCTGTTGCCCTGGCCGCTCCGGTATCGGCTTGGCTCGTACGCGCTTGGGTGCCCTTGAGGGCGTTCTCCGCGGCTGCTGCACGCTTGGAACGGGTCGTCGACTGCCCGCCCTTCCTGCCTTTTGCTGCGAACCACGTATTGACTGCGCCGCTGCGTAACCGGCCCTTGCCGTTGGCGACCTGGCGCACCGCCGATGCTGCTAGATCGCGGATTTCCCGGTGGGGGAGGGGAGTGGTCAGTGCACTGTTGAGGGAACTTGCGTAATCGAGGGATTCCTCCAGAGCCGGCAACTTTCCGGTGGCCTGGTAGCGGCCCCACAGCTCGCTCCTGGTGCGGTAGAAAATGGCGTTGTTTCTCCCGATGGCAGCGTCAGCCTCTGGGGGCCTCTGTGGAGCGCCCACGGCCGGGGAGGAGGGCCAGGCCGAGAACTCCTCGTCGAACGGGTCGCGATAGTTCTGCATGTGAAGCCGGAGCTCACCAAGGGAGTATGGCTGAACACGGCGGCCGAAGCGGACATCCCCCGCGGGGGAGTGGGCAGCAGGGTTCCGGACAAGGAAGCGTGTAAAAGCGGCATCGTTGACGGTCAGCAGGTCCAGGGCGCGCTGGACTTCCTGTGCGTACCGGATCGGGTGTGGCCGTGCCCCTTGTCCAAGGAGGACAGGCTCGATCATCCAGCCGGCCTGTGCGTGGCCGTTGGCGGGGTTCTCGATGATCCAGTGCGGCTCAGGCACGGCAGGGTGCAGTAGCCGCACGAGGGCGTCGTCATGGTCCACGTCGACGACGAGGAAATTCAGGTAGTCTCCGGGGTTGATCTGGATGAACTGGAAATGAGCCATGGCGAGACCACGGTGTAGGTAGGCGGAATGCTTGGTCGGACCGCCGCGGAAAACATGAATGCGGTGGTGGCGGACGATGGCTTGTTTTACGGCATGGTGGAGGTCCTCAGGGCGTGCGGAATCGGGTGCGCCGGTGGCGACGCGCCGAATTCCACGCATTGAAGAGTCCAGCTGCCCGTGTAGACTGACAGGCATAACAAAGGACCCTTTCGGGGGTTTCTGTTAGGGAATAGCCCTCAAAAGAGCCATTCCTCGCTCAGCGCCTGGGTAGCCGGGAAGCAGTCAGGTGCAGAGTATTGATTTCATCGGAAGGCCCGCCTAGTGCGGGCCTTCTTGTGTCTAGGCGATGCGGCCGATAGGCAGCTCTCCTTGCAGTCGTAGGGAATTGGGACCTTCCGGACCCAGTTTCTCGCCGATTAGGGCAGCCACGAACTCGCTGACCGTCAGATTTTCTGCTTTAGCTGTCTGGGCCAGCCGATCGTAAACATCCACCGGTACGCGGCTTCCAACGAAGCGGCGGTCGCCCTTGCTTCGCTGTCCGCCTCCACGGTTTCCTGAGGTAGCCATGTGATCCAACGTCCTTCGAATCTCGTGCCTGGTGCCTGGGGCTTCCAAGATGGATTTAGCAGGCTGGCCAGATGCTAATGCGATGTTCTGGAACTTTGTTGCCGGACCGGACCGGGTGGTCCAAGCTAAGGACTCCGCTTTCACGATTTCCTGTAACTTTTTCCGGTTCATCTGAACTTACCACCGGTTAAAGCCGAGTCCCGGGAGGCTGAAAAAGTTTGTAGCCTCCCGGTCTTGATCGCCCGAATGACGGGGGAGTAGGGCCGCGCGGGCATCTGAACGGACGCGGTATTTCGAGGTACCAATATCGGTCTTAGCGCAAATGGAACCATTGGTTTTCCGGACTTTCCGGGTCATTGAAAGAGCATTTCAAGTCCAAATAGTGGAATGGTTCCATTTCCGATAAAGGAACCTTTTTCGCGTCTGGGAACCGGAACTGCCGCGCTCCCAGGGAGAGCGGGCTGGTTGGTGTCCGCTGGATGAAGACGAGGGGTTCGAAGATCATTTTTTGATCCGGCGTGTCGGCGTGTCGGATTGTGGCCCATCAGTGTTAAAACCTTCGGGGTGATGACTGAGATGCGCTGCGTGGTTTCATCCCGGGACGTCATGGGACACTCGTGAACGCCAAATGTGACAGGGTCCAGTCGTCTGGAGGCCCTTCAAACGACTCCCACGGATAGTCTTCACCCGGTGACAGGAGCTCGGCGGCGGTATTGACGTGCCTGGACAGCCACTCCCGCCAGATGATCCTTTCTGTCCGGTACTTCTGCAGTTGGACGGCGACGGATTCAAGAACCCCGAAATGTTCGGCAAGCTCCTTCAGCGAAGTTGTCGGTACCACTGACCAGTCTTTGCGGGTGTCCCGGGCGATCATGTTCCAGGCGGCCATTACTTCGAGCGCTTCGCTGACAGCGGTACGTGAAAGTCGGGTGATCCGGACGAGGTCCGCCGTTGACAGACCGGGGGACTGCTCGAGGGTTTCGTAGACGAATGCCGCCGGCAACCCCAGCTCCCTGAAGACAGGACGAAGGGCATGGACTTTGCCCTTACGCCATGTCAGGTCTTCCGCGGCCAGCTTTACATCTTCAGGGACCGTCAACATATAGAGGTCACCCTTGGTACCACGGCCTTCTTCCACCAGGGTGACCAGAGGATCTTTTTCGCTGCGCAAGGCTCTCAGATGCGACCCGACCGTCGTGTGATCCAGGCCCGTGGCCACCGCAATAGACCGGACGCCGAATTCAACAAAACGTGATGCTGTCTTGTGGGCCGCCTCCCCCAAAGCTCGCAACACCATGCGGCGGGCAAGTCCCGTCCTGGAATCCGTGTAGGCGTGTTCTTTCAAACGGAGAGCATTTTGCCAGGTTCTGATGAACCGATGCTCTGCATCGGAACTCGACGTAGTCGGAATACCTTGGATCCCCTGGGGCTGTGTATTTGGCTGGCTTGTGGGGAATATACGGGCATTGTTCTTTCGGTCCGCAGATTCCTTGTTTTTGCTCAGATAGTCGACTGTCTTTACCCAGTCACGGCGCAACGCCGACAGCCGGTGTCGGGAACCGTACCGAGCGTAGAAGGATGCAAGCCCTGGCCAGATCCCTTGCAGAATCCGCCGTTCGACTTCGGCCAGCCCCATACCGGCAGCTGCGGCCCCGGTGAGAACTGCCTGCCTGGCCTCGGAATCGGAGGTGTACCGGTTCGCGTCGTAAAGCCCGGTGAGGGCCATCTGCTGCATGGCACGTGACATCCGGCCTGCGGGGTGCTGGACCTTTAGTGGATCGTCGGCCGCGGGTGTGAAATCCTGCTCGAGGCGCAGCGCCCGAACTGCGGCTATCTCGCTGGCCAGGTCATCGTTCATCGCGGACCAGACCGAGACCGAATTGGGTCGGCGTGCAATGTCGTAAGCCATGGACAGGGACATGGCGAGTTCCTGGTGGCCTCCACGTTTGTGTGGGGACCCGGGCGTGCGCATGCAACCGTGAAGAATGTTCTGGTGCGGGGTCTTATCCAGCGTCCGGTACCGTGTGCCGAGTGCCTCAACCAAGTCGCGCGCTTCCGAGAAAGTCACGCGTTCGGCCAGCGGGATGTAGACATGACGGCCGCCGCTAGGGGAGTGGTCCTCAATCCAGCGAGCCCCGCAATTGTGCAGCCAAGTCTGAACGGCGCGGACGTCAGCCAGGACACAATCAATGCCGGCGACCGAGGAGTCGAAGTCAAGGAAGATCGCGGCGCAGGTGCCGTCCTTACCGAAGATCCGGACTGCTGCAGGCAACGACGGGAGGGTTTCGGTGAGGTTCCGTTCGTGCTTTTGCGGGTAGGTTCTTCCTGCGTCCCGTGAGAGCCGCATGCGCGGCTGGCCTGCAAGCATGGGTGCAAGTGCAGCCCACACTTCTGCGGGGTCATCTGAATCGCGCGACACGCCAACGCCGAGGGCAGCTGGCAGCACGAGAGCGTGCTGGGGTACGATAACTTTGTTCCTGTCGAATGGAATGACAAAGGGCCAGTCCTGCCAGACTGGTTTTATAGCAGCAAAAAGGTGGGCCTGTGAGGGTCAACCACTCGACTTACTTACTGTCTCGCCGGCCAGCAATCCAGAAAGTAAGTCTCAATCTTCGTCGAAGGCCCGCTAATTGCGGGCCTTCTTCTTTTATGAGGCTAAGCGCCTAAGTGGCAACTCCTCCTGCTGAACTATTGCGTGAAGGTTAGTGTTGGCCAGACGTTGGTCGACCAAGTCGGACAGCCAGTCGCTTACGTACTGGTACCCCTCCGCTTTGGCAATGAGGTCCATTGCGTCTGCCTTCGGTGTAGCGATGCGGAATCCGACGAATTTGCGGTCGCCTTTGGAGCGCCTGCCTGTGCGGGTTATAGGTGCCATCATCCCTGTCCTTTGAACTCGGCAGTGGAAGCCGCCGTTGCTTCAATAGATTGGTCGGGCCGAATGTCTTAGTGGGCCCTGAGAGTCGAATTGCTGGGTAATTCGGCATCTCTGAAACCGAAACTATCACCGGGGAGTGATCTATCCCGGCATTGAAACTGAAACAGCTTTCGGCGTGTTGAAACAGAAACACTCTACCGAAATCAACATCAGCCGCACCAAGTCCTCGTGTCTCCTCCAGTGGCGAGTTAGCCTCGTTCGGTCACTCCGGCTCTGCCCCGCCTGAGCACGCCGACGGCCAATGATGGCATGGTCGTCTACCGGCCGTCGGAGAAGCTGAAGTTGGCTGGACGTCTCGGTGCTGCCCATCTGAGTTCGGACCTGCTCGACTACGCGATTCAAATCATGCGGTGAATCCCGGCTAATCGACCAGCCCGAAGGACCTGCCCAGGGCCTCGTAGTGGCGGCGGAGTTCATCCGTGACCACGGAATATTTGACCCGCCGCCCGGTGCGGTCTTGGACGGGAAGCACTCGCGCCGGGTCGGCAACGACCACCCCTGCGTCCGCGAGCTGATACAGGTGTGCTTTGACTGTCGGCCGACCCAGCCCTGTGCCGTCGGCAACCTCGGCCGCCGTGGCGGGGCCCTTTTCTGTAAGGAAGCCAAGGACGGCAACCTTCGCGTGATTGCCGCCGAACGCATCAATTGCCGCCTCCAGGGAGGCTGGCGCTTTCGGTCGGACATAGCGGGGCATGAGTTATATCTTGCCCCAACCTTTTGAACTTGGTCATACCCAGAAGCGTAGCGCATAGTTAAACTATGCGCTACGCTTCAATCGCAAACAACCATACCGGTTGACCTGTTTTATGACGGATATATGTCACTCAGGAAGTGAGATGGGTCTCTTCAATGGATGTGACAAGAACATACCGCCGGTTTGCGTAAGGATTGCACGGCTCCAATCGATGGATTTTGTCGTGGAGGGCTGGAAGGAAATGGGACCGTACGGGGCAAAAAGGGGGAGGTGCTGGAGATGGGTGGGGTGGTGCCCGTTGGGGTGCGGTGGCCCGCGACGCCGGTTGGGCTCGCCCGCTGCACAGGTCTGGGGGACGCCTTCCGGAATGCCCTCCCGGCTCCGAAGGGCGCGGGCCTCGTGACCTTCCACGGGGAGGCCGGGGCCTTCAAGGATGGCCGCCCGCGGGTAGTTCTGCCGGTACGACCGGGTGGTGTTGTCCTGACGGTCGGAGCCGCCGGCCGGGGACTGTTCTGATGGAGCGTAAGTCACTTGCCCTGGTGGCGCTGCTTGCCATCCCCGGGCTGTTCCTTGGTCTGATCTTCACGATGCTGCTCTTGCTGGCCCCTGCGAAGCCGGCGGTGGCCAGCTGTGGCCCGGGTGTTTCCGTCGTCATCGACGCCGACACCAAGGTTGAGGGGTACACCTCGGAGCAGCTGAAGAACGCCGGGGCGATCATGGGTGCAGGAAAGGCGCTGGGCCTGTCCGTCAAGGGTCAGATGATCAGCGTCATGGTCGCCCTCGGGGAGTCGGGGTTGCGGGTGCTGGATACCGGCGACGGGCCCGGCCCGGACTCACGGGGGTTGTTCCAGCAACGCGGCAACGGCGCGTGGGGCTCCTACGCGGACCGAATGAATCCCGCCATCAGCGCGAGGAACTTCATCAAGGCCCTGCAGGCCGTTCCCGGCTGGGAACTAATGGAGCCGACCATCGCCGCCAACAAGGTCCAGCGCAACGCCGATCCGTACCACTACCGGAAGTACTGGCCCGGGGCGGTCAAACTCGTCCAAGCACTGTCCGACCAAAAATTCAGCCCGGACGACAGCAGCTGCGCCATCCCTGGCCAGTCCGGGGCCGGGGATGACTACCCGTGGAAAAATTTCCCGACCTGGATGCAGGTCGGGGTGAACAAGGCCAGCACCTCGCCGCTGGACATGTACTACCGGGAGTGCGTGGACTTCGCGCTATGGCGGGTGAACCAGCAGATGGGTTCCACCAGCGCACCGTTCAGGTTCCTCAACGGCACCTTCCGCCCGGACGGGCAACGGTTGGGTTCCGCGGTGACGTGGAAGGCCGGATGGGACGCCAAGGGCTGGCCTACCGGCAGCACCCCCCGGGTCGGTGCGGTCGTCTGGTACGCGCCGGGAGCCGGGGGAGCGGACCCGACATTCGGCCACGTCGCGGTCGTCAAAGAGGTCAAGGACAACGGGAGCTACGTCGAAGAGGGCTACAACGGCAACCCGCCCCCGAACGACCACAGCTACTACACCCGGACAGTGGCCAACAACGTCCCCTCAGCCTTCCTGTACCTGCCCGCCCAAGAGGAGAACAAGTGAAAAAGCCCCTGAACCTGCTGACAGTGCCCCTGCTCACCGCCGCCCTGGCTGCCGTGGCCCTGCTCTGCGTCTCCTGCGCCGCGGCAGCGGACACGGCACCGGCAGAATCAGCCAGCACCACCCCTGTCGCGTCCGCGCCCGTCTCCCTGAGCGCCGGCAGCGGCCCACAGGCGCCCGGAGGAACAGCCCCGGCCGCCACCGGCATCACCTGGGACCAGGCCAGCAAAGACAAAGCTATCGAAACCGCCCAGAACGCAATGGCCGACTTCGCCCGGCCCGCCGTGGAGGAAAAGCAATGGGCCAACGACCTTGCCCGCTGGCTGACACCACAGGCCACCGCCGACTACTCGGCGGTGGACCCGGCCAACATCCCGGCCAGCCACGTCACCGGGGCCGCCACCTTGTCCGTCGATGAAGCCAACGGATACGGCGTCACAGCCGCGGTCCCCACCAACGCCGGGGCCTACACCGTCCAGCTGCTCCGCACGGGCAAGGACGCCCCGTGGAAGGTCAACCGGCTCACACCTCCAACGTCCTAAACGCCGCACCTCTGCCACCGCACACACGTAAAGGAAGAAGTTCATGGGTACTGCACCAACCGAGGTCCTGGCCTTTCCAAAGATCAGCGCCATCGTCCGCGAAAACCGGACCGCCGAGGTCATCGTCGCCGGGAACTCCCGGATCGTTCCGGCCGGGGAAACCCTGCAGGACCTGCGCAACAACGCCCTGGCCCTCGTCGTGGGCGAGGCACAAACACTCAAGCGCCCCGTCAGAGTCCAGATCGAGGACCCCGAAGGGCACGGTGAACTGATCGTGCACCCGGACAACAAGATCGAATCCGTCTCCTACGAGCCCCGCCCCGCCCGCCGCCGTGCAGAAGCTCCCGAAACCACGCCCGGGACCATCGCCCCGGCCGTGACCGATACCGCCCCGGCTCGTGCACCCCAGCCGGCAGCCGCCCCGACAGAACCCGCAGCCACTCTCTCAGGACCCGCAGCCACCCTCTCAGAGCCCCCAGCAGTCCCCGCTGCTGCGGCACCAGACGGGCAGCCCTCTCCGCCCCACCCCGTCGAATCCGGCCCAACGCCGGCACCGGCCAACCCCGTGGAACCGCAGACCGCTACCGTCGCAGAGAAAGCGCCTCCGACCCGGCGGACCCTAAAGGAGACCTCGTTCCTGGTCAGCGCCCCGGTACTGGAACCGGCCACCCAGGGCTGGAGGGGGACACTCACACGCCTCGGATTCCGGATGGACCCCTCAGCGGAAGAACTCTCCGAACGGGAGGACATCCGCACCGTCAGCCAGCACTGGCCCGGTCCCCGCACCATCGCCGTGGTCAACCGCAAGGGCGGAGCGAACAAGACCCCCACCGTCGTGATGCTCTCGGCAATCCTCGCCCGCTACAGCGGCGCCGCCACCGTCGCCTGGGACAACAACGAATCCCAAGGCACCCTGGGCTGGCGCACCGAAAAGGGTTCCCACGACCGGAGCGTCCTGGACCTGATCGATTCATCGACCGAGCTCCTCTCCCCGGCAACAAACGCCGCCGAAATCGCCAAGTTCGTCCATCACCAGACCGCCGACAAGTTCGATGTCCTGCGCTCGGACGAGAACGAAGAAGGCGACCACGAAGTCACCGCCGAGGAAGTCGATATCGCCCACCAGGTCCTCACCCGCTACTACCGGCTCGTCGTCATGGACTCGGGCAACACCGCCCGGGCAGCGAACTGGCGCCGCATGATCGACCACACCAACCAGCTCGTCGTCCCCGTGACGGCCATCGAAGACCGCGCCGAAGCCGCCCGGCTTACACTGCAGACCCTCGAATCCCGTGGCGGCCACAACGAGGAACTGGCCCGCAACGCCGTCGTCATCGTCTCCGAATCCACCGACGCCAAGCGCAGCATGACCGGCGAAGCCCTCAAACGGGCCAAAGACGAGGCGCAGCGGATCGCGGACGGCTTTGAACCGTTCGTCCGCGCCGTCGTCCGGATCCCCTACGACCCGGCCCTGGTCAACGGCCCGATCCGCTACGAAGCCCTCCAACCCGCCACCCGGCGGGCATGGCTGGCCGCAGCAGCAGCCGTCGCCGCCGGCTTCTAAGACACCCACCAACAGGCTCTGGAAGGAGGAACCATGCAACAGCCCCTGAACCCCTGGATCACCAGAGACGCCGCCGACAGTGCGGACAAGGAAGCACCGGCCACGCACCTGCCGCCCGCGGCGGTGATCACTGCACCCCTGAAGGGAATGGTTCAACCGGACGCAGCAGACCGCCTGGGCCGCCGCACCATGCCAGGTTCCGCGGCCCTCTGGATCACCGGCGCCCACGGGGGAGCCGGTGAAAACCGGATCGCCGAACTCCTGCCCGGGGCACGCGTCACCGATCACTGCTGGCCCGTCCTACCGGACGGAAGCACACCACGGGTGCTGCTGGTCTGCCGGGCAGACATGCGTGGCCTGACAACCGCCAGGAACGCCCTGACCCAATGGGCATCAGGGGCGGCACCGAAACTGGACCTGCTCGGCCTCGCCGTCCTGGCAGACGCGCCGGGAAAGACCCCCAAAGCCCTCCGGGACTTCGCCGCCATCGTCGGCGGGGGAGCGCCCCGGCTCTGGACCCTTCCCTGGGTAGAGGCCTGGCGGCACGGGGACTCCACAACACCACCGCTACCCGGCGAGTACCACCGATTCATCACCGACCTGGCCGTCCTGGCTACCGACACTGCACCATGCACCATCAACCGAAAGGTCTCACCATGAACCCCTTCGCCGTATTTGACGGAAGCGTCATCCCCAACCCCACCCCGGTCGTCCCGACGGAGGCCGGCGGGCTCCTCACGATCCTGAACTGGGCCTCCGGCATCGGCCTGGTCCTGGGCGTCCTAGGCGTCATCATCGTCGGCATCGGCATGGTCATCCAGCTCCAACGCGGCGAGGGCGCCCAAGCCATCGCAAAACTCGGCTGGGTCCTCCTTGGCTGCATCATCATCACCAGCTCCGCCGGCATCGTCCGCGCCTTCGTCTAAACCAGCACCAACAACGGGAGGTTCACCATGAGCCAGTCAACAGAGCGCACCACCGAAAGCAATCCGTTCACCAAACCCGGTTTCATCCTTGCTGCCGCGCTGGTGGTCGCGCTGATCGCAGCAGCCCTCGTCATCTTCCTGCTCCCCAAAGGACAGGACAACACCCACGCAGCCCCCGCGCCATCGCCGCACAGCACCTCCACGACACCTACGACGTCAGCAGACGCGGCAGGAAGGAGCATCTGCGGTCTTCCCTCAAGCACGGAGACAGCCCTGGGAACAGCACCGAAGTCCAAATGGGAACTCGTCGGAAAAATGGCCGTTCCCACCGATCCCCTGACTGCTGGCCCGGGACTGACCGACTCAGACGGATTCCGGTCCTGCTTTGCGCATTCACCGACGGGCGCGCTCTATTCCGCCATGAACATTGGCGCACTGGGTTCGGCGGGCTCGCCGCCGCTTGAGGTGAAGCTGGCAGACAAGCTCCTCGTTCCGGGCAAGGGACGCGACGCTGCTATGAGCGAGGCCGCGAGCTCGACTGCCTCCACCGGATCCGCCACGACCATTCAGGTAAAGGGCTTCTCCCTCAAGTCCTACACTGCCTCGGAGGCCAATGTGGACCTAGCTTTCGAGACAAACAAAGGAGTCCTGGTCCATACGATCCTTTCGATGCGTTGGATGGACGGTGACTGGAAAGTGAAGCCGGCTGACGACGGAGTAACTTTCAGCGGCGTCTCCCAGCTCAGTGATCTGAGCGGCTTCATCCTCTGGTCAGGCGCCTGAGATGGCTGAGTGCAAGTGGGGGGAGCTAACGTGCGTCGCGGGGAACATCGCAGCCGGAGCCGTTAACGACGCAATCACGAATCTGGCGAAGTCCATCATGGAGGGCATGAGCCAAATGGTGACGACACTGTCGACCTTCTGGGTGTCCATGCCCGCGGTGAACCTGGCCAGTGAGGACGGAACGACGCCGGGCCCCGTCGTGTCCATGGTGAACAACGAGCTGATGGTCTGGACTCTGACGCTGGCGGTCCTGGCCGTCATTCTCGGTGGCATCCGGATGATCTGGGAACAACGTGGAGCACCGTTGAAGGACCTGCTGCGGTCCCTGGTCACGCTCGCCCTCGCCACGGGATTGGGCCTGGGCGTGATCTCGATACTGGTGATCGCGGCAGATGCCTTCTCCGCCGCCATCATCCAGCGCTCCACTGACGGGAAGGGTTTCGCTGAGTCGATGAAGATCCTGGTCGTGACCGGCCAGACGGGGGTCGGCGTGTTCATCCTCATTGTCCTGGGCCTGATCGGGTTGCTTGCCTCCCTCGTTCAGATCGTCCTCATGGTGGTGCGCAGCGGCATGTTGGTGATCCTTGCGGGCATCCTGCCCACCACGGCCGCTTTCACGAACACGGAGATGGGCAAGCAGTGGTTCCAGAAAGCCGTCGGCTGGACCATTGCCTTCCTCCTCTACAAGCCCGCTGCGGCCATTGTCTACTCGGTCGCGTTCCTCCTCATGGGAAACAACACCGGGAAGGACGCTTTGACCGGTTCCATTACGGGCTTCACGCTGATGATCGTTGCCTTGTTCGCGTTGCCGGCACTCATGCGGTTCGTGACCCCGATGGTCGGGGCCGTCGCCTCCGGCGGGGGAGCCGGGGCAGGCACGGCCGTGGGTGCCATGGCTACAGGTGCCGTGTCCCTGGGCCGGGGCGGCAGCGGCAGGGGCAATGCCGCACCGACCCCGGCGAGCACGCAAACCAGCCAGCCAGGCACGCCCCCGAAGGGCAGTAACGGAACACCTGGCCAGAAGGGAAACGGCGGCCAGCCGACACCAGCCTCGACAGGTCCAGTTGGTCCTGGCGGAGCCACCACAACCGCGGGCACCGCAGGGGCGGCCACCGGAGCGGGCAAAGGAGCAGGAACCGGTCCCGTAGGAGGCGCCGTCCTTGCAGGAACACAGATAGCCGGCCAGGTTTCGCAGGCCGCACAGCAGACCGCGCAGGATTCAACCCGGCATGATTCACCGCAGGAGGGCCCCAGTGGCAGCAATTAATACCGAGTACAAGGAACCGTCCTACGGCAACTGGCGGGTACCGCGCTCGGCCGGGCTGGGCAACCTCGGCGCCATCGGCACCGGGATTGTCATGGCCGGACTGTTGGCCGGGATCATCAGCTTCGCCATCTGGGGTCTGTTCCCGGGCCTGGCCGTCCTGGCCGTCGCCGGGGTCAGCGCCCTCCTGCTGACCGTGAAGGACAAGCACGGCCAGTCCGTTGTGGACCGGTTCGCCACACGGATGAGCTTCCGGATCTCCCGGTCCTCCGGAACCAATCTCTACCGTTCCGGCCCCCTGGGCGTGACGGACTGGGGCATTTACCAGCTGCCCGGGCTTGCCGCGAAGTCGACCCTGTACGAGTTCACGGACTCCTATAAGCGCCCGTTCGCGCTGCTGCACGTGCCGGCCACCAGCCACTTCACCGTGATTTTCTCCACCGAACCCGACGGGGCCTCACTGGTGGACCCTGAGCAGGTTGATGCGTGGGTGGCGAACTGGGGCGGCTGGCTCGCCGGGCTGGCGGATGAGGCCGGCCTGGACGCCGCGGCCGTGACGGTGGAGACCGCCCCGGATTCCGGGTACCGGTTGCGGAACGAAGTGGAAATGAACATCGACCCGGACGCGCCGGCCTTTGCCCAGGCGATTCTGCGCGAGGTCGTCAACACGTACCCGGAAGGATCGGCCACGGTTCGCGCCTGGGTGTCCCTGACGTTCAACGCCTCCCTCCGGGCAGGGTCGAAGAGACGCTCACCCGAAGATGTTGCCCGGGATCTCGCCTCCCGGATCCCTGGCCTGTCGGCCCGGCTGCAATCCACCGGCGCCGGGATCGCCCGCCCGATGTCAGCGCAGGAACTCTGCGAAGTTGTCCGGATCGCCTATGATCCGCCCGCGGCGTTGATCATCGATGAAGCGCACGCCGCCGGGTCCCCGGTGTCCCTGGCCTGGGGGGAGGTCGGCCCGACCGCGACACAGGCAAGCTGGGATACTTACCGGCACGACAGCGCCTTCTCGGTCTCCTGGACCATGACCGGCGCACCCCGGGGGTCGGTGAACTCCTCGGTCCTGTCCCGGTTGCTGGCCCCGCACGGTGACATTGACCGGAAGCGGGTTTCGCTGCTGTACCGTCCGATGGATTCCGCACGGGCAGCTGCCGTGGTCGAGCGGGACCAGAACAACGCCAACGTCCGTATCACTTCCGGGACCCGGCCCTCCGCCCGTGCCCTGGTCGATGCCCGTTCCGCCGTGCAGACCGCCCAGGAGGAAGCGCGGGGCGCCGGGCTGGTGAACTTCGGGATGGTCGTCACGGCCACCGTGACCGACAAGGACCGCCTGCCTGATGCGGTCGCGGCCATTGAACAGACCTCCGGGACCGCCCGGGTGCTGCTGCGACGCGCTTACGGTGCGCAGGACACCGCGTTCGCGGCCTCCCTGCCGGTGGGGCTGGTCCTGCCCAAGCACAGCATGCTGCCCTCCGAAATCAAGAACGCCCTGTAATGGCCCGCATGAAACTCTTCACCCGCCCGTCCAGGAAAGCACCAGAGCGGACAGCGGTAACGGCGGCGCCGGCGGGGCGGCAACCACGGGAGGCCGGGCCCGGTTCCCGGGGCTGGGCAGGGCGCGGCGGTGGCATGGCCGGTCTCGTCCCGTCAGTGACGGAGTACCGGGGAACGACGGTGCAGGTCTGCGGGCTGTGGCCGTTCTCCTCTGGTGCGTCCTCGCCCATGATCGGCGTCCCGCTCGGCCGCCACGAGGAAACCCAGGCGACGGTCTGCTGTGACCCGATCAGCTGGTTCCAGCGGGCGCGGCTCATTTCCAACCCCTCGGCGTTCATCCTAGGCAAGCCCGGCCTGGGGAAGTCCACCCTGGTCCGGCGCATGTTCCTGGGGCTCTCCGCCCAGGGCGTCCACCCCCTGGTCCTGGGGGACCTGAAAGGCGAGCACATCAAGGCGGTCCAGGCTCTCGGCGGGCAGGTCATTTCTCTGGGCCGCGGCGTGGGGTACCTGAACATTCTTGATCCCGGCCAGGCCGTCGAGGTCGCCCAGCTTCTTGAGGCCAACGGCCACCACGACGCCGCGACCCGGGTCCGGGCCGACGCCCACGGCCGTCGCCTGAACATGGTCGTCTCGCTGATCACGATCAGCCGGAACAACCCGCCCACGGACCAGGAACAGACGATCCTGGACCGGGCCCTGCGGGTCCTCGATGACACGTTCGACGGCATCCCGGTCCTGAAGGACCTCTTGGACGTGATCGTCTCCGCCCCGGATGAGCTGCGCCAGGTCGCCCTGGACCGCGGGGATATGGCCGTCTACCTGCAGGAAACCCGGGCGCTGGAGGCAACCCTGCTGGGCCTGACCGGGGGAGGGAAGCTGGGGGAAATCTTCTCCGCCCAGACCACCAACCCCATGCGGCGGGACCGCGCCGTGGTCTTCGACGTCTCCAGCATCGACGAGACCGAGACGGACCTGCAGGCCGCCGTGCTTCTGGCGTGCTGGTCCTTCGGCTTCGGGACGGTCAACGTCGCCAACGCCCTGGCAGACGCCGGCCTGGAGCCGCGGCGGAACTACTTCGTGGTCCTGGATGAGCTGTGGCGGGCGCTGCGCGCAGGTAAGGGCATGGTGGACCGGGTGGACGCCCTGACCCGGTTGAACCGTTCGGTCGGTGTCGGGCAGATTATGATTTCCCACACCATGTCCGATCTGTTGGCGTTGCCGGCGGAAGAGGACCGGATGAAGGCCCGCGGATTCGTGGAACGTTCCGGCATGGTGATTTGCGGCGGTCTGCCCGCCTCGGAGATGCCGCTTCTGACCTCAGCCATCCCCCTCTCCCGCCAGGAGCAGCAGAAACTCATCTCCTGGCAGGACCCTCCCGCGTGGGACTCGCGCGGGGTCGACGTCGAACCCCCGGGCCGGGGGAAGTTCCTCATCAAGGTCGGCGGTCGCCCGGGGATCCCCGTCCGGATCGGGCTCACCTCGATCGAACAGGACGAGGGACTGAATGACACCAACACCCGCTGGAACAAACCCGCCGAGACGCTCATGGAGCCGGCAGCTCCTGTTCTGCCCGTGGAAGGAGGCACACCGTGAGTGCACCGAACCGCAAAGGAATGGGCCTCGGTGATGCTCTGCTGGTGTGGTTGGCCATTGGCTTCATCGTCGTCTTTGGCGGCGGAACCTACGCGGCCGCGCACCTGGGCTCCTGGATGGCCGGCATCGCCGCACCCCCGGCGCAGCCCATTGATCTGATTGCCGGGCTCCTCAAGGGCCGGGTGCCCTGGCCCGTCCAGTCGACCGTCGCCGCCGCCCTCATGGCCGGCACGGTCCTGGTCCTGGCCGTCGTCGTGCTGCTGGCCTGGAAGAAGGGCGCGTCCAAGCGGGCCCGGGTCGACAAGGCCGCACGGTACCTCGGGCGCGGCAAATCCCTGGCCGCGTTCTCCGAGAAGGGCGCACACGCGACGGCCGAGCGCCTCGGCGTGAAGGACACCCCGGGCATCGTCGTGGGCAAGGTGGTCTCCACCGGCCAGACGTTCATCCAGTCCTGGGAAGACCTCAGCATCGACATCTGGGGGCCCCGGACAGGTAAGTCGACCTCACGGGTCATGCCCGCGATCCTGGACGCACCCGGTGCCGTGGTCTCGACCTCAAACAAGCGCGACGTCGTCGACGGCACCCGCGGCGTCCGGATTCTGTCCGCTCCGGTGTGGGTGTTCGATCCCCAGAAGATCGCCCAGGAGGAACCGGACTGGTGGTGGAACCCGCTCTCCTACGTCACGGACGAAGAGAAGGCCTACAAACTCACCCAGCACTTCGCCGTCGGTTCGCGTCTTCCGGGGTCCAAACCGGATGCGTACTTCGACCCCAAAGCCGAAGACATCCTCTCCTCGTACTTCCTGGCCGCCGCGCTGGGGGAGCTGCCCATCACCCAGGTGTACCTGTGGGTGACGGAGCAGGTCAGCCAGGAACCCATCGAAATCCTCAAAGAGAACGACTACGAGCTGCAGTACAAGGGCCTGGAGTCCACGCTGAAGCTGGCCGACAAGCAGCGCGACGGTATCTTCGGCACCGCCGAGAAAATGATCCAGTGCCTCAAGAGCAGAAACACGCTGCGCTGGGTCGCCCCGGCCCGCGGCGCCTCCGTGGCCACCGATCCGCGCCGCCGGTTCAACCCGCACGACTTCGCCGCCTCCCGGGAGACGATCTACATCCTCTCCAAGGAAGGTGCCGGCTCGGCCGCCCCGCTCACCACGGCCCTGACCGTCGCCATCGCCGAGGCCATGGAAGAACGGGCCGAGCGCAGCGGCGGTCGACTGCCCAAACCTGCACTGTTCGCCCTCGATGAGCTGGCCAACGTCGTCCGCTGGGCCGGGCTCCCTGACCAGTTCAGCCACTACGGCTCCAAGGGCCTGATCGTCATGGCCATCCTGCAGTCCTGGTCCCAGGGCGTCGAACTCTGGGGCGAGGCGAACATGCGGAAAATCTGGTCCGCCGCGAACGTCAAGGTCTACGGCGGCGGCGTCGCCGAAGAAGGCTTCCTCCGGGCACTCTCGGACCTCATCGGGGACTACAGCTACACCAACATCTCCATCTCCTCCGGCAAAACCGGGTCCAGCCGCTCACGCCAGGAAGCCAAGGAACGCATCTTCGACGTCTCCAACCTCGCCGAACTCGACCGCGGACGCGCCGTCGTCCTCGCCTCCGGCGCCCCCGCCACCCTGGTCCGGACAATGCCCTGGTACACCGGCCCCCACCAGGACGCCGTCGAAGCCTCCATCACGACCCACAGCCCCCGCACCGAAGAACCGGAGATACCGGGAGCTGCCGGGCCGGTAGCCAATCCCTGGGTCACGACCTAGGAGACTCTGTCATGGATATCGGACGATTCAGCACAGCCCTCGGAAACGGCGGCACGGAGGCGTCTGCAGAGAGGCCGGCGGAAGAGCAGAAACCACCTGAACTCGTCTACGGTTCAGCCGAAGAGTTCCTGCACGAACAGCTGCTGCCGACCTACGTCCGCGACGTCGACGGCCGCGCCGCCAAATGGTGCATCGAATGGTACTTCCACCCCGAAGCACTCTCCCGCGTGGAAGCCCTGTGGCGGGCCTGGGAACACCTCAGACTCGACGGCGCCACCGGCATCAGCGTCTGGTGGAGGGACCACGCGGACCACCACATGAACGTGCTCCTGGACCCCCGCGGCCCGTTCTACAAATGCGACATGCAAAAACACCGCGACCCCGAACACCTCGAACCCAAAAAGGCACCCGAAGGCTGGTTCCCCGATGTCCGGACCATCCAGCCATGACCCGACCCGGCCGACCGTACGGAAGGTCGATCCGAGCCGGAACGAAGGATTGAGATGAGCCGCTAGAAAGCGGCCCAAACTTTTCAGGATTTCCGCGACACGATTGACTATCTCGCTCTACTAAAAGTGGGGAGGTCTATCCCTATTCCTTCGAATGCTTATACCTAGGATGAAGTCTGTGACTGTTTCCCGAGATGTTGACCTGCCAGGCGGCTACGCCCATTTGCTCAAGGAGCTCAAGAAGACCGTTCGAGGAGCAAGAACTAGAGCACTTCGAACAGTCAACATTCAGCTGATCGAGTTGTATTGGAGCATCGGCCGCGGTGTGCTCAAGGAACAACGGGACCAAGGCTGGGGTAGCGGTGTCATCCGCCGCCTCTCCGAGGACCTTCGGGCGGAGTTCCCCGACATGAAAGGCCTATCTGCCCGGAACATTCAATACATGACCACATTCGCCGGTGCCTGGCACAACAGCCCAATTGCGCAACAGCCTGTTGCGCAATTGCCGTGGGGCCACATCACCGTCCTGCTGGACAAACTCACTGAGCAGGAAAGCCGACTCTCCTACGCGGCGGCAGCAGTCGAACACGGGTGGTCACGTAACGTCCTGCTGAACATGATCATGAACCGGACACTGGAAAGGACCGGCACCGCGCCGTCGAACTTTACGCAACAGCTTGTTGCGCAGGACTCAGAACTCGCCCAGCAAATCGCCAAGGATCCGTACAACTTCGAGTTCTTGGGCCTCTCCGGCGCTGTTGCCGAGAGAGACCTCGAACTGGCCCTCACCAGCCGCATCACCGAAACCCTGCGTGAACTGGGACCGGGATTCTCATTCGTTGGCCGGCAAGTTCACTTCGACGTCGACGGAGATGACTACTTCATCGACATGTTGTTCTTCCACATGGACCAAAACCGGTATGTCGTCATTGAACTCAAAACCGGCAAGTTCCAACCCGAATATGCCGGCAAACTTAACTTCTACGTCGCCCTCGTCGATGACATGCTCCGCCGCGAGCACCACAACGAAACAATCGGAATCCTCATTTGCGGCACCAAAAACGACCGCAGCGTCCGCTACAGCCTTGGCCGCTCGTCCTCTCCGATGGCCGTCGCCGCGTACACCTATGACAAGCTCCCTGCAGACGAGAAGCGGGCTCTGCCCAATGAAGGGCATGTTGTCGCCGCTCTGGAATGGGCCGAGCCTGGCGAAGGGCCGGAGGAATGATTGCCCCCTCCGGCCACGCTAGAGCTTCCTGGCGCCTAGTCACGAGCACAGCGTAGCCCGAGGTGTAGATTCTGCTGAGGATGTGTCAGCTTGGGCTCTATGACTGGCCCTTTGAGGTGTCAAGTAACCCGCCTGCCTGACGTCAGGGTGGGGTGTAGCCCATGCTGACCTTATTAATGGCCTCATAGACCCGATTCAGCACGGGGGAATGCCCAAGGAGGGCTAAGCGACATAACCGTTGGGGTTGTTTCTGCTTGAGGCCTCGTGGACGGTCATGCCCAGGTCCCGGATGTTGTCCCGCATCTCGAGCGGAAGTTGGTCGTCGGTGATGATGGCATCCAGTCTTTCCAGCGGCGCCACGTTGAACCGGGACACAGTTCCGAACTTGGTGCTGTCCGCAAGCAGGAAGCACGACGACGACGCCTCCAGCTTCACCTCCACCTTGTCCATCGAGGACGTGGTAACACCCCGGGCAACGTTCCAGGTGCCCGTGCTGGGGAAGAACATGTCGATGTTTATCGACTTCACCACGTCGGCGGCGATAGGCCGCAACTCGAGGCGCTCGACTGATCAACAAAACCGCCCGTGTGGATCGTCTCAACCTCCGGGTAGGCGAACAGGTTTGACACCACGTGAAAGTCGTTCGTCACTACGGTGAGGTTCTGGCGGCCGGCGAGGTGCGGCACCACTGACTGGCAGGTGCTTCCTGCATCGAGGAATACCACCATGCCGTCGTCGACGAACCCGGCGGCGAGCTCGGCGATTGCCTGCTTCCGGGCAGGCACCAACTGTGCGCGGGACTCACGTTCCCGCGGTGGTTCCTGGCGTGTCCATTCGGTGAGGCGCACACCGCCCTGAACTGAGACCACCTGGCCTGGTCCTCCAGTGCAGTGATATCCCTGCGGACCGTCATGTGGGAGACCTTCATGTAGTCCGTCAAGCTGCGGATACTCAGGACGCCCTCGCGGCGCAGAAGCCGAAGCATCTCCTGATGGCGCTGTTCGGGGATAAGTGGTCGCGCTGCTGGGCTCACGGCTTCTCTCCTTGGGTTTGCCGCCCTGCCCCGAAAGCGTCGAGCAAGGTAACGCCGGTCTCCCGTCCTCATCTCCAGCTAAAACAGGGCTAGGGAGATCCGTCTGCTTGTCTCTATGGTGCCGGGCGTGGACAGGCTCACAACATGTGGACGGCGGTTGGCAGGTTGAGCGCGTGACAGCGGCCCCCACCGTTGCGGTGGAGGGGCCGCCCCCTGTTTTGTCACTTCCCCGGAATCGGTTACAGAAGCGTCAAGATCTTGAGCTGGGCCGACCGGGAATATGGCTTAGAATAGATTTAGAAAAGCCGCCATCGACGCAGATGTCCTGCCCGGTGACGTAGCCTGATAGTGGGCTTACAAGAAATTCGATGACATTGGCAATGTCCATGGGGTCACCGATTCGTGCCAGAGGAATGATATTTTCCCTTGCCTTTTTGATTTGGGGATCTTCATACATTTTTTCTGTCATCCGCGTGTTGGTCATGCCCGGGGAGACGACGTTTGCGCGGATTCCGTCCGGCGCCCATTCCAGGGCGAGTGTTTGGGCCAGCATCGTCAATGCAGCTTTGCTGGGGCTGTAAGCGCCGGATCCGGCGTGGGGTAGCTGACCGGACATGGAAGAGGTAAAGCAGGCGGCGCCCTGGCTCTGCTTCAGATGGGGGTAGCTTGCCTTTGCCAGAAGCCACGCGCTGCGGAGGTTAACGGAGAACATGTTGTCCCAGTCTTCAAGGGACACCTCACAGATGGCGCCGGGGTTGGCGATTCCCGCGTTTGCTACCAAGGCGTCCAGCCCGCCGAACTCAGCTACCGCGGCCTCTACCAGTTGACTTGGCACATCTGGGTCACCGAGATCGCCCGTCAGTGCGATGGCCGTACCGCCAAGGGACTGGATTGAGCGAACGACTTGCTCTTGGCTGCTGTTCCGTTCGTGTCCACTGACCGCGATCATCGGGTGAACACCCCGGGCCAGGGCCGCCTCTGCGATTCTGACGCAGGTAGCCGCCCCTATGCCGCTGCTTCCGCCGGTAACCAGAGCTCTCATTACAGACAGTTCCTTCTTCTAGTGGTTCACATAAAAATTGTTTTGACTACCAAAACGATAGAAATCATGGGCCGGAAACGGCTTGTTTTGCAGGATTCGGACTGTAGACCGAGATTCCGTCTTAACCGCAGCTGGCTCGCGCCCTCGAACGCTGGCTAATAGCTCAAATCCCAGCCTTGATTCTTGAGATCCTGCATCGCCTTATTGAATTCCTGAACGGGGTTCTCTTCGCGAATGATCTCAAGAACTACGTTATTGACGCCGCACGTTTCTTTTACGGCTTTACCCAACCCGTTCCAGTCGATCACTCCGGTCCCGATTGGATCGTGGCCCCAGCTTTCCGTGCCCGTATCAGAAATATGGACGAGTCCAATCGATTGGTGGTGGGAGCGCAGCCTTTCTACGGGATCTTCTCCTATGTAGGCGGCGTTGGCGACGTCGTACACGATCTTCACTGTGTCGTCGTTGATGGTGCTGACGACGCCTGCCAGGTCCTGGATGTTAGGTGTGAAGCAGTAGGGGGTGTTCTCGAAGAGCAGTCGTGTGCCAGCCTGTTTGGCCAGTGGGATGAGATTCTCCAGGCTCTCGTACATCCACCCGTAAGTCTTTTCGAGGGAGGGGGAGATCATCGGGCGTCTTGTGCCGGGGGATATTACGACATCGGTGACATCCCACGCTGTGGCCAGGTCGATCACCGATTTGATGTGCTCGATGCTCTTGCGGCGCATGTTGGCGCCGGGGCTGGCCAAGTTGATGTCATAGCCCCCGGCGTTCAGTGACCTGATTGTCGCACCGTATTCATGCAGCCTTGCGCGAGTTGTTGAACGTTCCTGGGCGGACATTTCATCCGGCCAGCAATGTGGCGAGCTGATCGGAACTTCGAAAGTTTTGTACCCACGGTCGGCCAATTCAGCTATGGCGTCGATTGCTGTAGCTGACCATAGATAGGAAAATGTATTGATAATCATGTCGTTCATTGGAGGCATCCTCTCTGTCTTCGCCTAGTTATGACGCTCTGTGACTGGACTTCAGCGAAATCCCACTGGGCAGGGGCGACTGCTTCACACTGTGCGACTAGGCGGGCCTCTGAGCACAAGCAGTAGTTCTACCGCGGGGCGGAGTCCTCGCATGTCAGGGGCCCGATAGCGTCAGGGTGGAGTGTGCCCCAACCTGACAATCTCCGTCGACAAGCCCACAGTTGCTCCGGATCTATGAAAACGTTCCGACCAGACCCTGTTCGCCAAAACTTTGAGCAAGGCAGCCCCGCAGCGTCGTTTTAAAGGCACGAATATTTCGAAATCGAATATGCACCAGTACCAGTAGGGCGAGGAGTGAACTGCCGGCCGGTTTCGCTGACGTGCTCGGCGCCGAGGCTCCCGTGTAGTGCGGCCAAAATGTCGGCGGTGCTTCATAAGCTCAGCAACGACTTCGAGCGCGAGACTAGTCGTGCAGTGCAGGAGCAAGGTGAAAACACAGCTGCGGAGTACCAGCGGAGGTTTGACGGTATGGTGCACGACCACAAGCAGGACGGCCCGCCGCGAAGATGGGGCCAATTCTTCGAAGGAACTGGCAAAAGATAGGGGAAGTCATCACCGATCCCGAATTGACTGATTATGCCCAGCACACAAGTGAGGAAACAAAAATCCAGGTCAAGTTTTAACGAGGCAGTGGGGTCCGTTGCGGCGGTTGCGATGCTTGTCTGATCGCACGCGCAACGGACCCCCCATTTCACGTCTCAGGAGGTGATGCGCTCGGCGACCTTCGCGTTAGCATCCTTGAACGAGACAGTCTCGCTGGGCTTATTGCGGCGCGGGCCTGTCTCCGGCAGCGTGAAGTACGCGATCAAAGACAGCCCAACAATCACGATCATGTACACCGCCACGAGCATTGGCTGGCCCGCGCCGAGGAAGGCCGACGCGATCAATGGAGCGGTTCCGCCGAAGAGGGCGATCACGAGCTGATGCGACAGTCCGATTCCCGATACTCGGACCGCGGCCGGGAATAGTTCGGCCTGGATCGTCGGATACACCGCCTGCCAGATCGCGAGGACGACGTAACCCGACACGGAAACCAGCACGTAAGCACCGAAGCCCGCATTAGTCAGGAGCAGCATCAGGGGGTAGAAAAGCACCACCATCCCGATCGCTCCGATGATGGGGAAGGGCTTCCGTCGGCCAATCCGATCCGACACGGCACCTACAAGCGGGACAAGGACGACAAACACACCGATTCCAATGAGGTTCGCGGTCAGAGCGGAGGCAAGCGATTGCCCAGTGGTCAGCGCGGCATACGTCGGAAGGAACGTCGACCAGGTGTAGTAGGCCACCGCCGGCGCAGAGAGCGCCGCGGACTGCAAAAGTGCCTTCGGGTGGTTCCGCAGCAAGCTGCCTAGGCGCGAACGCGAGTTGGTCTTCACCTTGGCCGACTTGTCAACCTCGGGTGATTCGTCGGCACGGGCGCGCACAACGAGGCCGATGAGTCCCAGCACTCCGCCGATGACGAACGGGATGCGCCATCCCCACGCGTTGAGGTCCCCCTTCGACAAGGTCGTGGTGATGAGGGCGGCGGTGCCCGTTGCAGCCAAGATAGAAACACCGCTGGCGAAGTTGGTGAGCGATCCGAAGAGGGCCCGACGGTTTGCGGGCGCGTGTTCCACCATGAACGCTATTGCGCCCTGCTGCTCACTTCCAGCGGAGATGCCTTGTGCAACTCGCGCGGTGAGGAACATCGCCGGAGCGAGCCATCCAATGGCTGCGTATGGCGGAGTGAAACCGATGAGGAGCGAACCGCCCGCCATGAGGCTGATGGTCAAAGCCAGCACGCCGCGTCGTCCGAAGCGATCTGCCAGCGGGGAGATGATGAGGCCGCTAAGAGGTCGGATAAGGAATCCGATTGCGTAGGTAGCGAAGGCAAGAGTAACGGAGGCAGCTGGGCTGTCCGAGGGAAAGATTTGCGAAGCGAAAATGACTGCCATTACGCCATAGATGTTCCAGTCGAACCATTCGACGAAGTGCCCGAGTGTCCCAGCGACGATGTTGATGGCTTTTCCACGGGGAATCGGTGGTGCGTTGCTAACAGAAGCGGGGGGCGTGTTGACGGATCGCCGAGGCGGCTCGGGCACTTCCGGAAATTCAGAAGGGCCCGAGCTGTCGGGCGCATCTTTTGAGGTCTTCATTGAACTCTCCATACTTTCAGGTTTGCTGAGGGGTTAGGGGTTGAGCCGGGGCAATCCGTGCTCCGGCTGGCAACTGCCGTTAACCTGGTTGGCTGTACCGGAACAATAAGATCTGCTGCTGAGATCGGTTGCTGAGATCGGTTGCAACCACACTAGGGCGACACGAGAGGCTTGTCAACGTCTTTTTGTGAGCCACGTCGCAGGTTTCTGGCGTTGCCGCCTCTGCGCTGGAGGCAGAGGGTGCTGCCTCGGTCGGATAGGAGTCGTGTGGCCCATTCATGCTGCGAGTTGTAACAGCGGCCCCGTAGAACTGACCGAACTGAGCTGGTCTGGTGGTTCAGTCATCACCCCTGCGCCGGAAGGGGTGTCTCGTTGTTGAAGTCCAGGTACTGCACGCCTGACCACGCGCATTCCAAGCTCCCGTAGACGGACCAGTATTCCTCCCAATGGGAAAGTTTCCATTGGTCTCGTTCCAGGCCCCGCCGGGTGAGCCTGGCGCGTAGAACGTCTTGAGGAACACGGACCCGTATTACGGTTATCTCGGCCGGGGGCCAGTGGAAGTCCTCCGCCGCACGGGTTATGTAGCCCGCCTCTCCGAAGCAGGCCCCGAAGGGGGCGTCAAGGACCACTGATCGGCCGAGGCGCAGATTTATCCCGGCCACATCCATGAGAGTTTCGTACTCCAGCGGCAGCAGGTTGTCGCGGTAGTAGTCGTTGGATTCGCGGTCCGTGGGATCGTGCCCGGTGACGGTCAGCGCGAACTCGACGAATCGGCCGCTGACCCGATCCTTGTCCAGGTACGCAGCCCCATGCTCTCTTGCTGTTCGCTGGGCGACGGTCGTCTTTCCGGATCCGGCAGGACCGATGACGATGAAGACCTTGGGAGTCGTCACTTTCGGGCCTCTGCCACTGCCGATAGAAATGCCCGGGCTGCCCCAGTGACACGGGAGAAGTCGCCGTCCGGTTGCCATGCTTTCGTCACATAGCTGCCGACGCCGACGCTTGCCACGCCTGCCGCGAACCATTCGCCCACATTGTCCAGGGTTACGCCACCTGCCGGCATGATGGGCAGATGTGCCAGCGGTGCGAGCACGGCCTTCGCGTAGGAGACGCCGCCCGCCTCGGTCGGGAAGAGTTTGAGGATGTCGGCGCCTGCCTCGGCAGACTCAACGAGCTCGGTCGGGGTGTAGGCCCCGCTGATAGTTGGTATCTGGTACCGGTTAGCGGTACGGATCATCGCGGGGTTCAGTTGCGGACTGACCAGGAAACGGGCGCCGGCGCGGATGCACTCGTACGCCGAGTGCTCGTCCAGCACGGT